>NZ_CP028271.1:626613-939919 GCF_009914055.1 Mixta intestinalis
GATTAACGCAGCGCGCATGGCGCGGATGCCGAAGCCGCCAAGCCAGGATGTCTGGCAGGCGGTGAAGGATGCAGTGCTGGAATTCAAGCCTTAATAATGCAGTAACAAATGGTAGGTTGAACTATGGTTAGCTTGCCATACTCTGTATGGACTTAGCTAATCGTCGTCAGGAACAGTGCGAATTATCGTGGACGTAAATGTTCAGATAAGGGAGAGAAAATGAAGCAGGCACTACGTGTAACCTTAAGCTTTTTTCTTCTTCTGTGGGCAGCGATGCTGCACGCGGAAGTGCGCATCGAAATTACCCAGGGGGTAAACACGGCGCGTCCGATAGGCGTTGTCCCGTTTAAATGGGATGGCCCTGGTGCCGCGCCGGAAGATATCGGCGGGATTATCGCTGCCGATCTGCGCAACAGTGGCAAATTTAATCCGCTGGATCGTTCTCGTCTGCCGCAGCAGCCAACCAGCGCGGCGGAAGTGCAGCCAGCGGCCTGGACCGCGCTGGGAATCGATGCGGTTGTGGTGGGGCAAATCCAGCCTGGTGCTGATGGCAGCTACACCATCTCTTACCAGCTGGTCGATACCTCCGGTTCGCCGGGCACCGTGCTGGCACAAAACCAGTACAAAGTGACTAAGCAGTGGCTGCGCTATGCGGCGCATACTGCCAGCGATGAATCTTTCGAGAAGCTGACCGGTATCAAAGGCGCTTTCCGTACCCGCATCGCGTATGTGGTGCAGACCAATGGCGGTCAGTTCCCTTATGAACTGCGCGTTGCCGACTATGATGGCTACAACCAGTTTGTTGTTCATCGTTCGCCGCAGCCGCTGATGTCACCAGCCTGGTCACCGGACGGCAGTAAACTGGCCTATGTGACGTTTGAGAGCGGTAAATCCGCGCTGGTTATCCAGACGCTGGCCAATGGTGCTATTCGTCAGGTGGCATCGTTCCCGCGTCATAACGGCGCACCGGCTTTCTCACCGGATGGTTCGAAGCTGGCGTTTGCGCTTTCTAAAACCGGCAGCCTCAATCTGTACGTGATGGATCTTGGTTCCGGTCAGATTCGTCAGGTAACGGACGGACGCTATAACAGCACCGAGCCTACCTGGTATCCGGACAGCCAGAATATCGCCTATACCTCAGATCAGGCGGGACGTCCGCAGATTTATAAAATTAGCGTCAATGGCGGCACCGCGCAGCGTATTACCTGGGAAGGTTCACAAAACCAGGATGCTGACGTTGCCACTGACGGAAAATCTATGGTGATGATTAGCACCAACGGCGGCGCACAACACGTCGCCAGACAAGATCTGGAAACGGGAGCCGTTCAACAATTAACGGACACGTTCCTGGATGAGACGCCAAGTCTCGCACCTAACGGCACGATGGTAATCTATAGCTCTACTCAGGGGATGGGTTCCGTGTTGCAGTTGGTTTCGACAGATGGGCGTTTCAAAGCGCGTCTTCCGGCTACCGATGGACAGGTCAAATTTCCTGCCTGGTCGCCGTATCTGTGATGCATGTGTAAATATGTATAGCAACTTATAACAGGATTTAGAAATGCAACTGAACAAAGTGCTGAAGGGTTTAATGCTGGCTCTGCCGGTAATCGCTGTGGCTGCATGTAGCTCGCACAAAGACAACAACAACGACCAGACCAACGGTGGTATGGGCGCTGATGGTGCTTACGGCAGCGGCAACGGCATGAACGGCGGCAACATGTCCTCTGAAGAGCAGGCGCGTCTGCAAATGCAGCAGCTGCAGCAGAACAATATCGTTTACTTCGATCTGGACAAATATGACATCCGCTCTGACTTCGCTCAGATGCTGGATGCGCACGCGGCTTTCCTGCGTGGCAACCCGTCTTACAAAGTGACCGTAGAAGGTCATGCAGACGAGCGCGGCACGCCGGAATACAACATCGCACTGGGCGAGCGTCGTGCTAACGCCGTTAAAATGTACCTGCAGGGCAAAGGCGTATCTGCCGATCAGATCTCTATCGTTTCTTACGGTAAAGAGAAACCGGCTGTTCTTGGTCATGACGAAGCGGCGTATTCTAAAAACCGTCGCGCCGTCCTGGTATACTAAGAGACTCACATGATTAGTAGCTTCAGACCTCACTTGTTGAGTCTGTCGTTACTGATTGGCATAGCGGCCCCCTGGGCCGCTAATGCCCAGGCTTCAATCAGTAACGTCGGCTCCGGCTCGGTAGAAGACCGGGTCACCTCTCTTGAGCGCATTTCTAATTCGCAGGCTCAGCTTCTTCAACAGCTACAGCAGCAGCTTAACGCAACGCAAAGCGATATCGATTCGCTGCGTGGTCAGATTCAGGAAAACAGCTACCAGTTAAACCAGGTGGTTGAACGTCAAAAACAGATCTATCAGCAGATTGACAGCCTGAGCAGCGGTGCTTCAGCCAGCGCGGGCGGTGCGGCAGCGTCAGGCGATAATGCTGCTACCGACAGTCCGGCAAGCAGCGGGGCGGCGACAGGTAGCTCAGCGGCACCGGTACAAAGCGGTGATGCAAACAGCGATTACAACAGTGCGGTTGCGCTGGTGCTGGAAAAGAAACAATACGATCAGGCAATTACGGCTTTTCAGGCCTTTGTGAAGAAATATCCTGACTCAACCTATCAGCCAAATGCGAATTACTGGCTGGGTCAGCTAAATTACAACAAAGGCAAAAAAGACGATGCGGCCTATTATTTTGCTACCGTGGTGAAGAATTATCCTAAGTCGCCAAAAAGCGCGGAAGCGTTGTATAAGGTTGGCGTAATCATGCAGGATAAGGGCGACAGCGCGAAGGCGAAGGCCGTTTATCAGCAGGTGATTAAACAGTACCCGAATACCGAAGCGGCTAAGCAGGCGCAAAAACGTGCTGCGGGACTGTAATTGCGTTAAGTTGACCAGATATCGCTGGATTTCTGGTCTTAACGCCTGAAAGGTAAGCAGTTGAGCCGCGTCAGGGAAAATAGTGGTTGCGCTGAAAATGTAAATCGGTAATATATGCCGCCGTTGACGGGGCATAAGCGATTATGTTTCGGCAGGCAAAAAGTGGGTCGTTAGCTCAGTTGGTAGAGCAGTTGACTTTTAATCAATTGGTCGCAGGTTCGAATCCTGCACGACCCACCAATTTAAAGCAAAATCCGGTGCAGACCGGCAGGATAAGAACCTGTAGCAGGTTCGAGTCGAGCGAAAGCGAGACAACGTTGCCAGCGGCAACGGCCCGAAGGGCGAGGCGCAAGCCGAGTTATCCTGCACGACCCACCAATTTAAAGCAGTATCCGGTGTAAACCGAAGCAGCAGTACCGCGTTGCGGGTCGTTAGCTCAGTTGGTAGAGCAGTTGACTTTTAATCAATTGGTCGCAGGTTCGAATCCTGCACGACCCACCAATTTAAAGCAGTATCCGGTGCAGACCGAAGCAGTAGTACCGCATTGCGGGTCGTTAGCTCAGTTGGTAGAGCAGTTGACTTTTAATCAATTGGTCGCAGGTTCGAATCCTGCACGACCCACCATTTAAAGCAGTATCCGGTGTAGACCGAGAACAGTACCGCATTGCGGGTGATTAGCTCAGTTGGTAGAGCACCTCCCTTACAAGGAGGGGGTCGGCGGTTCGAGCCCGTCATCACCCACCATCGGGTCGTTAGCTCAGTTGGTAGAGCAGTTGACTTTTAATCAATTGGTCGCAGGTTCGAATCCTGCACGACCCACCAATGTAGAAAGGCACCCTAAAGGTGCCTTTTTGCTATGCAAAACTTATTTCTTCGCGCTTAAATTCTTCCAGATATGCATTACCGCATAGCTGCGCCAGGGGCGCCACTGCGCAGAGCGTGCTTCCGCCTGCTTAGCGCTAATACCGCCCAGATTATTCCTGATCACAATATCCCCGGCGGGAAAGGCATCCGGCCAGCGCAGCGCTCGCATGGCAATATAAGAGGCGGTCCATTCACCAATGCCCGGAAGCTGACGCAGGCGCTGCATTATCTCATCAGGATTCACATTGGCCTCCAGCTGTAGCTCGCCCTCGTTGCAGGCGGCAGCCAGTGCCAGAATAGAGCGAGCACGGGCGCTCACAATCCCCAGGCTGGCGATCTCATCAACCGTCGCGCTGGCTACGCGTGACGGCTGAGGAGCCAGGCGCGTCAGTTCAGCAAAGGGCGTTTCTGCCTCCTCGCCAAAGGCACTGGCAAAGCGTCCGCCCAGCGTAGTAGCCGCTTTTACCGTTATCTGCTGACCAAGTACCGCACGCACCGTCATTTCAAAACCATCAAACGCACCGGGAACACGCAGGCCAGGATTACGCTTGATACTCTCCATCAGTAATGGGTCCTCACGCAGACAATCGTCAATACATTGAGGATGTGCATCCAGATCGAACAGGTTACGTAAGCGGCGCAGTAATGCAGGCAGAGCGCCATTAAGCGAATGAGAAAACTCCACCTGCAATGCTGGTTTATCTGCGGCGTGGGTGACGCGAATCCAGCCACGATAGCGTCCCAGCTGCACGGTGCGCAGGTAACTCTCCTCATCAACCGATTCCACATTTTTTAGCGCACGCAGACGCAGAAAATCGAGCATGGCCTGCCAGTCATAGGGTGGACGATAGCTGAGCAGGAGCGTTGAGGAGCCGCTGAGATCCGCCGTGGTTTCGCCGTTCGCCATTTTGCGCAGTCGGCTGGGCGGCATCCGATAGCGCTGACTAAAAACATCGTTAAAGCGCCGCAGGCTGCTGAAGCCGCTGGCAAAGGCGACTTCGGTGATCGGCAGGCGCGTTTCGGTAAGCAGTTGCTTAGCCAGCAGCAGACGTCGCGTCTGCTTCAGCTCCAGCGGCGATACGCCGAGCTCCCGCTGCACGATACGTCTTAGCTGACGCAGGCTGAGATGAAACCAGGCGGCCACCTCTTCCAGGCTGTCGGTGGCATCAATCTGGCCTTCATCGATGCGCTGCAATAGCAAATCAGTAATACGATGCGCGTTGTCCATCGGCGCGTTGCCGGGAGCCAGTTCCGGGCGGCAGCGCAGGCAGGGGCGAAAAGCCGCTTTCTCTGCCGCTTCCGCACTGGTAAAAAACAGGCAGTTTTCGCGGCGCGGCGCTCTGACCGGACAGACTGGACGACAGTAAATGCCGGTCGAGGTCACGCCGACATAGAATACACCGTCAAAACGCGTATCCCTTGAAGTTAATGCCTGCCAGGCAATATCACCGTTAATCATTTTTCCGCTCCGCATTCGGCTGTTCGGTTTCACTTTACGCCTGCTTTGAGTATAAAACTCGCCGTTTTCGGACAGGCGGTTTTTTTATTCAGCTGACCGAAAACAGCCGGTAACCGGCGTAAAATGCGTGATAATGCGCAAGTCGATGGAACAAATCAGGAGGAGAAAATGAGCTACTACAGCAAAAAAATGGCTTCGCCGGTAGGCGAGCTCACGCTGTTGGCCAGCGATCGCGGCCTGGCGGCGGTGTTGTGGCAAAGGGAAATGGCGCGCATCAAACTGGCCCCGGTGACTGAAGATCCACAGCATCCTTTGCTGCTGGAAACGGAGCGCCAGCTAAACGCCTATTTTGCCGGCGATCTGAAGCAATTTACTCTGCCGCTCGATTTCGTTGGCACCGAGTTTCAGAAAAAAGTCTGGCAGGCGCTGGTGGCGATTCCCTACGGTGAAACACGCAGCTACGCTGAGATTGCGCGTGCAATAGGCCATCCCACCGCAGTCAGGGCCGTAGGTGCAGCTAACGGGCGCAACCCGATTTCTATTATTGCTCCCTGCCATCGCGTTATCGGCACCAACGGTAAACTTACCGGCTTTGCTGGCGGCCTGGAAGCAAAAGCCTTTCTGCTGGCGATCGAAAAGTCCGATCTGCTGAGCCTGTAAACCGCGCAGCGTGCGGCAGCATACCGCACGCGCCGCGTAAAATTAGCGACAGCGCCCTCGTTTTCTATTATCTTGTTTAGCATATAAAACTAACATTGCTTTTATACCGCTTATTAGCGCTAAAATAGCTGGATAAGTTAAGTTAATAAAACGAGATCCCCTTAATGAGCCTGTTGCCCGATAACGAGAGTTTCTATCCTTTTCCACCGAAGCCTGCCCGCCTGACGGAAGATGAAAAACAGGCTTATCGCGACAATATCCGGCGGCTGTTGCGCGAGCGTGATGCGGTAATGGTGGCGCATTATTACACCGATCCGGAAATTCAGGCGCTGGCGGAAGAGACGGGCGGCTGCGTCGCCGATTCGCTGGAGATGGCGCGCTTTGGTAGCGCCCATCCCGCCTCGACGCTGCTGGTTGCAGGCGTGCGCTTTATGGGCGAAACGGCGAAAATCCTCAGCCCGGAAAAAACCATTTTGATGCCGACGCTACAGGCGGAGTGTTCGCTCGATCTCGGCTGTCCAGTCGAGGCCTTTGATGCCTTTTGTGCCAGCCATCCCGATCGTACCGTCGTGGTTTATGCTAACACGTCCGCCGCGGTCAAGGCGCGTGCCGACTGGGTAGTGACCTCCAGCATTGCCGTTGAGCTGATTGAGCATCTTGATAGCCTCGGAGAAAAAATTCTCTGGGCACCGGATCGCCACCTGGGACGTTACGTGCAGCAGCAAACCGGCGCGGATGTGCTTTGCTGGCAGGGGGCCTGCATCGTTCACGATGAATTTAAAACCCAGGCGCTGCGGCAGATGAAAGCACTCTATCCGCAGGCGGCAGTGCTGGTACATCCTGAATCACCGCAGGCGGTGGTAGATTTAGCCGATGCCGTAGGTTCTACCAGCCAGCTGATCCAGGCGGCGAAAACTTTGCCGCATCCGCAAATGATTGTCGCTACCGATCGCGGCATCTTTTATAAAATGCAGCAGGCGGTGCCGGAAAAAATATTGCTGGAGGCACCGACCGCAGGCGAAGGGGCAACCTGCCGCAGCTGTGCGCACTGTCCATGGATGGCGATGAATGGCCTGCAGGCGATTGCACAAAGCCTGACGCAGGGAGGTGAGGCGCATGAGATTCATGTGGATGCTGAACTGCGCCAGCGTGCGCTGACGCCGCTGAACCGTATGCTATCTTTTGCAGCGGATCTCAAACTCAACGTAAAGGGTAATGCCTGAGGGCATACTCCAGGGCGCTAATATGGAATTTTTCAGCACGCAAAATATCCTGGTTCATATCCCGCTGGGTGCGGGCGGCTACGATCTCTCATGGATTGAGGCAGTAGGTACGCTGGCTGGCCTGCTTTGCATCTGGCTGGCCAGTAAAGAAAAAATCATTAACTATCTGTTTGGATTAATTAACGTCACGCTGTTTGCGATGATCTTTTTCCAGATACAGCTCTATGCCAGCCTGCTGCTGCAGCTGTTCTTTTTTGGTGCCAATCTTTACGGCTGGTATGCCTGGAGTCGTCAGGCTGGTGATAACCAGGCGGCGTTACAGATACGCTGGCTACCGCGCCGTAAGGCGATCGCCTGGGGCGCGGGTAGCCTGCTCGCGATTGTGCTGATGACGTTCTGGATCGATCCGGTTTTTGCTTTTTTGACCCGGCTGGCTGTGGTGCTGATGCAGGCGGTTGGCCTGCAGGTAACGATGCCGCAGCTACAGCCCGATGCCTTTCCGTTCTGGGATTCGACAATGATGGTACTGTCGATTGTGGCGATGATCCTGATGACGCGTAAGTATGTGGAAAACTGGCTGCTGTGGGTGGTGATTGATGTTATCAGCGTCTGGATTTTTGCCCGTCAGGGCGTCTATGCCATGGCGCTGGAATATCTGCTGCTGACGCTGATTGCCGTAAACGGCAGCTGGCTATGGATCAAAAGCGCGCGCCAGCAGAAGACGCGCACCTGAATGATTAGTGATGGTGATGATTGTGGGCGTGCTGTGGCGCGCCCAGCGTCAGCCCACAATCTTCTCCTTCGCAGCGCTGGTACTCCATCTGTACCGTGGCGTGATCGATCTGGTAATGCTCGTGCAAATAGTGATGAATACGCTGTAGCAGCGCATCATGATCGTAGGGCGGCACCACATGAACGTGCAGGGTGACGATCGGTTTTTCGCCAACCTGCCACAGATGCACATGATGCACGTTGCGTACCTCAGGAATATTTAACGTCAGATCGCGCTTCAGCTTTTCACCATCGATCGCTACGGGCGCGCCTTCCAGTAGTTCATGCAGGCTCTCTTTCATCAGTGCCCAGGCACTGCGCAGCACCAGCGCGGAAACCAGCATTGACAGAATCGGATCGATTGGCGTCCAGCCGGTAAACATGATAATCAGCGCGGCGGCGATGGCACCCACCGAACCCAGCAGATCGCCCAGCACATGCAGCGCGGCGGCACGTACGTTAAGGTTACTTTCACCGCTGCCGCGATGCAGCAACCAGAAAGAAAGCAGGTTCGCCAGCAGCCCGGCGACGGCGATGATCAGCATCAGACCGCTTGCTACCGGCTGCGGCTGGTAAAAGCGCCGTATCGCCTCCCAGACAATCAATACGGTAATCACCAGCAGTGCAATGGCGTTAACAAATGCCGCCAGCGTGGTCAGGCGCAGCCAGCCAAAGGTATGACTGGCGTTAGGCTTGCGTTGGGCAAACTGCACCGCCAACAGCGCCATCAGCAGCGCTGCCGTATCGGTCAGCATATGTCCCGCGTCCGCCAGCAGTGCCAGCGAGCCGGAAAGCAGGCCGCCAGCTACCTCCGCCAGCATAAACAGGGCGGTGACGATAAAGGCGGCTCGCAGTCTGGCACGGTTGCCGTCATGTTCAGTGTGCGAATGTTGATGCGTCATAATCTTCCAGTCTGGCTAATAAATTTCCGGTTAATAATAACAGTAAATTAACTGTTTCCTTACAGTCATCATGTGCCAGTGCCTGTTCGCCCAGACGTTGGCAAAGCTGCTCGCCTTCATTAATGCCTAATAACAGCCAGCTGCCCTTCATGCGGTGCGCGCGTTTTGCCAGCGTCTGCCACTGCTGCTGCGTCAGCGCCTGCTGAAGCGCGCGGCTGTCTTCCTGTAACGTATTGCGTAGCGTAGCGATAATCGCGGGTAAAAATGTTGCGTCCTGGCTGGCAAGCTGCCATAGCTGCTGATCCAGGTCCGCCAGCGTATCAGATGGCGCAGACGTCGCCAGCACGCTGCGCAGGGCATGCAGTCCGACCGGTTTAATCATCACCTCATCCGCATCGCGCCAGGCCTGCGGCTGCTGCGGCAGTTGGGCATCGGCGCTGCAATAGATAAGACGGGTACGCCGGGCGGCGTGTCGTTCACGGCGGCGCACTATGCGCGCTACCGTTGGGCCATCGGGATGCGGCATATTGTAATCGATGAAAATGATATCGAAAGGCGTCGTTGCTGCCGCCTGTAACAGTGCCCGCCCGTCTGCGAACGTCTGCGCTTTTACCCCAAGCCAGCTTAGCTGTTGCTGTATCACCAGCAGGTTAGTGGGATGATCGTCAACAACCGCCACGCGCAGGCGCGAAGGTAACGAGTGCGTCTCCGTTTGCGGAACGGCGGTCGGCAGCGCTTCAGCCAGATGCAGCGGCAGCGTCAGGGTCACTTCGGTTCCTTTATGCGGAGCCGATCGCAGTTGAATATCGCCGCCCATGCGCAGCGCGATCTCGCGACAGATTGAGAGGCCCAGGCCGCTGCCCTGTACGGAGCGGGCACGCCCGGATGGCGTCTGGTACCAGGGTTCAAACAGCCGCGCCTGCTCCTCAGGCGGAATGCCGCTGCCGCTGTCGGTAACGCACAGCGTGAGCCAATCGTCGCTGGCGGCCAGCGTCAGGGTAATCGTGCCCTGAGCGGTGAATTTTACCGCGTTACTGATAAGGTTAGTGGCGATCTGCTGTAAACGTCCACCGTCCAGCAGAACCGCAGCGGGCAGGGGAGTCAGCGCCTTCACGCTAAAGCGAGGCCCGTCCGGGCGCATCAGCGGTGTCCAGAAATGTTCAATATCGTGCAGCCACTGCGTCAAATCCAGCGGGGCAGGTTGCAGGCTAAACGTCTGGTTTTCGATGCGCGAGTGATCCTGCAAATCGTTCAGCAGCGTCATCAGCGTGGTGGCGCTGCTGTGGATCAGGGCAAGGCTTTCCATTTGTGGACGGCGCGCCAGTTCCAGTTCCAGCAGGCCGAGAATCGCCTGCATCGGCGTTCTGAGCTCATGACTGACGCTGGCAAGAAACTGGCTTTTCATCCGGTTGGCGCGCTGCGCTGCCTCACGTTCCTGCTCAAGCTGCCGTCGCTGCCGCGCTTCCTGGCGCTGTTGACGCCAGCGGCGGATTAGCAATGCCAGCAGCAGTACAATCGCCGCCAGCGCAATAGCCGCCAGGGTTAACAGCAGCGGCGTTATCGGCCCGCTGTCGCCGTTGCCCGGCTGATTTTCATTACTCCAGGCATCGCGCATACGCTGTTGCGTATCGGGCGGGATCTGCTGAAGCCCTTTATCGAGAATGGCGCGCAGCAGCGGCTGCTGTGCGCTGACGCCGATGGCGATCGGCCAGGCGGTATCGCTGGCGGCGAAAGCGAAATGGAGCGCTTCGCTGTAGCGGCTCTGAATCATCCAGCGCGCCGAAAGCACGTTATCTACCAGTGCATCAATCTGCCCGTTCGCCAGCGCGGCGTAGAGCGTCTGGCTGTCGTTAAAAGGCTGTACTTTCAGTTCAGGTGGAACCAGCTGCTGCGCCAGATCCCCGCGTCGGATACCGATGCGCAATCCCTGTAAATTCTGCCAGCCCGTGATGCCGGAGGTGGGCCCGCGCAGATAAACGCCCCACAGCGCCCGCCAGACCGGTAGCGTACTGTTTTCCGCATCGCCGTTACCGGAAAGCGGCTGCACCAGTTCAATCTGCGCCAGCCCGGCGGCAACCTGCTGCTGCGCCTGCTGCGGATTGTTGACCCATAGCGGTTTAAAGCGCAGCCCGGTACTTTGTCCGATAGCGTTTAGCAGGTCGATGCTGTAACCGCGCGCTTCGCCGCTGGCGCTGCGGTAGCTCCAGGGATAGTTATCCGCCAGCGCGCTGTAAATCACCTGAGGATGCTGGTGTAGCCAGGCTTTTTCCATGGCAGTCAGATGCAGCGTATTGGTATCGAGATAACGCGGCAGTTGTGAACTCCAGCGTCCCTGAATTCCGTTTACTACCTCAATCGGAAGCTGACGAATCGCCAGATTGAGCGCATCGCGTAAGGCAGCCTGCGAGGTCACGGCATACAGGCTCAGCTCACCGGGATCGAGTGGCGAGGCGATTTGATAAATTTGCCCTTGCTGGAGCTGGCTGAGCAGGAAACCCGCGCTGGTTTCATCCGCTACCACATAGTCGTTTTGCTGGTTAAGCAGCGTATAAAGCGCCTGTAGATCGCTGCTGTAGCTTTCCCAGCGGTGATGGCGCATAAATTCAGGCGTGACCTGCTGTAGTGTGGCTGCGCTGACGGCGATACGTGCATCCTGCGAGTTAAACATCACCGGACGACGATTTTGACGGCTGCGGTAGATGCGCAGCGGTGTAGTATACCAGGCGCGGGTGGCGTAAAGATCGGCGGTGGATGGCGGCTGTGATACGCCAAAAGCGACATCAGCCTTGCCCTGGCGCAGCGCGTTCAGCAGCGCTTTGGCGTCAGGATAGCTGGAAATAATGAAATGGGCGCCGGTAAGATTGCCGAGTGCCACCAGATAATCCGCATTGATACCATACAGATCTTTGCCAACAAACATATTCCACGGTGCGCTGCTGGCCTGCAGGACGCCTACCCGTAGCGTTTTGCCCTGGAGAGGAAGCGATTCGCCGCCCGGCATCATCAATTCCTGCGGGAGCGGCATACTGCTGACCGCACGCCAGTCGGCGTGTCCGGGAAGGCTGAACAGTAGCGTCAGCAGCAGTACCAGCAGGCGCATCAATGTTGGGCTTTCCATAGCGCGGCGAGATCCAGTACGGAGCTGGCTCCGGTTTTTTCCAGAATATTTTTCTTATGGGTACTAACGGTTTTATTACTGATATGCAGCTGCTGCGCAATCTGCAGATTGGAAAATCCGCGAGCCAGCAGGGAAAGTACCTGCTGCTCTTTGCTGGTCAGCGGCAGGCCACCGGTTGCCGACGCGCCCAGGTCGGAGGGGAATACCGTTTGTCCTCCCAGCACCGCCAGGATGGCGCTTAACAGCTGCGGCATGCTTTGGCTTTTAATCACGTAGCCCGCCGCGCCTGCGGCCTGCGCCATCTGCATGTAGAGGCGTTCGCTTTGCGCAGAATAAATCAGGACGGGCAGGGCTGGCCTGTGACGCTTCAGCAGCTTGAGTAGTTCCAGCCCGTCGCTGTCCGGCAGGTTGATATCAAGGATAACCAGCTGCACGGCGTACTGCTGCAACGCATGGCAGGCCGCCTGTTCGTTATCTACGGCGGTCAGTCTGAGTGGAATCGGCGCTTTCGCCAGCGCGGCTTCCAGCGCAACCTGTACCAGCGGGTGATCGTCAATCAATAACAGATGGGCCATAACTTTGCTTTATCATTTCAGGGATTTCAGAATAGCGGAAAAGTCTGGGGAAGTAATCATCGAACAAACGGGGCGCAGATACGTTAGAAAAAGTTAAATATAAATGAGGAAAGCCAGGACGGAGGATAAAATAAAAGAGAGCCGTGGCCCTCTTTTATTTTACAGATGAATATTTGTCAGTTATTAATTATTGCGTGGTGCCGTCAGTTTTACGATCGACATCGCCGCCGCCCTGCTGAGTCTGGACTTTTTCATTGATGTTCGGGCATTTGCCATCCTTGCACTGCGCGTTTTTATCCATTTCATCCGCGCTCATGCCGTTAGTGCCAGCGGTTGGTGTGCTACTGCCGCTAACATTGCTGGAGCCATTATTAATATTATTATTATCAACTTTATTTGGCGGCAGATTTTCTTTTGCGTCCGGCGCTACCGCGCCTGCATCCGCTGCCTGGTTAGCGGTGCCGTTATTTCCCTGCGCCGCCATTGCCGCGCCGCTGCCGAGTGTCATTGCTGCTGTCAGAACTGCAATTGCAATCTTATTCATCATGATACTCCCGTTAATTATTGCCAGTTGCTGATGATATTCACCAGGGCTTCAGAAGCTGTTCTTTTATTTGTGCGAGATAATATCCCGCCAGATCAACTTCCGGCGAAAACTTGTGGTGTAAATAATAAATTTTCAAGAACTAACGATTAAAAGTGTAGTAAGGAACCAAAGAAACGCAAATCACCGACGCGGGCCGTGGACGGAAAGTCGATTTACAGCGCGGTAGTGAAGGGATAAATTGGACAGGTGGTGCCCGCTGCGCCCGAAAAAAAATTAAACGGATAGCTTATGAATTACCTGAATGATGATTTAAGAATCAAAGAGATAAGAGAACTTTTGCCCCCGGTTGCGCTGCTGGAAAAATTCCCGGCGACGGAAAAAGCGGCGGCTACCGTTGCTGCTTCGCGTCAGGCGATCCACAAAATTCTGAAAAATGCAGATGATCGGCTGCTGGTGATTATCGGGCCCTGCTCGATTCACGATGTGGCGGCGGCGAAAGAGTATGCCGCACGTTTGCTGAAAATGCGCGAAGCGCTGAGCGGCGAACTGGAAATTGTCATGCGCGTCTATTTTGAAAAGCCACGCACTACCGTTGGCTGGAAAGGGCTGATTAACGATCCGATGATGGACGGCAGCTTCCAGATTAATGATGGTCTGCGCATTGCTCGTCAGCTACTGTTGGAAATTAACGACAGCGGCCTGCCGACAGCAGGCGAGTTTTTGGATATGATTACGCCGCAGTATCTGGCCGACCTGATGAGCTGGGGTGCTATCGGCGCGCGTACTACAGAATCTCAGGTGCACCGCGAGCTGGCCTCAGGGCTTTCCTGCCCGGTCGGCTTTAAAAATGGCACTGACGGCACCATCAAGGTTGCTATCGATGCCATTAACGCCGCAGGTTCGCCGCATTGCTTCCTCTCCGTCACCAAATATGGTCACTCCGCAATTGTTGAAACCAGCGGGAACGGCGACTGCCACATTATCCTGCGCGGCGGTAAAGAGCCGAACTACAGTGCGCAGCACGTTGCCGAAGTGAAAACGGGTCTGGAGAAAGCTGGCTTGCCTGCTCAGGTGATGATCGATTTCAGCCATGCCAACAGCAGCAAACAGTTCCAGCGTCAGAGGGTAGTGGCGGAGGATGTTGCGCAGCAGATTAGCAGCGGCGAGAAAGCCATTATGGGCGTAATGATTGAAAGTCATCTGGTAGAAGGTAACCAGAGCCTTGAAAGCGGCGCGCCGCTGGTGTACGGCAAAAGTATTACCGATGCCTGCATTGGCTGGGAAGATACGGAAAACGTGCTACGTCAGCTGGCGGCGGCGGTAAAAGCGCGTCGTGGCTGATAGCAAAACGTGTCAGTAATGCGTAATGCTGAGCTGCCCTATAAAAAAACCCGCCGTCTGGCGGGTTTTTGCTGCAACACGAATTACTTCGCTTTGCCCTGATTCGCTACCGCTGCGGCTTTCGCTGCGATTTCGTCAGCGTCGCCCAGGTAGTAGTGTTTGATCGGCTTGAAGTTTTCATCGAACTCATACACCAGCGGTACGCCGGTTGGGATGTTCAGTTCAAGGATCTCTTCTTCGCTCATGTTATCCAGGTATTTCACCAGCGCGCGCAGGGAGTTACCGTGTGCGGCGATGATCACTTTCTCACCGCTTTTCAGGCGCGGCAGAATAGATTCATTCCAGTAAGGGATAACACGTTCGATAGTCAGCGCCAGGCTTTCGGTGGTCGGCAGCTGTTCAGCGGTCAGTTTCGCATAGCGCGGATCGTGACCAGGGAAGCGTTCGTCGCTGCGATCCAGTTCCGGCGGCGTAACGGCAAAGCCACGACGCCACTGTTTTACCTGATCGTCACCATATTTTTCAGCGGTTTCCGCTTTGTTCAGGCCCTGCAGCGCACCGTAGTGACGCTCGTTCAGACGCCAGGATTTTTCTACCGGCAGCCAGGCTTGATCCAGCTCGTCGAGAATATTCCACAGAGTGTGGATAGCGCGCTTCAGCACAGAGGTGTAAGCGAAATCGAAGGTGAAACCTTCTTTTTTCAGCAGCTGACCTGCTGCTTTCGCTTCTCCGCGACCTTTTTCGGACAGGTCAACATCGTACCATCCGGTGAAGCGGTTTTCGTTGTTCCACTGGCTTTCGCCGTGGCGCACCAGAACCAGCTTAGTTACAGCCATAGCTTAACTCCTTAACGCTCGTATGATAATGAAACCATTATATTGCCGCCGCGCACGGTACGGCAAACGATAGTGCCCTAACATAGCGGAATTCTGCGCACGACGTAAGTGCCGGGCCTGCGCAGTGCGCGTTTTTCAACCTGATGTTATTCCGCCGTTAACGTATAGCGGGTAACACTTTGCCAGGTTTTGCCGGGTTGTAACCAACAGCTGGGCTGTGGCCACTCAGGGTGGTTGGGCGAGTCGGGCAGAAACTCACTTTCCAGCGCGATGCCCTGGAATGCAGTATAGCTGCCGCCGTCGCGAGCGGGCGTGCCGTCAAGGTAATTTCCGCTGTAAAATTGCAGCGCCGGGGCGGAGGTTTCGACCGTCAGCTTCAGCTTGCTGTCGGCTGACCAGAGCTGGGCAGCGGGACGATCTGCCTCGGGCGCATTCAGCAAAAAGGCGTGATCGTAGCCCTGAACCAGGCGCTGATCCTCATCCTGCAAAAAGTCATGACTGATACTTTTCGCCGTGCGGAAGTCGAAACCGCTGTTTTCCACCGTTTGTAGCGGCGCTCGCGGGATCCCTTCACTGTTGACCGGCAGATAGTAATCGGCGTTAAGCTGTAAGCGATGCTGGCGCGCATCGCCGTGATGCGCATCCAGATTGAAATAGGCGTGGCTGGTCAGGTTAACCGGACAGGCGCGATCGACCTGCGCCTCCCAGCTGACAGAAAGAGAGTTATTATCATCCAGGCGGTACTCTACCTGAGCGATAAGATTGCCGGGATAGCCCTGATCGCCATCGGGAGAATCAAGGCGGTAGATAACGCGTTCGTCGCTCTGGCTGACGATCTGCCAGCGGCGGCGGTCGAAACCTTCCGGCCCGCCGTGCAGCTGATGCGCGCCCTGATTGGGTGTCAGCGTAATACCCGCTTCATTCAGCCGCGCGTTGGTGATGCGGTTGGCGTAGCGGCCTATGGCGGCACCCAGATAGGCGGTCTGTTTCAGATAGTCTGCTGGCGTGGCGCAGCCCAGCAGCGCTTCACGTACGCTGCCATCCTTCATCGGTACGCGCGCCGACAGCCAGGTTGCGCCCCAGTCCATAAAAGTTGCCACCATCCCGTGACGGTTGCGCAGTACACTAATGCGCCACGGTTGCCCGTCCGGTGCCAGTGAGGTTGCTTCGTTTAGCATTGTCCCGCTCCTTCCGATGCCGTACAGACGTAGAAGGTTTCTTTAATGCCGGTGGCGGCTTCATACTGGCTGGCTACCGCTGCTTTTACCGGCTCCACCAGATCCTGCGGCATTAACGCTACCACGCAGCCGCCAAAGCCGCCGCCGGTCATCCGTACGCCACCTTTATCGCCGATGGTTGCCTTAACGATTTCAACCAGACGATCGATAGGCGGTACGGTGATCTCAAAATCGTCGCGCATCGAGGCGTGCGATTCAGCCATCAGCTCGCCCATGCGTTTTAAATCGCCGTTGCTCAGCGCTTCAGCGGCTTCCAGCGTGCGTGCATTCTCTGTCAGCACATGGCGCACGCGTTTCGCGACCTGCGGGTCCAACTGATGTTCAACGGCGCGGAACTGTTCGATATCCACATCGCGCAGCGCGGGCTGGCTGAAGAAACGTGCGCCGGTTTCGCACTGTTCGCGGCGGGTGTTGTATTCGCTGCCGACCAGATTGCGACGAAAGTTAGAGTTGATAATCACCACCGCCACCTCTTTTGGCATCGGCACCGCACGCGTCCCCAGCGTGCGGCAGTCGAGCAGCATGGCGTGATCTTTTTTACCCAGCGCGGAGATCAGCTGGTCCATAATGCCGCAGTTGCAGCCGACAAACTGGTTTTCTGCTTCCTGGCCGTTAACGGCGATGGCGGCACCATCCAGCGGCAGATGCCAGAGCTGTTGAAACACGGTGCCAACCGCGACTTCCAGCGAGGCGGAGGAGCTAAGCCCGGCACCCTGCGGCACGTTGCCGCCGATCACCATATCCACGCCGTTGAAATCGCCGCTGCGCTGTTGCAGATGTTTCACCACGCCGCGCACATAGTTGGCCCACATCGGCTCTTCCACACGCATAATCGGCTGATCGAGCGAGAAAATATCCTGCTGGTTATCATAGTCAACGGCGATCACGCGCACCTGACGATCGTCACGCTTTGCGCAGCTGATTACCGTTTGATAATCGATGGCGCACGGCAGTACAAAACCGTCGTTATAGTCGGTATGTTCACCAATCAGATTAACGCGCCCCGGTGCCTGGACGGTATGTGTCGGCTGGTAGCCAAACTGCTGCTGGAAAATCTGTTGGGTTGTCGTTTTTAAACTCATTCTGAAGCTCCCGTCTGGCGGAAATGGATATCGCTGACAGAACGCAGACGCTCTGCCGCCTGTTCCGCGGTTAAATCACGCTGGGTTTCCGCCAGCATTTCATAGCCCACCATAAATTTACGCACCGTTGCTGAACGCAGCAGCGGCGGATAGAAATGGGCGTGTAGCTGCCAGTGGCTGTTTTCTTCGCCGTTGAACGGCGCGCCGTGCCAGCCCATCGAATAGGGGAAAGAGCACTGAAACAGGTTATCGTAGCGGCTGGTCAGCTTTTTCAACGCCAGCGCCAGATCGCTGCGCTGTGCGTCATTTAAATCCACCAGACGTTTGATATGCGTTTTTGGTAACAGCAGCGTTTCGAACGGCCAGACCGCCCACCAGGGCACCACCGCCAGCCAGTGCTCGGTTTCCACTACCGTGCGGCTGCCATCGTTCAGCTCGCGCGTCAGGTAATCGACCAGCAGCGGTGAACCATGCTGGTTATGGTAAGCGCGCTGATTGATGTCTTCGCGCTGAACCTCATTCGGCAGAAAGCTGTTGGCCCAGATTTGACCATGCGGATGCGGGTTCGAGCAGCCCATCGCGGCACCCTTGTTCTCAAATACCTGCACCCAGGGATAGTGTTGGCCCAGATCGGCAGTTTGCTCCTGCCAGGTGCGCACAACTTCTTCCAGCGCCGCCAGACTCAGCTCCGGCAGCGTTTTGCTGTGATCCGGCGAAAAGCAGATCACCCGGCTGGTGCCGCGCGCGCTTTCGCAGCGCATCAACATATCATCGCTCTGCGGCGCTTCCGGCGTATCGCTCATCAACGCGGCAAAATCATTGGTAAATACGTAGGTACCGGTGTAATCGGGGTTTTTGTCACCGGTCACACGCGTATTGCCTGGACAAAGAAAACAATCCGGATCGTGTTTGGGAAGCTGCTGTATGGCAGGCGACTCCTGCGCGCCCTGCCAGGGGCGTTTGGCACGGTGCGGAGAAACCAGTACCCACTGATCGGTCAGCGGATTGTAACGGCGATGCGGATGATCGACCGGATTGAATTTTTCCATAGTGTGTCCTGATAACTGACTAAAGCGGTAATCGCAGAATAAAAATAGCACAGGGTAAAACGCTAAAGCGTGATCCAGTCTGGATAAATGGAATCGTTTACACAAGCTGAAAAATCTTATTTGCCAGCAATAATGGCGTCTTATTACCGCAGGGCAGGTGAGAAGGTTGAATAATTTGGTAACGGTTACATAGAAAGTTGTCACGCCGGTAAGAGGGGAATGAGTGCCCTGAATAGAGGAAAGGCCCGGTGACGCCGGGCCGAAAAAGTTAATTCAGCGTTTCGAGAAGGTAATCGTAGCGCTCACCCTGGGGAATGAAGTTCAGGCGGTGGGTAATACATTGCGGCGCATCTTCCGCGTGATGAGAAACAAACAGCAACTGCGTTTCTCCCTCGGCGATCAGTACGTCGATAAAACGACGCACCAGCTGACGGTTAATAGGATCGAGTCCCTGCAACGGCTCATCAAGAATCAGCAGGGTAGGGTGTTTTACCAGCGCACGTGCGATCAGCACTAGTCGCTGCTGGCCCCAGGAAAGGCTGTGGAACGGTGCATCAGCCTGTTGCTGCATTCCCAGCAGCGCCAGCCAGCCGTTTGCCAGCGTGCGCTGACGATCGGAAACGGCCTGATAAAGCCCGATGGAATCAAAGTAGCCGGAAAGAATAACGTTACGCACGCTAATTGCCACGCGATAATCCAGATGCAGACTGCTGCTGACGTAGCCGATATGCTGTTTGATTTCCCAGATGGTTTCGCCGCTGCCGCGTCGGCGACCAAACAGCGTTAAATCGTTGCTGTAGCCCTGAGGATGATCGCCGGTGACCAGGCTAAGCAGAGTCGATTTTCCCGCGCCGTTGGGCCCGGTAATTTGCCAGTGCTGGCCGGGCAATACTTCCCAGCTCAGCCCGTGCAGTACCGGCCTGTCGTTATAGCTGACCACGCCGTTTTTTAACTGAATGCGCGGCGCGTCAGGTGCCAGCTTTGGCTGCTGGCCTGGGTTATCCGCCTCCGGCAGCGCCATGCCCGCCAGCTGTTCGCTATGAGCCAGCTGCGCAACCAGCGCCTCCGCCAGCACCTCATCACGCGTGCCGACATGTGTCAGATGACACTCAGCCAGAATGCCTACGCGATCGATAAAAGGGGGAATATCATCAAAGCGGTTTAGTACCAGCACCAGCGTAAGGCCCTGTTGATGCAGTGAAGCCAGCAGCGCGGCAAGGCTGGCGCGCGAGGCAACGTCGAGACCGTCAAAAGGTTCGTCCAACACCAGCAGATCGGGCTGCGTCATTAGCGCCCGGCACAACAGCGTCTTACGCGTTTCGCCAGTAGACAGATATTTGAAGCGGCGCTCCAGCAGCGCTTCAATGCCAAACTGCTGTGCCAGCTGACGGCAGCGCGCCTCATCTTTTACCTCATCCTGAATGATTTGCGCTGTCGTCCGGCCTGTATCCTCTTCGCCTTCGCTCAGCAGATCGGTATTGTTACGCTGCCACTCTTCTTCAACCAGCTTTTGCAGTTTCTCCAGCGAGAGCAAGGTGGGGCGCGTAAATTCACCGTGCATCGTGCCCTGTAGCGGCGGCAGATCGCCCGTCAGCGCCCGCGCCAGCGCAGATTTCCCGCTGCCGTTCGCGCCGACAAAGGCCCAGCTTTCGCCGCTGCGCAGGGTAAGATCGTTAAGCGTTAATACTTTGGTATCGCTAAGACGAAACGTGCCTTGCGAAATTTGCAACGTAGCCATTTTTTATTCCGTTTTTTGCAGCGTGAAAACTGGTTTTAATGGCTGGTTGCAATGATGTCAAATGCCGGACGCTGATTCAGAGCAGCGTCGCGATAATCACCCTGTCGGCGTTAAAATGTGCTATTACTGCGGCGCCAGGCTGGAGATTTTGCTGCTCCACCCGCTGATTGCTCAACGTGGCACACAGCGTTTCACCGCTGCCCAACGTCATCAGTACTTCGCTCTGCTGCTCGCCATGTTCAATCGCGCTAATGGTACAGGCGAGCTGGTTATCGGCCTCGGAAGCGGCCTGGCTGACGTTAATCCACGGCGCTTTGATCAGCAGCAGCACCTCTTTACCCGCGGTAAGCTGCAGGCGATCGGCGCTCTGTTGGGTCAGAGCAACCTTTAGCCGCGTTTCGCCATCGGCCAGCAAGACCTCAACATGCTGCTGTACCCGCTCCGCATCGCGATGAATCAAGGTGCCAAACAGCTGATTACGGGCGCTGGTTTGCAGGGAAAAGCGGGCGATTGCTGCCAACAGACTGTCGAGCGGCAGGCGATCGTCCTGTAACACATCGAACGCCTTTTGTTGAATCTGTTCCAGCAACCGAAACAGCTCAATCAGCCGTTCGCCGTAGCGAGTCAGCTGCGCGCCGCCGCCGCCTTTGCCGCCTGTCGCCCGTTCCACCAGCGTGCGCTCCGCCAGCAGGTTCATATCATTAATGGCATCCCATGCACTTTTATAACTGATGCCAGCCAGCTTTGCGCCCTGGCTGATGGAGCCGGTATTTTTAATCTGTTGCAGCAGTTTAATCCGTCGTGGATCGGCAAACAGTTTCTGCTGGAGTCGAATAATAAGAGAAATATCAGCCTGCATGGTACACCCCACAAAATGTTTTGTAGCGATTGTAAAAGAGGCGGCGCAGCGTGTCACGGCGTTAAGTCAACGCGTCAGAAAAGGTAAAGCGCACAAAAGGACAGTGCCTTTTTTACCCTGCTGGATACAATATTCTTTTTATCGCAGTAAATGAGGCAACTATGCTGGAACTGTTAAAAAGCCTTGCCGTCGCCGTCATTATGGTGCCTGTCGTCATGGCGATCATTCTGGGCCTGATTTATGGCATGGGCGAAGTTTTCAACATCATTTCCAAATTTGGTCACCGCAACAACGACCAGGCGGCAAAGCAACGCCACTAAGCGTAGCGCGCCGGACCTTCCTTTTAACAGGGCTGACTTCATGTCGGCCCTGTTGTTTTTCAGTTTCCGATTGTTTTTTCCGCTTTTTCATTTGATCAAACCAATGACAGGGTTCAACGTCTCGTTATATTATGCAATACATAACGTAACCAGGAGAAACTGTATGTCAGCTATTAATAAGAATAATTGTATAATGGCATTGGTGATGGGGCTGTCTCTTTCCGGACATGCCGTCGCCGCTGAAAAAATTACCGTATTTGCAGCTGCTTCGCTGACGAACGCTTTGCAGGATATCGTCAACGAATATGAAAAAAATGAACAAGATATAAAAATCGTTACTTCCTACGCCTCTTCGTCTACCCTGGCGCGTCAGATAGAGCAGGGCGCACCCGCCGATCTGTTTATTTCCGCCGATCAACAGTGGATGGATTACGCGGCGAATAAAAAAAGCATCGAAACCCGTTCGCGCTATACGCTGTTAGGTAACGATCTGGTGCTGATTGCTCCCACCGATGCGCACAGCCAGCAGGTACAAATCAACAAAAACACCGACTGGAAAAGCCTGTTAAAGGGACAACGTATCGCAACAGGCGATCCCGATCATGTTCCTGCCGGTATTTATGCGAAAGAGGCCTTACAAAATCTGGGCGCCTGGGATACGCTGTCGCCGGTTATGGCGCGCGCTAATAATGTGCGTGCGGCGCTGGCGCTGGTGGAACGTAATGAAACGCCTTACGGCATTGTCTACGGTTCCGATGCCGTTGCCAGCCATAACGTGCAGGTAGTCGGGCATTTCCCGGAAAACAGCCACAAGCCGGTACAGTACCCGATTGCTATTGTTAAGGATCGCCAACAGCCTGCGGTCAGTGCGTTCTACGACTATCTCAAAGGACCTGAGGCGGCGGCAATATTTAAAAAATATGGATTTACCCCTAACGAATGATATTGAGTGAAGTGGAATGGCAGGCTGTTGAACTCAGCCTGAAAGTTTCTGCCGTGGCAGTAGCGGTCAGTTTACCTTTTGGTATTTTCCTCGCATGGGTGCTGGCCCGCTGCCAGTTTCGCGGCAAAGCACTGCTCGATAGCCTGATTCATCTGCCGCTGGTGCTGCCGCCAGTGGTGGTGGGCTATTTGCTGCTGCTCTCTTTAGGGCGGCGCGGCTGGATCGGTGCCTGGCTTTATGACTGGTTTGGTATCAGCTTCGCCTTTAGCTGGCGAGGTGCGGCTTTAGCGGCTGCGGTGGTGGCATTGCCGTTGATGGTGCGGGCGATCAGGCTGGCGCTGGAGGCGGTCGATCCCAGGCTGGAGCAGGCGGCACGCACGCTGGGGGCCGGACGCTGGCGCGTTTTTTTCACCATTACGCTGCCGTTAACGCTGCCCGGCCTTATCGCTGGCACAGTGCTGGCATTCGCCCGTTCGCTGGGTGAGTTCGGCGCCACCATCACCTTTGTTTCCAATATTCCTGGCGAAACGCGTACCATTCCGCTGGCGATGTTCACCTTACTGGAAACGCCCGGTGCGGAAACCAACGCCGCCAGGCTCTGCCTGATCGCGATTGCGCTGGCGTTAATTTCGCTGCTGTTGTCGGAATGGCTGGCCCGCTGGGGCCGTAAGCGTCTGGGGGGCTGATGCTGGAACTTAATTTTACGTTACAGCAGGGCGATAGCCTGCTTCAGGTAAACGCCGAGCTGCCGACCAAAGGTATTACCGCCGTTTTCGGCGTCTCCGGTGCCGGGAAAACCTCATTGATTAACGCTATCGCCGGGCTGGCGCAGCCGCAGCAGGGATCGATTCGCCTGAACGGACGCACTCTTAGCGATGCGGAAGAAAATCTCTGGCTGCCGCCAGAAAAGCGCGGTGTTGGCTATGTCTTTCAGGAGGCGCGCCTCTTTCCGCACTACCGGGTACGTGGCAATCTGCGTTACGGCATGGCGAAAAGCCGTCAGCCGCAGTTTGATACGCTGGTCAATTTACTGGGGCTGAACGATCTCCTGGATCGTTTTCCCTGGACGCTCTCCGGCGGTGAAAAACAGCGGGTAGCGATTGGGCGCGCGCTGCTGACGGCACCAGATATCCTGCTGATGGATGAGCCGCTGGCTTCGCTTGATATCCCGCGCAAGCGTGAGCTGCTTCCCTGGCTACAAAAGCTGGCGAAGCAGGTGGATATTCCGGTGCTTTACGTATCGCACAGCCTGGATGAGATTTTGCAGCTGGCCGATCGGGTATTGCTGCTGGATAAAGGCCAGGTTAAGGCGACGGGTACGCTTGAACAGGTATGGAGCAGCAGTGCGCTACGCCCCTGGCTGCCGCGCAGCGAGCAGAGTACGGTGCTGCGAGTACAGGTACTGGAGCAGCATCCTGATTATGCGATGACCGCGCTATCATTGGGCGATCAGCACATTTGGGTGAGCCGCGTGGAAGCGCCAGTAAAGTCGCCGTTGCGTATTCGCATCCGGTCTTCTGATGTTTCCCTGTCTTTACAGCCGCCGCAGCACAGCACTATTCGTAATGTACTGCCAGCGCAGGTTAGTGAGCTGATTGAGGTGGATAATCAGCAGGTAGAGGTTAAATTGCGTATCGGTAGCAGTGAGCTTTGGGCGCGTATAACGCCCTGGGCGCGTGATGAACTGGCAATCAAACCGGGCATGTGGCTGTTTGCACAAATAAAGAGCGTCTCTATTACCGCCTGATAATTCCAGGGCCGTGGTTATTTATAATCCGGCCCCGTTTTATTGAGTGACGTTTGCGGGCAGCAAGAACGATACATTACTATTAAACTCATCGTACATTAGATGCGCCTGAGATAATCGCCGCGCTGCAGCTTAAACGATCGCCAACGCGTGCGGTAGGCTGACCGTTTTCATCCATGAGTCAGAAGCAAAATGGCAGTGACCATTTTTCGATCGCCTGACGCAGGGCGCGACAGGCGACAGATATAGCGGTTCAGGTGGTTAATTACAGCACCTCACGGCGAATCGTTTCGGCTATGCCCGGTTCCAGATTGGTGCCGATTACGCGGGCGGCTCGCGCTTTAATCGCTTCATCGGCATTGCCCATTGCCACACCCAGCCCGACGTTTTCCAGCATGCTGAGATCGTTATAGTTATCGCCAAACGCCAGCACATCTTTCATCTCCAGGCCCTGCGATGCAACCCATTGTGCCAGGCGTTTGCCTTTGCTGTTGCCCGCCTGCGCGATATCCACCTGATCGTGCCATGACCATTCACAGGCCAGTCCCAGCGTCTGTTCAACCTCTTCGGCAAACTGCTGTAGCGCACGCGTATCGGGATGGGAGAGGGCAAACTTCCAGATAGCCTGTGCTTCACGAGCGGCAGCGGCAAGATCCGGCACCTGTAAAAACAGCGGGCGCTGATGTTCGGGCAGTGATTCAGCCCACAGCTGCGTGCGTTCCACGTGGCCGGTGGGCGTTTGGTACAGCATGGCATCATCCACATAGAGCAGGCCGTGGATCGCCTGGCGATCGAGCATTTCAATGACCTGCAACGCCTGCGGTTGCGCCAGCGGATCGGCAGAGAGCACTTTTTTCGCCTGATAATCGTACAAATAGGTGCCGTTACAGCAGATTGCAGGTGTATCCAGCGCCAGCGCCTGATAAAAAGGATGGATAGCGCAGTGGTGACGTCCGGTGACAATAATTACCTTTACCCCGGCGCGTTGCGCTTCGGCAAGTGCGGCAAGGGATTCAGGAAGAATAGTTTTACGCGGCGTAAGCAGCGTACCGTCAAGGTCAAGGGCAATTACGCGATAGCTCATCAATCGTTCCGCCAGTCATTATTCGCAAAGCAGCGATGTTACACCTTGCGGGGCCGGTCACCAAATCGCCACAGCATAAACAATCCGACGAACAGAGATAAAACGCGCTACCCTTTGCCACAGGTTAATGATTACAGGTAATGAGATAAGGAGAATTCATGAAGCAAGTTGTTTATACCGCCAGCCCGGAAAGCCAGCAGATTCACGTCTGGCAAATGAGTGATGATGGCGCGCTGACGCTGTTACAGGTAGTGGACGTGGCCGGACAGGTACAGCCAATGGTGGTGAATCCCTCCCAGCCCTTTTTATACGTTGGCGTGCGCCCGCAGTTTCGCGTGATTGCCTATCGCATTGCGGATGACGGCACCCTGAGCGAAGCGGGCCAGGCTTCGTTACCGGGCAGCCCAACCCATATCTCTACCGATCGGCACGGTAATTTCCTGTTTTGCGGATCGTATAACGACGCCTGCGTCAGCATTAGCCCTATCGGTGCTGACGGCGTGCCGCTGGAGCCAGGCCAGGTGATAAAGGGTCTGGAAGGTTGCCACTCGGCAAATATCGGCAGCGATAACCAAACGCTGTTTGTGCCTGCACTCAAGCAGGATCGTATCTGTCTGTTTGACGTTCATGCTACCGGCAAGCTGACGCCGCACCAGCAGGAGCAGGTCACCACCGTAGAAGGCGCAGGTCCGCGTCATATGGTTTTCCATCCCAACCGGCAGTATGCCTATTGCGTTAATGAGCTGAACAGCACCGTTGATGTCTGGCAGCTGAATAATGCCCACGGTCAGGTGGAGTGTGTTCAGAGTCTGGATATGCAGCCTGCCGATTTTAATGGTACTCGCTGGGCGGCGGATATTCACCTGACGCCGGACGGACGTCATCTTTACGCCTGCGATCGCACCTCCAGCACGCTGACTATCTTCAGCGTCAGTGAAGATGGGGGTCTGCTGAACGTTGAAGGCCACCAGCCAACCGAGACGCAGCCGCGCGGCTTTAATATTGACAGCCGCGGTGAGTATCTGGTTGCTGCGGGGCAGAAATCGCACCATATTGAGGTTTATCGCATTGCTGCCGATCGCGGTCTGTTAACGCCGCTGGCGCGCTACGCGGTTGGACAGGGCCCAATGTGGGTGGTCATCCACGCGCTGTAAATATTGAGCCGCTTCGCAATTTTTACTGCGAAGCGGCGCATTATCCTTCTTCAGATCAAACTATTACGCTTTCTGCGTTTTTTTCCTGTCACCTCGTTGTCTTAACGGCGGGATTAAATCAACAAGGAGGCGATAATGTCGTCATTAAAAAAATTCTGTTTCCCGTTGCTTGCTGTTGGCCTGCTGTTTTCTGGCGGCGTGCAGGCTGAGACGGTTCCGCATTTCCTGACCGCTGAAGAAGCACCAGACAGTTTTGCCATCCTTCCGCCCCCGCCGGCCTTTGACAGCGTCGAATTCTTACGTGATAAAGCCTTTTACGACTGGGGCGTGGCGCAGCGTAAAACGGCACGCGGCAAGCTGGCCTGGCAGGATGCCGACGTAAAGGCAGAAAATATTCCGCTGCTGTTTAGCGAGGCGTTTGGCCATTCGCTGTCGCAGCAGCAGGCACCGGAAATCTATCATCTGATGATCACGATGAAAGAAGATGCGGGTACCTGGGCTACCGCCAGCGCGAAAAAGCAGTATCAGCGTATTCGGCCTTTCTCTTTTTATGGCGTACCGACCTGTCGTCAGGAAGAAGAGGGGACGCTGGCGGGGGAAGGCTCCTATCCGTCAGGACATACCACTATTGGCTGGGCGTTAGCGCTGGTGCTGGCAGAAATTAACCCGACGCGTCAGCAGGAAATTTTGCGACGAGGACTGGAAATTGGCGAAAGCCGCGTGATTTGCGGTTATCACTGGCAAAGCGATATTGATGCGGCACGCACTATGGCTGCGGCGGTAGTTGCCCGGCTGCATGCCAATGCGGAGTTTAATCAGCAAATGGAAAAAGCAAAGGCGGAGTTTGCACGTCTGGCGGCAGGCGGAGCGCCGTAGCGCCCCGCGTCGGTTTAGCTGTACAGTACGGTAATTGAGGCGCTGGCGAGGCGATGGAAATGGACGTTAAAGCCCACCATCGCACCGCTGGCATTCTCATCCACCTCAATTTTTTCCACGTCCAGCGCGTGAACGGTAAAAATATAGCGATGAGTTTCACCCTGCGGCGGTGCCGCGCCGCCGTAGCCCGCTTTGCCAAAGTCGGTGCGCGTTTCTATCGCCTCTTCCGGCAGCGCAGCCTGGCCCGATCCCGCGCCCTGCGGCAGCACGGTAACGTTGGCGGGAATATTTGCCACAACCCAGTGCCACCAGCCGGAGCCGGTTGGCGCGTCAGGGTCATAACAGGTCACAACAAAGCTTTTGGTGCCTTCCGGCACCTCATCCCAGGCAAGATGGGGTGAAATATTGTCGCCCTGATAACCCATGCCGTTGAACACATGGCGCTCCGGCATTTTCTCGCCATCGTTAAAATTGTGACTGTAGATCCTCATCGCATCTCCCTGTTATTGATGTAAAAATTTCAGCAGCTCTTCAGCGGTTACGGCAGATGAGGTGGGATTTTGGCCGGTAATCAAATGTCCATCTGTTACCGCAAAAGCGCCCCAGTCTGCGGTGCGCTCAAACTCTCCGCCCAGTTTTTTCAGCTCATCTTCCACCAGAAAGGGTACCACATCGGTCAGCCCGACGGCCTGCTCTTCGCTGTTGGTAAAGCCGGTAACGCGCTTACCCGCTACCAGCGGCGTACCGTCCGGTTTTTTCACATGACGCAGCACGCCCGGTGCATGGCAGACGGCGGCTACCGGTTTGCCGTTAGCGAACAGATTTTCGATCAGCGCAATGCTGTGCTTATCTTCTGCCAGGTCCCACAGCGGGCCATGTCCACCGGGATAAAATACCGCGTCAAACTTGCTGCCATCAATAGTATCAAGCCGCTGGGTATTCGCCAGCGCCTGCTGCGCCGCAATATCATGACGAAAACGTTCGGTATCATGCGTTTGTGCATCGGGCGCATCGCTTTTAGGATCGAGCGGCGGCTGTCCACCCTGCGGGGAAGCGAGCACCACGCTGATACCCGCATCTTTAAAGATGTAGTAAGGCGCGACAAACTCTTCCAGCCAGAAGCCGGTCTTTTTCCCGGTTTCGCCCAGCCTGTCGTGGGAGGTAAGGACCATCAAAATTTTCATTTCTGTTCTCCCGGACGGTCGGAGGCGACACGGACGATCAGCTTGCCGAAGTTTTTTCCTTCCAGCATACCGATAAAGGCCTCCGGTGCCTCTTCAAGGTCGTCGACAATATGTTCACGGAATACCAGGCGATCTTCCGCCACCCATTGACTCATCTGGCGGAAAAACTCTTCGAAACGATCGCCATAGTCCTGATTGATAATAAAGCCCTGCACGCGCAGGCGCTTACGCAGGATCGCGCTCTGGAACAGCGGCAAACGATCGCCGCCCTGCGGTAGTTCGCCGCTGCTGTTATAGTCGGCAATCAGGCCGCAGACCGGAATGCGGCCTTTGGTGTTCATCAACGGCAGCACGGCGTTAAACACCTTACCGCCGACGCTTTCAAAATAGACATCAATGCCGTCAGGGCAGTGCTGTTTCAGCTGTGCTTCCAGATCGTCCTGGCGATGATCGAGGCAGCGATCGAAGCCCAGCTTTTCTTCGGCGTAGCGACACTTCTCTTCGCCGCCGGCGATGCCTACCACATGGCAGCCTTTCAGTTTGGCAATCTGTCCCACCACGGAACCAACGGCACCGGTAGCGGCAGCCACCACAACGGTTTCACCTGGCTGCGGATCGCCAATGTCCAACAGCCCCATATAGGCGGTAAAGCCGGTCATACCCAGCAGGCCCAGCGCCCAGGAGGGATGAGCCAGCACCGGGCCCTGCAATTTAAACAGGCAGCGTCCGTCCGACAGCGCGTAATCCTGCCAGCCGCTCTGACTCACCACCCAGTCGCCCTGTTGATAGTCGGGATGGTTAGAATGCTCAACGACAGCAACCGTACCGCCGCCCAGCACCTCATCAACGGCAAAAGGGGCAACGTAAGAGGGCGCATCGCTCATGCGTCCACGCATATAAGGATCGAGCGACAGATAAACCGTTCGCAACAGAATCTCGCCGTCGCCGGGTTTCGGAACCGGCTGCGTTTCAAAACGGAAATTTGCCTTGGTCGGCGCACCTTTGGGGCGCGAGGCTAATATCACGCGGCGGTTATGTTCTTTCTCTTGTGGCATTACTCACTCCTTTGCTAGCGGGGATGCTAAAAGCGTAGTGCATCACGCCGCCGCCTGCTTTGAGGTGCTTCGCCTTTAGGCAGGTAAAAAGAGCTCGGTGCGATCCAGCGCCGCGCCGATTGCCTCGCTCAGCTGAGCCAGCCCGGCGGCATCGATCACATAAGGCGGCATCAGATAGATCAGCCGTCCGAACGGGCGGATCCAGACGCCGCGATCGACGAAAAAGCGCTGAATAGCCGCCATATTTACCGGCTGATGACTCTCAATTACGCCGATAGCGCCCAGTACCCGCACTTCTTTAACCTGTGGATGCGCCGCCAGCGGCAGCAAGGTTTCGCGTAGCTGCTGCGCTATTGCCACGACCTGCTGCGCCCAGTGGCCTTCCTGTAGTAGCGCCAGGCTGGCGTCGGCCACCGCGCAGGCGAGCGGATTGCCCATAAAGGTGGGGCCGTGCATAAAGCAGCCTGCTGCGCCATTGCTGATGGTTGTCGCCACCTCGCGCGTGGTCAGGGTAGCGGAAAGGGTCATGGTGCCGCCGGTCAGCGCCTTGCCCAGGCAGAGAATATCGGGCGTGATACCGGCATGATCGCAGGCAAACAGTTTGCCGGTGCGCCCAAAACCGGTAGCGATTTCATCGGCAATCAGTAACACCCGATGGCGATCGCACAGTTCGCGCACCCGTTGCAGGTAGCGTGGATGGTAAAAGCGCATTCCGCCCGCGCCCTGCACAATGGGCTCCAGAATCACGGCGGCGATAGTGCCTTCATGCTGCGCTATCAGAGCGGCAAACTCAGCGATATCCGCTTCATCCCACTCATCATCAAAACGGCACTGCGGTGCGGGCGCGAACAGATGCGTCGGCAAATAGCCCTGCCACAGACTGTGCATTGAGTTATCCGGGTCGCATACCGACATGGCGGAGAAGGTATCGCCATGATAGCCGCGGCGTAGCGTCAAAAAGCGCTGCCGCCGTTCCCCACGCGCCTGCCAGTATTGCAGCGCCATTTTCATCGCTACCTCCACCGCTACCGAGCCGGAGTCGGCAAGAAACACGCACTCCAGCGGCGCAGGTGTCATCGCCACCAGACGGCGGCAAAGCGCCACGGCAGAGGGATGAGTAATGCCGCCGAACATCACATGGGACATCTGCGCCATCTGCGTTTGCAGCGCCTGGTTGAGCCGCGGATGGTTATAGCCGTGAATCGCTGCCCACCACGAAGACATACCGTCGATCAGTCGACGACCATCGGCCAGCCGCAGATAGACGCCCTGTGCGCCGACAATCGGATAACAGGGCAAAGGATCGCTCATGGAGGTGTAAGGGTGCCAGATATGGTCGCGGTCGAAGGCGAGATCGTCTGAATTCATGATCGCTTGTAAACCAAAAAGAAAAGATTTAGTTTACAAGTATAATTCGGTTCCACAATAAAAACGACACTTTCTGGAGTAAGCAATGGCGATGCGCTGGACGCTGGCACAGGCTCAGGCCCTGTTTGATAAACCTTTTCTTGAACTGATGTTTGAAGCGCAGCAGGTACACCGGCGGCACTTCGATCCGCGTCAGGTGCAGGTGAGTACGCTACTGTCGATTAAAACCGGTGCCTGCCCGGAAGATTGTAAATATTGCCCGCAGAGCGCCCGGTATAAAACCGGCCTTGAGGCGGAGCGGCTGATGGAGGTGGAAGAGGTGCTCGCCTCAGCGCGTAAGGCAAAGGCGGCGGGATCGTCACGCTTTTGCATGGGCGCGGCGTGGAAAAACCCCAACGATCGCGATATGCCTTACCTGGAAAAGATGGTGCAGGGCGTTAAGGCGATGGGGATGGAAACCTGCATGACGCTGGGAACCCTGAGCGATGCGCAGGCGCAGCGGCTGGGAGAGGCAGGGCTTGATTTTTACAACCATAACCTGGACACCTCGCCGGAGTTCTACGGCAATATCATTACGACCCGCACTTATCAGGAGCGTCTTGATACGCTGGAAAAAGTGCGCGAAGCGGGCATCAAAGTCTGCTCCGGCGGCATCGTCGGACTGGGCGAAGAGGTCAGGGATCGCGCCGCGCTGTTGGTACAGCTGGCAAACCTGCCGGTAGCGCCGGAAAGCGTGCCGATCAATATGCTGGTGAAGGTGAAAGGCACGCCGCTGGCGGAAAATGACGATGTCGATCCCTTCGATTTTATTCGTACCATTGCGGTGGCGCGTATCATGATGCCGACTTCCCACGTGCGTCTTTCCGCCGGGCGCGAGCAGATGAGCGAGCAGACACAGGCGATGTGCTTTATGGCGGGTGCCAACTCCATCTTCTACGGCTGCAAGCTGCTGACCACGCCCAACCCGGAAGAGGATAAAGATCTGCTGCTGTTCCGCAAGCTTGGCCTTAACCCGGAACATACCCATACCGATGCGGGCGATAACGCGCAGCAGCAGGCGCTGGCGCAGCAGCTGGTCAACGCCGACACCGCGCACTATTACAACGCGGCGCAATAATGGGCTGGCAACAGCGAATTGAGACGGCGCTGGATGTGCGTCGTCAACAGCAACGCTGGCGTCAGCGCACGTTGCTGACCGTAAACCGCGCCGGTTGGTTACAGCACGACGGCAGGCGCTATCGCAACTTTTCCAGCAATGACTATCTCGGTCTGAGCGACGACGCGCGCATTATCGCCGCCTGGCAGCAGGGCGCAGCGCGTTACGGCGTCGGTGCGGGCGCTTCCGGTCATGTTACCGGCTATGCGTTACCGCACGGCGAACTGGAGGCGGAGCTGGCGCAGTGGCTGGGCTATCCACGTGCGCTGCTGTTTAATTCTGGCTACGCCGCTAACCAGGCGGCGATCGGTGCGCTGGCCGCTGCCGGAGATCGCATTCTGGCGGATAAGCTGGCGCATGCCTCGCTGCTGGAAGCCGCCAGCCTCAGCCCGGCGACACTGCGCCGCTTCACTCATAACCAGGCGGCAAGCCTGCACCGGTTGCTGGCTTCGCCCTGTAGCGGTGAAACACTGGTGGTCACCGAAGGCGTGTTCAGCATGGATGGCGACAGCGCGCCGCTGGAGGAGCTACATGCGCTGACGCAGCAGGCGGGCGGCTGGCTGTTGGTGGATGATGCGCACGGCATTGGCGTGCAGGGCGAGCAGGGACGCGGCAGCTGCTGGCAACAGCATGTCAGGCCGGAGTTGCTGGTGATCACTTTTGGCAAAGCGTTTGGCGTCAGCGGCGCGGCACTGTTGTGCAATGAGCAGACCGCCGACTATCTGGTGCAGTTTGCCCGTCACCTGATTTACAGCACGGCGATGCCTCCCGCGCAGGCGGAGGCGTTACGGGCGGCGCTGCGTGCGGTGCAGCAGGGCGACGATCTGCGTCAACAGCTGGCGGCGAATATCGCCCGTTTCCGCCAGGGCGCGCGGCAGCTTGGCCTGCCGCTTGTTCCTTCCGCCACTGCGATTCAGCCGCTGCTGGTGGGGGATGAGGGAAAGGCACTGGCGCGCTCTGATGCACTGCGTCAGCGCGGCTGCTGGGTGACGGCGATCCGTCCACCCACGGTGCCGCCTGGTGGCGCAAGGCTGCGCATTACCCTGACGGCGCGGCACAGGGCGGAAGATATTGACAGCCTGCTGGAGGCACTACATGACGCACAAAGTGAATAAACAGGCGGTCGCGCAGGCATTTGGTCGTGCCGCAGGCGGTTACGAGCGTTACGCTGATTTTCAGCGCACCAGCGGTGAGCGTTTACTGGCGCTGCTGCCGACAACGGCGAGCGGTATGGTGCTGGATGCGGGATGTGGCACCGGCTGGTTCAGCCGCCGCTGGCGGCAGCGCGGGCAACAGGTTATCGCGCTCGATCTGTCGCCGGGTATGCTGGCGCAGGCGCGGCGCGATAGCTCTGCACATCACTATCTGCTGGGCGATATCGAAGCGTTACCGTTACGCAGCCACAGCGTGGATCTCAGCTGGAGCAATCTGGCGGTGCAGTGGTGCAGCAGCCTGAAGCAGGGCATTGACGAGCTGTGCCGGGTGACGCGTCCCGGCGGCAAGGTGCTGTTCTCCACGCTGGCTGAGGCTTCTTTAACCGAGATGCGAACCGCCTGGCAAGCGCTGGATGCGCATCAACACGTAAACACCTTCTTATCCGAGGCGGCGGTTGATCGGGCCTGTGGTGGCCGAACGCGACGACTGCACAGCGCAAGGGTGGAGCAATATTTTCCCGACGTGCTGAGCGCTCTACAGTCGCTGAAGGGCATCGGCGCTACCCATATTCATCAGGGGCGCGCCAGCGGCTTACTGACCCGCCAGCGTCTGCAACAGCTGGCGCACCACTGGCCGCACGACGAGCGCGGCTATTTATTATCCTGGCAACTGATTACCGGAGTGATTGATTGTGAGTAACTGCTGGTTCCTGACCGGAACCGATACCGAAGTAGGCAAAACCGTCGCCAGCAGCGCGCTGCTACAGGCGGCAAACCGCGCCGGCCTGCGTACCGCGGGCTATAAGCCGGTGGCGTCGGGCAGCGAGCTAACGCCAGACGGTATTCGTAACGGCGATGCGCTGGCGCTACAGCGTAACAGTAGCCTGACGTTGCGCTATGAGGAGGTTAATCCGCTGGCCTTTCTGGAGCCGACTTCGCCGCATATTGTCAGCGCCGAGACCGGCCAACCAATCGCTTTTACGCAGCTCTCCGCCGGTCTGACAGCATTACGGGCGAAAGCGGAGTGGGTGCTGGTAGAAGGCGCGGGGGGCTGGTACACGCCGCTGTCAGAGCAGCAAACCTATGCGGACTGGGTAAAGCAGGAGCAGCTGCCGGTTATTCTGGTGGTAGGAATTAAGCTGGGCTGCATCAACCATGCGCTGCTAACCGCCGAGGCGGTGCGAAGCGCCGGATTGCCGCTGGCGGGCTGGATCGCTAACGATGTCCAGCTGCCCGGCAGACGACATCAGGAATATCTGGCGACCCTGCGTCAGCGCCTGCCTGCGCCGCTGTTGGGGGAAATTCCCTGGCTGGCGGATATCGACAACGCGCCGCTGGGTGAGTATCTGCGCCTGCCGCAGTAATATGGCGCATCAGCCTGGTGCCAGCCACTCATCTATTGCATTGCTGTCCAGTTCAGCAACGTGGCCCTGTGCCACGTTGCGCCCATGATGCAGCAATAAAAAGGCGTTCGCCGTCTGTCGAATCATCGCAGTATGCCGTGCAATTAACAGCATTGTCAGCCCATATTCGTGGTTAAGCTGATGCAGCAGTTCCCCGGTTTCTTCCGCCTGCGCCGACGACATTCCCGCCGTTGGCTCATCGACAATCAACAGATCCGGCTGCGGCACCAGCGCCCTCGCCAGCATCAGCTGCTGCTGTAACGCAGGCGGCAACGCGCCGCTGCGCAGATGACGCCGCTTCCACAGCGCGGGAAACAGATGATTAACCAGCGTTGGCAGCACAGGGTGGCCCGCTTGCTGCCCGGCCAGCAGCGCGATCAATAAATTTTCTTCCACGCTAAGCTGAGAAAATAGCTGGCAGCCCTGCGGCAGATAGCTGATACCCAGCCGCGCCCGCGCTTCGGCAGGCTGTGCGTTTAAATCTTCGACGGGCGAACCCCGCTGCTGCCACATCATACTGCCGCTGCCAATGGGCAGATAGCCCATAATACAGTTTACCAGCGTAGTCTTGCCCATACCGGGCTGACCGATAATACCGGTACAGCTGCCACACGGCACATCCAGATCCACATTCCAGAGCACTTGCCTGTCACCATAAAACTGACTGACCGAGCGTAAACGTAGCATCGTCTTCTCCTTCATCGCGTTTATCGCTATCTGTCGCACAAGTAATACCTGCAAACCACAGGCCAGGCTGATGCATTCTGCTTAAAAAATGACGGGTGCAAGGCTGGCTGGTGGAGTGAATGTTGAGTAAAGCTTAATAATTTAAAGCTGTAATAGTCAGGCTGCCCTTTAATGGTGCCGGACAGAGAGCATTTATGGTGCAGCTGTCTGTCGATAAGGCAGTAAAATTTATTAATTGCGGGCTGAAGAGATGTCTGGAAAAGTTTCCACAGCGCCGCATCGCAGGCGCTTCGCGCAAAAAACAGCAGGCAGGGACATGACAAAAGCGCGAAAAAAAAATATTTCAGCCTGATGACGGCCCAGGGATCTTTTTTATCCATCCCCGATGCTGCGGGGCCTGTAAACAGTTATCCACCATTCCTGTGGATAACCATGTGCATTACCGAGTGAAAACAGCTGGCAGACCAGAGCGGGCGCGGCTTTTTCCTGAACTGGCGCTAAACTGGACTTTATTTATATTCTATTTATTTTCAGCATGTTAAACAAAATCAAGGCTGCTCCAGCGCCAGCTTTTTTACCATACGTGTTTTGCGCTGCGCCTATTGACAAATGTTAAAGGGCGAGCACAGTTGGGGATAACCTCATGGCCCTTAATATTATCACTGCGTAACGATAAGCTTTAAAATCTCCTCTTTGCCTTTTCCAATTGGATAGTGCAAAATAACTGATTATTTATCCAGTATTCCGCGCTGGAAAAATCATCGAAGCGGAGTAAAATTACCATCCTGTCCGTGCAATCCTTCAGCAGAGACCTTCATAATGAGTAAAGCTTTTAAACTTAACTCCGCCTTTCAGCCCTCTGGCGACCAGCCTGAGGCGATACGCCGACTGAAAGAGGGGCTTGAGGACGGTCTGGCGCACCAGACGCTGCTGGGGGTAACCGGCTCCGGAAAAACGTTTACCGTTGCCAACGTGATTGCCGATCTTAACCGGCCAACGATGGTGCTGGCGCCGAACAAAACGCTGGCCGCTCAGCTTTATGGCGAAATGAAGGAGTTCTTTCCCGATAACGCCGTGGAGTACTTCGTCTCTTATTATGACTATTATCAGCCGGAAGCCTACGTGCCCAGCTCAGATACCTTTATCGAGAAGGATGCCTCGGTCAACGAGCATATCGAACAGATGCGTCTCTCCGCCACCAAAGCGTTGCTGGAGCGGCGTGATGTAATCGTGGTGGCCTCGGTTTCAGCAATTTACGGCCTCGGCGATCCCGATCTCTATCTGAAAATGATGCTGCATCTGTCACGCGGTATGATTATCGATCAGCGCAGCATTCTGCGCCGCCTGGCCGAGCTGCAATACAGCCGCAACGATCAGGCGTTCCAGCGCGGTACTTTCCGCGTGCGCGGTGAGGTGATCGATATTTTTCCGGCGGAATCGGATGATATTGCGCTGCGCGTAGAGCTGTTTGATGAAGAAGTTGAGCGGCTGTCGCTGTTCGATCCGCTTACCGGCCAGGTTGATTCTGTGGTGCCGCGCTTCACTATCTATCCCAAAACCCACTACGTGACGCCGCGTGAGCGCATCGTCCAGGCGATGGAAGAAATTAAGGTGGAGCTGGCCGATCGGCGTAAAACCCTGCTGGCGAATAACAAGCTGCTGGAAGAGCAGCGCATTACGCAGCGCACCCAGTTCGATCTTGAGATGATGAACGAGCTGGGCTACTGCTCCGGCATCGAAAACTATTCGCGCTATCTCTCCGGGCGCGGGCCGGGCCAGCCGCCGCCGACGCTGTTTGACTACCTGCCAGCCGATGGCCTGCTGGTGGTGGATGAATCACACGTGACCATCCCACAGATCGGCGGCATGTATCGCGGCGACCGGGCGCGTAAAGAAACGCTGGTGGAGTATGGCTTCCGCCTGCCTTCGGCGCTTGATAACCGTCCGCTGAAATTTGAAGAGTTTGAGGCGCTCGCGCCGCAGACTATCTATGTTTCCGCCACGCCGGGTAACTATGAGCTGGAAAAATCGGGCGGCGAGGTGATCGATCAGGTGGTGCGTCCTACCGGCCTGCTCGATCCGGTCATTGAGGTGCGCCCGGTGGCAACGCAGGTGGACGATCTGCTGTCGGAGATCCGCAAGCGCGTGACTATCAACGAACGCGTGCTGGTCACCACGCTGACCAAACGCATGGCAGAAGATTTAACGGAATATCTGGAAGAGCACGGCGAGAAGGTGCGCTATCTGCACTCGGATATCGATACCGTAGAACGTATGGAGATTATCCGCGACCTGCGCCTCGGCGAGTTTGACGTGCTGGTAGGCATCAACCTGCTGCGTGAGGGGCTGGATATGCCGGAGGTATCGCTGGTGGCGATCCTTGACGCGGATAAAGAGGGCTTCCTGCGTTCTGAACGTTCGCTGATCCAGACCATCGGGCGTGCGGCGCGTAACGTTAACGGTAAGGCGATTCTCTATGGCGATAAAATCACGCCGTCAATGGCGCGCGCTATTAGCGAAACCGAGCGCCGTCGTGAGAAGCAGACCGAGTACAACACCGAGCACGGTATTGTGCCGCAGGGCCTGAACAAGAAAATCACCGATATTCTGGAGCTGGGCAAGAGCGCGACCAAAGGCAAAACGCGTGGCAAAACCACCAGCCGCAGCGCCGCAGAGACCGACGCCAGTTATATGGCGCTGTCGCCGCAGGCGTTGCAGAAAAAAATTCATCAGCTGGAAAACGAGATGCAGCAGCATGCGCAGAATCTGGAGTTTGAAGAGGCGGCCAGAGTGCGCGATCGGCTGCATGAGCTGCGCGAATTGTTTATTGCCGCTTCATAATCGGGCTGAAAGCGGGCGGGCATCAGATTGCCCGCCTTGCGGAGTGATAAAGGTAACGGCAGAAGCAAAGCGACGTTTTAGCCGAGCGACTGCACCGCTTTTTCCAGCGCCTGGCGCAATAGCTGACGATCGTGGCGGTAGGGAATATCCGCCGCTTCCAGCGGTTGCTGGATAATCAGGCGATCGCGTACGCCCTGCGTATCCACGCCAGGGCCTATCACCACCGCATCGATAACTCTTTTACCAATGCGTTTTTCCAGCAGCGCCAGCTTATCTTCCAGACGCAGACTGGCGGCTGCCGGACTCAGCTCCCGCCCCAGGTTACCGATATAAATCAGCGGTGCGGGCGAGCGGCGCAGCGCCTGGGTCATCTCTTCCATCAGCAGCAGCGGCATCAGGCTGGTAAAGAAGCTGCCGGGGCCGATCAGCAGCAGATCGGCATCGGCAACGGCTTCAATCGCCTCACGCGTGGGCGCAACGTTAGGATGCAGCATCAGCTCCTGCGGCGGCAGCTTCAGCGTATCGATCTCCGTCTCGCCATAAACCATATGGCCTTCGCTGTCGGTGGCGAGCAGATCCACCGGCTGCTCCGACATCGGAATTAAAAAGGCATCCACCTTCAGCAGATTGCGGATCAGGTTGATCGCTTCCAGCGGGCGCACGCTGAGATGATCCAGCGCCTTCAGCATCAGGTTGCCGAGGTTATGTCCGGCCAGTTCACCGTTGCCGGTAAAGCGGTACTCGAACATGGCTGAGGCGACGCCGGGTTCGGTAATCAGCTGATTAAGGCAGTTGCGCATATCGCCCCAGGCGATGCCGCCTTCGGAACGGCGAATACGTCCCGTAGAGCCGCCGTTATCGGTGGTAGTGACAATGCCGGTAAGGCGCGAGCCGAGCAGGGCAAGGGCTGACATCACGCGGCCCAGGCCATGACCGCCGCCAAGGGCAACCACCCGATCCAGATCCGCAAGGGTACGATTTCGCATAATTCTCCTGACAGTTAACCATACTGACCGCCATCGTCAGCAGCGCACAGGATAATGGTTTCTTATCGCCTTTAACACACTGCTTCGCGCTGGAAACGGGCAAATCGAGGAATAACTGACATTTCTGAATAATTGCAGTTATTGCTTACGCCGTATAACCCCGTCGTACCGGGCAAGTTCGTTAAACAGGGGGCGATTATGCAGCAATATGCAGAGAAAATCCGATATATAACTGTATATACAACGAAATTTGACGTGGCATAGCCTGACAAATAACGTTACTATTTGGTCATTCCTGCTTAGCAGGCACAACCACACTCAAGCCTTTACGCCTACGTCCTTAGATACGGCGAACTGGCCGCAGCCGCGAGCTGCCAGGGTGCAGAAAGAAATGACTGCATCTCCCATTTTGGAAAGGTGTTCTGGTGACGCAATTTACTGATTCTTATGCGCGCAAGTTTTATTACCTGCGTCTGTCGATCACAGATGTGTGCAATTTTCGTTGCACCTACTGCCTGCCCGATGGCTATAAGCCGCAGGGCACGACCAACAAAAGCTTCCTCTCTCTGGATGAGATCCGGCGCGTCACGCGTGCGTTCGCTAACGCCGGTACGGAGAAGGTGCGTCTCACCGGCGGCGAGCCGAGTCTGCGCCGCGATTTTATCGATATCATCGCGGCGGTGCGCGAAAATCCGGGCATTAAGCAGCTGGCGGTTACCACCAACGGCTATCGCATGGCGCGCGATGTTGCCCGCTGGCGCGAGGCAGGGCTGACGTCGATTAACGTCAGTGTCGACAGCCTTGACGCCCGTCAATTCCATGCCATCACCGGCCAGGATAAATTCCATCAGGTGATGCAGGGCATCGATGCCGCTTTCGAGGCGGGGTTCAGCAAGATAAAAGTCAATAGCGTGCTGATGCGCGATGTGAACCATCGCAGCCTGCAAGCCTTTCTCGACTGGATTCGCCATCGTCCGATTCAGCTGCGCTTTATTGAGCTGATGGAAACCGGCGAGGGCAGCGATCTCTTCCAGCGCCATCATGTTTCCGGTGAGGTGATTCGCGACCAGCTGATTATGCAGGGCTGGCAGCGTCAGCTGCGTGAGCGCAGTGACGGTCCGGCGCAGGTGTTCCGCCATCCTGACTATCAGGGCGAAATCGGCCTGATCATGCCTTACGAGAAGGATTTTTGCGCCAGCTGCAACCGCCTGCGCGTTTCGGCTATCGGTAACCTTCATCTCTGCCTGTTCGGTGACGGTGGCGTGCCGCTACGCGATCTGCTGGCGTCGGATGAGCAGCAGGATGAGCTACAGGCGCGTATCGCCGCCAGCCTGGGACGCAAAAAGCAGACCCACTTCCTGCATCAGGGCAATACCGGCATCACGCAGAATCTTTCATTTATCGGCGGCTAACACGGGAGAATAGCATGAGCAAAGCCAACCTCGAATTTCAGGCGACACGCATCGCGGTACTGACCGTATCCGATCGTCGTGACGCCTCTGACGACACTTCCGGCGACTACTTTCGCGAGGCGGTGACCGAAGCGGGCCATCAGGTGATCGATCACGCTATCGTTCCCGATAATCTTTACCGCATCCGCGCGGTGGTCTCCAGCTGGATTGCCAGTGATGACGTGCAGGTGATTTTAATCAACGGCGGCACCGGCTTTTACAGCAAAAACAGCACGCCGGAAGCGCTGCTGCCGCTGTTTGACCGCGAAGTGGAAGGCTTTGGCGAAGTGTTTCGCATGCTTTCATGGGAAGAGATTGGTTCCGCCGCGTTGCAGTCCCGCGCCGTTGCAGGGATGGCGAACCAGACGTTAATCTTCGCCGTGCCTGGCTCAACCTCCGCCTGCCGTACCGCATGGGAGCGCATTATCTGCGAGCAGCTTGATGCACGCACGCGTCCCTGCCAGTTTGTTTCCCACCTGAAAAAAGCGTAACTATGTCGCAATTAACCCATATTAACGCCGCCGGTGAAGCGCATATGGTCGATGTGTCGGCCAAAAATGAAACGCTGCGCGAGGCGCGCGCGGAAGCCTGCGTGGTAATGTCGCCCGCCACGCTACAAATGATTATCGAAGGGCGCCATCATAAAGGCGACGTGTTCGCCACCGCACGCATTGCCGGTATCCAGGCGGCGAAACGCACCTGGGAACTGATCCCGCTCTGCCACCCGTTAATGCTAAGCAAAGTGGAAGTGGAACTGGTTGCCGAGCCGGAAAAAAACCGGGTGCGCATTACGTCGCTTTGTCGTCTGACCGGTAAAACCGGCGTCGAAATGGAGGCGCTGACCGCCGCTTCGGTAGCCGCACTGACCATCTACGACATGTGTAAAGCGGTACAGAAGGATATGGTGATTGAAACGGTGCGCCTGCTGCATAAAAGCGGCGGCAAATCGGGTGATTTTCAGGTGGTGGATCATGATTAACGTGCTGTTCTTCGCGCAGGTGCGCGAGCTGGTGGATACCTCATCGCTGACGCTGGCCGCCGAGTACGCCACGGTCGAGGATCTGCGTGTGGCGCTGGCGGCGCGTGGCGATCGCTGGGCGCTGGCGCTGAATGCCGGAAAGCTACTGGCATCGGTGAATCAGACGCTGGTTTCGCTTCAGCATCCGCTTCAGGATGGTGATGAAGTCGCCTTCTTCCCACCGGTCACCGGAGGCTAACATGACGACCCGAATTCGCGTCGGTGAGGCGTCGTTCAGCATGGCTGACGAATACGCGTGGCTCTCCGCCTGTGATGATGATGGCGCAGTTGTTACCTTTACCGGTAAGGTGCGTAATCACAATCTGGGCGATAATGTCTCCGCGCTGACGCTGGAGCACTATCCCGGCATGACGGAAAAAGCGCTGACCGAGATCGCCGACGAAGCACGCACGCGCTGGGCACTTCAGCGCATCAGCATTATCCACCGTGTTGGCGCGCTCTATCCCGGCGATGAGATCGTTTTCGTCGGCGTCAGCGCCGCACACCGCAGCGGCGCTTTCGAGGCCGCCGAGTTTATTATGGACTACCTGAAAACCCGTGCGCCGTTCTGGAAACGGGAAGCGACGCCGCAGGGCGACCGCTGGGTCGATGCTCGCGACAGCGATCGCCAGGCCGCCGAGCGCTGGGATTAATGCTGCTGGCGCTTCGTCTGTTCTGAAGTGCCAAACTGCGTATTGCCGTGGGCGTGCTCGCCGCCGCCCTCTACGCGCTGAAGCTGAATGACTTCGCCATCCTGCCAGGCATTTGCGCCCTTAACCACAGGGTTGGCGATAATATCGGCGCGCTGCTGGCGCATCTTGCGGCTGTCGATATCGAAACGTTCATCGCGATCTTTCAGTAGCCGCCGATCGAGCTGACCGTCAGCGGTAAAGCCCATCATCAGCGCCGGAATGCCGATTGGCAGGCTCTGGTCACGATCGGTATGCCAGGTGTGCCAGGTTTTCCCATAGGTATTCACCAGTTTGGTCATTAACGCCTTATCCGCCGCGTCCGGCAGGCCGGGCGCGATCAGCGTCCCCGACTTCACTTCATAGCTATGGCTGTGCCACAGCTTTTTCTCTTCCGGCGGCAGCGTTTTATACAGCCGCTCGCTGATAATGTATTCCACGCCCATCAACCGGGCGTTGCGCGTATTGCCATCATAAATCACCGCCTGCATCACATCGTCGTTCAGGACAGTAACGTAATGGTGCGCTTCCATCTGACCGTTTTTATCACCACTGTAAAAGTGGAAGCCGTCGAGATAGGCGTTAATGGCATCGATCGGCGGACGTGACTGCAACACCGCCGCGCCGCTATCCAGCAGCTTCATTTTGGTTGAGGTTGGTGCGCCCGGCGTCTGTACCTGCGCCGGTGTATTATTGCCGCTACAACTGGCAAGCGCTAAAGCGGTAACGATCGGCAGCCATGCTGTTTTCATTGCTTCACTCCTGTCATAATCATTAACAAAAGTTAACGTTAGTCCAAATTACTGAAAGTGAAAGGTGAAGCCATCATCCGGTGCGGCGCTGGCAATTTCCGCTTACGGTGGTAAGGTGCGTTATCTTCCGCAAACGGAGACAGGTATGTCATTTACGCGATTCCGTATTTTTTCACTGCTGGGGCTACTGGCGCTGGCGGGCTGTAGCAGCAAACCGCAAACGACACCGCAGCAAACGCCGCAGCAGATACAGGCGCGCATTGTGAAGCTGATGCCTGCGCACGTGCAGCAGAAGGCGGAGTGGGCCAGCGATATCGCTACCGCCCTGCGTACCCAGCAGATTGAGGCCAGCGACAGCCATATCTGTGCCATCGTTGCGGTGACCGATCAGGAAACTAACTTCAATGTCGATGCGCCGGTTACCGGTCTGTCGAAAATCGCCTGGGGCGAAATCAACAAACGCGCAGCGCGGCTACATATTCCGACGTTTCTGGTACGAACCGCGCTGCTAATCAAATCCTCTAACGGACGCAGCTATGCCGATCGGCTGGATAGCGTACGCAGCGAAAAAGAGCTGAGTGCGATTTTTGATGACTTTATCGACATGGTGCCGATGGGACAGACGCTGTTTGGCAACCTCAATCCGATCCACACCGGCGGGCCGATGCAGGTCAGCATCGCCTTTGCCGAAGCGAACGCGAAAGGCTATCCGTGGCCGGTGAAAGAAGGCATACGTCAGGAGGTCTTTACGCGCCACGGCGGCATCTGGTTTGGCGTGAAGCACCTGTTGGGTTATCCGGCCAGCTACAGCGAGCCGTTGTACCGCTTCGCCGACTTTAACGCAGGCTGGTATGCCAGCCGTAATGCGGCGTTTCAGGCAGCGGTGGCACGCACTACCGGTATGAAACTGGCGCTGGATGGCGATCTGATTCTCTATGGTTCCGATAAAGCAGGCGCCACCGAACTGGCGGTACGCACGCTGAGTCAACAGCTGGATATGAGCGATCGCGCCATTCGCCGCGATCTGGAGAAGGGCGACAGCGCGGAATTTGAGCAAAGCAAACTGTGGAAAAAGGTCTTTGCGTTAGCGGATAGCCAGGCCGGACACACGCTGCCGCGTCAGATGCTGCCCGGCATCCAGCTGGAAAGCCCGAAAATTACCCGCAAGCTGACGACCGCCTGGTTCGCCCAGCGCGTCAACAGCCGCTATCAGCAATGCATGGCCCGTCGCTAACCGCGATGGTTACGCAAAATGACTCACAGCCTCATGCCGTTATCATCAGGTTTGAAAAACGAGTAATGGCGCGATCGTCCAGATCTATGCCACACTTGAATAACTTAACTTTTATACCTTCAGGGGGATCTATGGATCGATTTCCACGCACTCAGGATACAATCGTGCAGCGTGCCGGTACGGGGCTGCAAACTTATATGGCGCAGGTGTATGGCTGGATGACCTGTGGCCTGCTGCTTACCGCCTTTATCTCCTGGTATGCCGCCAACACGCCAGCGGTGATGGAAATGGTGTTGGCGAATCGTATCACCTTCTTCGGCCTGATCATTGCTCAGCTGGCAATCGTATTTGTGCTTTCTGGCCTGGTTCATAAGCTAAGCGGCGGCATCGCTACCGCGCTGTTTATGCTCTACTCGGCGCTGACCGGCCTGACGCTGGCGAGTATTTTTCTGGTTTATACCTACTCCTCCATCGCCAGCACCTTCTTTGTTACTGCCGGCATGTTCGGCATCATGAGCTTCTGGGGCTACACCACTAAAAGCGACCTGAGCAAAATGGGTAACATCCTGTTTATGGCGCTGATCGGACTGCTGCTGGCTTCGCTGGTTAACTTCTGGCTGAAAAGCCCGGCGCTGATGTGGGCGATTACCTATATCGGCGTGGTAGTGTTTGTCGGCCTGACCGCTTACGACACGCAAAAACTGAAGGCGATTGGCGAACAAATTGATACGCGCGATAAAGAAAACCTGCGCCGCTATTCAATTATGGGCGCGCTAACGCTCTACCTCGACTTTATCAACCTGTTCCTGATGCTGCTGCGTATCTTCGGCAACCGCCGCTAATCAAACAACAAAGCCACAGCCGTGCATTGCGTTACGGCTGTGGCTTTATTCCATGTGGGCTTTGTCCCAGCGATGCACTTCGTTCAATCCTTAGCGACTAAATCTATTCTTTGGGTTTTGTCACCGCCGTGCATTTCATTCAATTCTTAACGACTAAATATGTTCGTTGAGTTTTGTCCCAGCTGTGCACCTTATTCAAAGCGCGGGGAGTACCGGGCGAAGAGTAAAGCGTCCCGCGCCATGGACGGCGCGGGCCGAGCGGTCAGGGATGACAGATTTTGCGTCTTTACGATCGACCGGTACTCTCTGCGCAGACGCCATCCAACGCAGTCACCCAGACACCAAGGCACCCAAGGCAGACGCTCACAGCACATCCCCCAAAATACCCTAACCAAAAACCATTCCGCTAAACCGCTTTACCCGGCGCCTCAGCAACCGGCTGCTCAGCATGCATTGCATCCTCATCCGCAGTCCCTTCCTTCGCGCCCAAAGCATCATCCTGCGCCTGCATCTTACGCTCATTCTGCTGGCGCAAATGCTTAGCACGGCTCTCCAGCCACAAATACAACACCAGCGCCAACAACAAAGGCAAAATAAAATAGAGCACGCGATAGGCGAGCAGGGCGGCAATAATCTGCCCGTGGCTGGCATGCTCGCCGCGCAGCAGCGCCAGAAAAACCGCCTCCAGCACGCCAATCCCGGCGGGGATATGAATAATCACCCCGGCGATACTGCTAATCAACAACACGCCCAACACCACCGGATAATCCACCTCCTGCCCTAACAGCAGCCAGATAATCATCCCCATCACCATCCAGTTGGCACTCGAAATCACAAACTGAAACAGCGCCATCCGCAACGACGGCAAAGCCAGCTTATGACCGCGCACCTTCCAGTGCCGCCGCTTAGAAAAAGCGCAGGCGGCTAAAAACGCCACCACCAGCAACGACAACAGCACGCCAATCAAACGCAACGTACCCTCGCCAATAAACCAGCCCGGCGGAATTGGCACCATTCCGGCGCTAAAAATAATCCCCGCCAGCAAAATATAACCCAGCCAGTTAGTAGCGATACTCAGTGAAAAAATTCGCGTAATGGTACTGCCGCTTAACCCAAGCCGCGAGTAAAGCCGATAACGCATCGCCACGCCGCCAACCCAGGTACTCAGCGTCAGATTAAAGGCGTAACAGATAAACGACACCAGCATCACCTGCCGCTTAGCCAGCTTATGCCCGCAGTAGGCGCGCCCAATCAAATCATAACCGCCGTAGGCGAGATAACTGATAATCACCAGACCTACGGCGCTGAGAATGGCGACATGGTTATAGTTAACGATAACCTTCCACACATCCTCCCAGTTCACCTTGCGCGCATAGACCACCAACAGCACGATAACGGCGACAAAAAACAGCCAGGTCAAAATCTTTTTGGCCAGCTTCCACTTTGGATGAGCTTTTGACATCAGGATTTCACCCTCTGATTATCCGACTCGACGCGATCCTGGGTTTCCAGTTCAGGCTGAACCGGCGGCGGCACCTGCTTAACTTTAGGCGTATGCGCAGGCAGCCAGCCAGCAATGGCGGGAAAATGACGCAGGAAATGGAACACGATTACGCTCTTGCCCAACTGAAGCCAGGTACGCTTCGGTAACTTATCCTCCTGCACGCGTACGCAATCCTCACTCAGCAAACGCTCCAGATTATCGCGCAGCGTCTGATTAAACTGCCGATCGTGAATGATCAGATTGGCTTCCAGATTCAGCGACAGGCTTAAGGGATCGAGATTGCTGGAGCCGACCGTTGCCCACTGCCGATCGGCCACCGCCACCTTACCGTGCAGCGGACGACGAATATATTCATACACCTCGACGCCACCCTCCACCAGATAGTTATAAAGCAGCTCCGCGCCAACCTTCACAATCGGCATATCTGGCTCGCCCTGCACAATCAATCGCACCCGCACGCCGCGCTGGGCCGCATTCTTCATCTCGCGCAGCAGAAGATAGCCGGGGAAAAAGTAGGCGTTGGCGATAATCACATCCTGCTTCGCCTTGCTTAACATCTCCAGGTAGTGCTGCTCAATATCGTCGCGGTGATCGTCATTATCACGATAGACAAACAGCGCCTGTGCATCGCCCGGCTGCTGATTCACTGTCGGACGATGCGAGCGATGCCCCCACCAGCGGCGGGTATTTGCCTCGCTGCCGATGGCGGTCTGCACATAACGCCCGATATCATCCACAATCGGCCCTTTTACCTCGATAGCGTAATCCTGCTTCGCCTCCGGGCCATAATCGCTGTTGTGCTCGGCGGAAAAATTAATGCCGCCGACAAAGGCGATCGTACCGTCAACTACCACAATCTTGCGATGCAGCCGCCGGAACACATTGGTGCGCATCCCCATCACCAGCGGGCGCGGATCGTAATAAAGAAAACGCACGCCCGTCGAGGTGAGACTGGAAACAAACTCGTCGGAAAGATCGGGTGAGCCGTAGCCATCCACCATCATTTCAATCTTCACCCCGCGCTGTGCGGCGGCCAGCAGCTCGCGGTGCAGGGCATTGCCCACATCATCTTCAAATAAAATAAAGGTTTCCAGCAGCACGCTATGCTGCGCCCGCTGGATGGCACCGAATACGCGCGGGAAAAATTCTTCGCCGTTTTCCAGCAGCTTAATGCGGTTACCGTCGCGCCAGCTTGTTGTCATAAATGAATCTCCACGGCCAGCGGCGCATGATCGGAGAGGTGAGACCAGGGCCGCATCGGTAATGCCCAGGGATGGCTAATGCCTGCGTTGCGCACATAGATACGATCGAGGCGCAGCAGCGGAAAACGCGCCGGAAAAGTACGCGCCGGACGACCATGCTTACGGCTAAACACCTCATCCAGATTAGCGCAGCGTTTCAGCACCGAATTGGCACGTACCTGCCAGTCATTAAAATCGCCCGCTACCACCAGCGGTGCGTCAACGGGCAGGGCGGCGTTCATCTCGCACATCATATTCATCTGCGCGTCACGGTGTGCATCACGCAGGCCCAGATGTACGCACATCACATGCAGCTCCTGCTCGCGGTGCGGAATCTGTAAACGGCAGTGCAGCACGCCGCGCTTTTCCGTGCCCTCAACCGAAATATCACGGTTCTCATAATCAATAATAGGAAAGCGGGAGAGTATCGCATTGCCATGATCGCCTTCGGGATAAACCGCGTTGCGTCCATAAGCGTAATCGTTCCACATGGTATCGGCCAGGAACTCATAGTGAGGCGTATCCGGCCAGTTCTCCACCTGAAGCGGATGAATCGCGTGGGTGCCCATCACCTCCTGTAAAAAAACGATATCGGCGGAGGTTGCGCGTACCGCTTCGCGTAGTTCAGGCAAAATAAAGCGCCGGTTAAAACTGGTAAAACCCTTATGCGTATTAATTGTCAGGACCTTAAAGGAAAATCCTTGCGCTTTTTGTGACATACTGGGGGCGCTCTCCTTTTTGTTTTGATTTCCGATAAAGTGTAGTCTTTGTCACAAAAGAGCGCTGATTTCCGCTGAGAATTGCGGCATTGTCTGAAAATTGCGTTACATTGAGGGCATTCGTCACTGGCCTTGCCCGGCCACTTGGGCGGCGTACAGACGCTGTCAGGAGAAGAGGATGAAATGGTTTAACCGTATTCAGATTGTTACCGGCCAACACTGCCTGCACATTTCTTTGCATCTGTTGATGCTAGTAGCCCTCGTTTGGGGCTGGCGGGAAAGGGCGTTGGTTGAGGTAAGCAGCGTACTGGTGGCCACCTATGCCGCCGTGTTTATTGCCATGCTGTTGACGCAGCGCATCGCGCGGCTGCGCCGGGTAGGTGATTTTTTAGAAGAGATCACCACCACCTATTACTTCGGTGCGGCGATGCTGGTGCTGTTTCTCATCTCGCGCGTGATACATAACAACCTGCTGCTGGCCTGCCTCGGCATGGTCATGCTGGTGGGACCTGCGCTGGTATCGCTGCTGGCGAAAGAGCCAGCGCCACAGCCGGAAAAGAAACGCGGCTAAGTCAGCCACCTGTCAGATAATCTGTGGGGCCGTCATCTGCGGCCCCGTTTTTTTAGTCTGAACGCGCCCTTTTTTGCCCGCTGAAGGCATGCCGCTATCCCGCCGCCGTGTAAACTGTTACACTGATCGCATTACGCACCGTAGTTTGTGCTCTTTCAATCGCTTGTCTGACAAGCGTCATGGCTTTCCCCCTGGAAACTGCACCGTTAACGACGGTCAGGGCGGAACCGGAGTTAAACCCCTATGTCTTTTGATTCTCTCGGCCTGAACGCCGATATTTTGCGTGCGGTTGCCGAGCAAGGCTATCGTGAGCCTACTCCCATCCAGCGCCAGGCGATCCCGGTGGTGCTGGAAGGCCGCGATCTGATGGCCAGCGCCCAGACCGGCACCGGTAAAACCGCAGGCTTTACCCTGCCGATTCTGCAACTGTTGAATGCGCAGCCGCAGCCGACAAAAGGCCGTCGTCCGGTGCGCGCGCTGATTTTAACCCCGACGCGCGAGCTGGCGGCCCAGATTGGCGAAAACGTGCGTGACTACAGCAAATACCTTAACCTGCGCTCGCTGGTGGTATTCGGCGGCGTCAGCATTAACCCGCAGATGATGAAGCTGCGTGGCGGTGTCGATCTGCTGGTGGCAACGCCGGGACGCCTGCTCGATCTGGCGCACCAAAATGCGGTCGATCTCTCTAAAGTTGAAATGCTGGTGCTGGATGAAGCGGATCGTATGCTCGATATGGGCTTCATCCACGATATTCGTCGCGTGCTGGCGCGTCTGCCTGCGAAGCGTCAGAACCTGCTGTTCTCGGCAACCTTCTCCGATGAAATCAAAACGCTGGCGGAAAAACTGCTGGATAACCCCAGCCAGGTCGAAGTGGCACGTCGCAACACTGCGTCAGAGCAGGTTACGCAGCATGTGCATTTCGTTGATAAAAAACGCAAACGTGAGCTGTTGTCGCTGATGATCGGTCAGGGCAACTGGCAGCAGGTGCTGGTATTTACCCGCACCAAACATGGCGCGAACCATCTGGCTGAACAGTTGAATAAAGATGGCATTACCGCCGCCGCGATTCATGGCAACAAAAGCCAGGGCGCGCGTACCCGTGCGCTGAGCGATTTTAAAGGTGGACAGATTCGTGTGCTGGTGGCGACCGATATCGCCGCGCGCGGTCTTGATATCGAAGAGCTGCCGCACGTGGTGAACTATGAATTGCCTAACGTGCCGGAAGATTATGTGCACCGTATCGGGCGTACCGGACGTGCAGCGGCTACCGGCGAAGCACTGTCGCTGGTCTGCGTCGATGAACATAAACTGCTGCGTGATATTGAACGCCTGCTGAAGCGTGAGATTCCGCGCATGGCGTTGCCGGGCTTTGAGCCGGATCCGAGCATCAAAGCGGAGCCGATTCAGAACGGACGTCAGCAGCGCGGTGGCGGCGGGCGCAGCCAGGGCGGGCGTGGTCAGGGTGGCGATCGTCCATCAGGCCAACGTCACTCGGCCTCTGGCGAGCGTCAGCCGCGTCGTAGCGCGGGTGAAGGCAATGCACCGCGCCGTTCGTCAGGGGAAAACGGCGCTTCTCGTCGCACCTCCGGCGAAGGTGCGCCGTCGCGTCGCCTTTCCGGCGATCGCAGCGGCCAGCGTTCAGCGCGTCCGCGCAGCGATAAGCCCGCCGGTAATCGCTGATTATCTTGCTGACTCACGGTCACCTCAACGGTGGCCGTTTTTTTATGGTGAAAGCAATAATCCTTCCGACAGATGATTCTCTCCCTTCGGCAAAAGGCGTAAACTTGCGCGTCAATTTTTACAAAGGTATCTCTCATGCGGGTGTTACTGGCGCCGATGGAAGGCGTGCTCGATTCGCTGGTGCGCGAATTACTGACGTCGGTAAATGATTACGATCTCTGCATCACCGAGTTTCTGCGCGTGGTGGATCAGCTGCTGCCGGTAAAATCGTTTCTGCGCCTTTGTCCTGAGCTACAGCAGCAGAGCCGCACCTCGTCCGGTACGCGGGTGCGGGTGCAGCTGCTGGGCCAGCATCCGCAGTGGCTGGCGGAAAACGCCGCGCGCGCGGTTGAACTCGGCTCCTGGGGTGTCGATCTCAACTGTGGCTGCCCCTCGAAGCTGGTTAACGGTAGCGGTGGCGGTGCCACGCTGCTGAAAGATCCGGAGTTAATCTATCAGGGGGCAAAAGCGATGCGTGAAGCAGTACCGTCGCATCTGCCGGTCACGGTAAAGGTGCGTCTCGGCTGGGATTCCGGTGAGAGGCGCTTTGAAATCGCCGATGCGGTGCAGCGGGCAGGGGCCAGCGAGCTGGTGGTGCATGGACGTACTAAAGAGGAAGGCTACCGCGCCGAGTGCATTAACTGGCAGGCAATTGGTGAAATCCGCCAGCGTCTGCGGATTCCGGTGATCGCTAACGGTGAAATCTGGGACTGGCAGAGCGCGCAGCAGTGTATGGCGGTAACCGGCTGTGACGCGGTAATGATCGGGCGCGGCGCGCTGAATGTACCCAACCTCAGCCGGGTAGTGAAATACAATGAACCGCCGATGCCGTGGCCGGAGGTGATGGCGCTATTGCATCGCTATACCCGGCTGGAAAAGCAGGGTGATACCGGCATGTATCACGTGGCACGCATCAAGCAGTGGCTGGGTTACCTGCGCAAAGCTTATCCGCAGGCGGATAAGCTTTTCACCACCGTGCGCACGCTGAAAACCTCGCCCGATATTGCGGCAGCGATCGATCGTCACTGTGAACAGGTGGTGGCGTAGCGCGATCCGTATCGCATTAAAAGGAGCGCGTTACCATCGGGCCTGTCGTATGATGGGTTCGTATATCCCTCAGCTTCTTTAATCGCCCATGGATTCGACATCTGCTTTAAGTAATGCGCAGCTGAACCGGCGCATCCTTTCCGTAATTATCTTCACTTTTTTCTGCTATCTCTCGGTTGGTTTGCCATTGGCGGTGCTGCCCGGGTTCGTACATAACCAGCTGGGCTACGGTTCGTTTATGGCGGGCCTGATTATCAGCGTGCAATATTTCGCGACGCTGGTGAGCCGTCCACAGTCGGGGCGACTGGCCGATGCGTTAGGGCCAAAAAAAGTGGTAATGCTGGGCATGAGCTGCTGTGGCCTGAGTGGATTGTTGACGGTGCTGGCCGGGCTGGCGGCGGCAACGCCCTGGCTAAGCCTGCTGCTGCTGGCGGTGGGCCGCGTGTTTCTTGGCGTGGGAGAGAGTTTCAGCAGCACCGGAGCCACGCTGTGGGGAATGAATATTGTCGGCAGCGCGCAGACGGCGCGCGTGATCTCCTGGAATGGCGTTGCTACCTATCTGGCGATGGCGGTGGGCGCGCCCGCTGGCGTGGCGCTGAATACGCTGATGGGCATTCACGGTTTCGCCATTCTGGTCACGCTGATGGGGCTTGTCGGTCTGATACTGGCGAGCCGCAAGCCGCCGGTTAGCGTCGCGCTCGGCGTGCGCATTCCGTTTCACCGCGTGGCATCCAGAGTCTGGACTTACGGTTTGGGTCTGGGGTTGGGCACCATTGGCTTTGGCATGATCGCGACATTTATCACGCTCTACTTTGCCAGCCGCCAGTGGCAGGGTGCTGCTTACGCGCTCAGCCTGTTCAGCATCGCCTTTGTGGTGATACGTCTGATCTTCAGTCGTACCATTACGCGCTATGGCGGACTGCCGGTTTCGGTCTGCTCTTTCGCCGTGGAGTGCGCAGGATTGCTGCTGATCTGGCAGGCAAATTCGCCCTGGCTGGTGGATATGGGTGCGTTGCTGACCGGTGCGGGATTTTCGCTGATTTTCCCGGCACTGGGCGTGGAGGCGGTAAAACAGGTAGCTGTGCAGAATCAGGGGGCCGCGCTCGGCACCTATTCCGCCTTTCTTGACCTGGCGTTAGGGATAACCGGCCCGCTGGCCGGGATACTAATTAATCATGCGGGCATGCAGACCATCTGGCCCGCCGCTGCGTTGATGGTGTTGCTGGCGCTGCTGTTGACGCTGCATCTCTGGCTGCGTACGCGGCGCTACAGCGCCAGCAGCAGCGCATAGAGCAGAGCTGACAGCAGCGCGCAGACCGGCAACGTCAGTAGCCAGACCAGCCCCATGCGCTTTAGCGTTGCGCTGTGCAGCGGGCTGCGGTTCGCTGTCATGCTGCCCGCCACGCCGCAGGTCAGTACCTGAGTGGTGGAGATCGGCAGGCCAAACGGCTCCGCGATGCCCAGCGTGGTCATCGTCACCAGCTCGCTGCTGGCACCCTGCATTGGGCTGAGCGGCGCTTTTCCGGTGCGCTCGCCGATGGTAATAGCGATACGCTGCCAGCCGGTTAGCGTGCCCAAAGCCAGCGTCAGCGCCGTGACGACTTTTACCCACCAGGGAATCATTTTACCGGCATGATTGAGCTGCGTAGTCAGTTCGCTTAGCAGCGCCCGTTGACCGGGCGGCAGCGATGCCTTTTCCTGTAGCAGCTGACGCACCGTGCTGGCAGTAAGCGACATACGCAGACGCAGTGCGATGCGTTCGTCAGGCGTCAGCGCGTTAAGCTGCGTTGGGGTACTTAACTGCTGGTGTAGTGCGCCCGCCATCACGCCAAGCGCCGCCAGCGTCTCATCGCGATGTTTCTCCCGGCGCTGCTGATAGCGTTCCAGTGTTGTCTGCGCTTCAGCCGGTGTAAGAAGAGCCTGCGACGGCAGCTGCGCCTGCGTTTGCGCCGTCAGCCGCGTCAGGCTGGCAAGCTCGCTTTCCGGCAGCGTACGATTCAGGGCAAAAGCGCCCGGCAGGGCGATCAGCAGGATCACCATTATCAGGCCCATCCCTTTCTGCCCATCGTTAGCGCCGTGCGCAAAGGAGACGCCGCTGCTGGTCAGCATCAGCATTCCACGCAGCCAGCGCGGCGGGCGTGTTCCAGGCGTGCGGGAGGCGGGCAGTAGCGCCGTCATTAGCCGCAGCAGCAGGCCAGCGGCAAGAAAGCCCAGCAGCGGCGAAAGCAGCAGCGCCCAGCCAGCTCTGGCCGCCTGATGCCAGTCGATACCGCTTAGCACCTCTCCCTCATTCAGCAGGCTACTGGCGCAGCCAACGCCCAGCATGGCACCCAGTAGCGCATGGGAAGAGGAGGAAGGAATCGCCATGTACCAGCTGGCAAAATTCCAGCCAATAGCCGATAGCAGCAGTGCATACGCCAGCGCATAGCCATGACGCGAATCCAGCGTCATCAACCCTTCAGGCGGCAGCAGTGACATTACGCTCCAGGCGACCACGCCGCTTGCCAGCAGGACGCCAAGCATATTGGCAACGGCGGAGATCAGTACCGCACGCGCTGGCGAGAGCGTACCGGTATAGATAACCGTGGTTACCGCATTCGCGGTATCGTGCATGCCGTTAATAAAGATAAAGCCCAACGCCAGCAGGAAGGAGCCGAAAAGCAACAGGGCGGTAGAAAAGGGCAGGCTGTCGCCAGTGGCGAAACGAATTTCCGGGGAGAGCTGCGTCATCATCCAGGCAAGGCTGATTATCAGCAACAGCATTAACATTATGCGCGCCAGCCGTTGCCTGCCCGATTGCGGCGTATAAAGCGCAGGAAAGCGTGTAGCGTAACGGGTAAACAGGCTATGGTCACTCATGAGGCACCATAAAAGTGATGAAGACGATAGCTGTGATACGCCTTTTATATGACAAAATAATGAAGATGAAAAATAAACTAATAAGCCCGAAGGACACTTTTACCGGGCATGAAAAATTTAAATTTTTTTAGAGTATAAAATAACGGTGTACCGTTAAAAAAGCATCTAATAAAAAATAAATGATTGTTACTATTTCCTCATTCTGCGATCGGGAAAACGATCGGGCTGTGTGATGTCCCTGGTATGGCGCACTGGCATGGTCTGGTTTATTAATTACGTAATCAACTAATTTGAGTTGCTTAATCGTAACCTTATTAATTCAGGCAATAATCGATACAGTTAATAAAATAAAGACGCCGCTGGTGAAAAATCACCAGCAGCAATAAGTATTATTATAAAAATAATTTCCCTGGTGTTGGAAAAGACGAAAAGCTATATTCATTTTACAACTAAGGTGACAAGGAGATTATTATGAAAAGTTTGCTGCCCGTCAATCTATTATTTTAAAGTTATTATCATTTTTGATAACCTGATCTACCCTAAATAAATAGCATGTTAATAATTTAATTTTCATTAATGCTATTTTTTCTATTTATTTTTCTGCCAGAGAATAAATGTAGCGCAAGCCAGGTGATAATATGCTGTTTTACTTCGGACCGGAAGAAAAATAACAGGGCAGAAGGGAAGATCTTAGTTTTATCAACTTTTCCCGGCAGGAGTAAGCGGGGCGAAAAAATAGCCTTATGGCATCGACGCTGAGGGATATAAAAAAGGGTGATGCCAGGCATCACCCTTTGTCATGGCGCAACAGCGATCAGGAACCGCTGTAGTCGCTGACTTCAGACTCGTCGTCTTCACCGTTAACATCCGGCGTCGTCGCATCGTCTGGCTCAGTCGGCGCTGCGGGCTGGGCCACGCTGATCGGGGCCTGTGCTGGCGCGGTACTTTCAGCGCTCTGCGGCATAACCGGCTGAGGCTGAACGCCTTCCGGCTGCTGCGGCACGGCATCGGCAACGCCGTTGATTTTCACCGGCATACCGGAGCGCAGCTTCAGCGCCTGGTCGATTACTGTCTGGTTAACGCTGGCGTCAGACATGATTTTGCTTACCGCTGGCGTCAGGGTAATCGGCACCGGCGCGTGAGATTTAAACTGCTCCTCGGTGGTAGAAAGCGGATTATGGATCTCGACGTAACGCGAGCCGTCCGGCTCCACCGTCGCCTTCACCGGCTGATCGATAAACTGCACGCGTGTACCAACCGGCACGTTATCAAACAGCCATTTGATATCGTCGGCGCGCAGGCGTACGCAGCCGTGGCTGACGCGCAGGCCTACGCCAAAGTTAGCGTTGGTGCCGTGAATAGCATACAGGCGACCAATATAGAGTGCATACAGCCCCATCGGGTTATCCGGACCCGCCGGGAACACTTCCGGCAGCGTTTCACCACGAGCGGCATACTCTTCATGCATTTTTTTGGTCGGCGTCCAGGTTGGGCCCGCTTTTTTACGCTGGACGGTGGTTGTCCAGTTTACCGGCGTATCCTTGCCCAGTTCACCGATACCGATCGGCAGCACCACCACGGTGTTAGTGCCTTTCGGATAGTAATACAGGCGCATCTCCGCGCTGTTGACCACGATACCTTCGCGCGGCGCATCAGGCAGGATCAGCTGCTGAGGAATGATCAGTTTTGTTCCCGGCTGCGGCAGATAAACATCCACGCCAGGGTTGGCTTCAAGCATATTGCTCAGGCCCATTTGATACTGCGCAGCAAAGGCTTCCAGAGGAAGTTTGCTGTCCTGCGGGATGGTAATTTCGATGTTTTCACCTACGAGGCGGCTGTTGGCCGGTGGCAGGGGATAGACCACGGCCAGCGCCTGTTGGCTAAATGCCACCAGTGCCACTGCAAGTGAAGCGATTGCGCGAATGCTTTTTTTCATCTTATTTCAATTGATTAATGCCAATAAATGGCTTGTTAAAAAGTAACCCAGGTGCGGCCGGTGCGACCGACTGCACATTATATGTGCATAACCACATATTGTGGAATCAGGAATTTTCCTTATAGCATCATATTTATTTAACTCTATGTCATCGAACGCAATCCTGCCTGTCACAACCGCATTTTTTACCATCAGGGCTGCCACTGTGGATCTTCACCGTCCAGCTTGCGATTCAGGAAAAAAGCGGCACTGATTAACGCCAGATGGCTGAGCGCCTGGGGGAAGTTGCCCAGCGCGAAACCGTGAAAATCAAACTCCTCGGCATACAGGCCCAGTGGGTTGGCGTAGCTCAGCAGCTTTTCAAACTCAAAGTGCGCTTCTTCCACCCGTCCGGCGCGTGCCAGGCATTCTACGTACCAGAACGAGCAGGCGACGAAAGCACCTTCACGCCCCTGAAGGGCATCGGCTGGCGTCTCTTCACGATTGTAGCGCCATACCATGCCGTCGCGGACCAGCTTCTCGCTGATGGCGTCCAGCGTTGCCAGCCAGTCAGGATCGGTCGCGCCGACAAAACGCACCAGCGGCATCAGCAGCATGGAAGCGTCCAGCGAGGTGCCGTGGCGCGTAGCGGTAAAATGACCCAGCTGCGGATTCCAGAAATTTTGCCAGATATCCTCGCGGATGGCGCTACGTGCTTTGTCCCAGCGGTCAGAAGGCATCGGCAGCGAGCGTTTAATGCCGAGGCGCAGCGCGCGATCGACCGCCACCCAGCACATCAGCCGCGAGTGAAGAAAATGCTGCGGCTCACCGCGCATCTCCCAGATCCCGGCGTCTGGCTCCTGCCAGTGATCGCACAGGTAGTTGATGGTGCTGCACACGTTGCGCCAGCCGCGTTCGGAGATCGCTTCACCATACTTATTGGCAAGGTAAACCGCATCCATCAGTTCGCCGTAGATATCCAGCTGCGTTTGACGCCAGGCATCGTTACCGATACGTACCGGGCGTGAATCGTCGTAGCCGGAAAGATGCAGCAGTTCGCTTTCATGCAGTTCGGTGCCGCTATCAAGGCGATACATGACCTGAAGCCGCGCCGGATCCTGATGGCTGTTCTCCATGCAGCGCCCCACCCAGTGGGTAAAGCGTTTTGCTTCATCAACGTAGCCGAGGCGCATCAGCGCATAGACGCTAAATGAAGCGTCACGAATCCAGGAGGCGCGATAGTCCCAGTTGCGCTCGCCGCCTGCTGTTTCGGGCAAACCGAACGTGGCGGCAGCGGCAATAGAACCATGCTGCCACGACGTCAGCAGCTTCAGCGTCAGAGAAGATCGCTTTACCATCTCCTGCCAGCGCCCGCGCCAGTTGCTCTTCCGGCACCAGCTACGCCAGTAGTGCAGCGTTTCCTGAAAACAGATATCGGTTTGCAAATTGTCGAGGTGCTCATCCTGTGCGCTGCCGAAAATAAATTCCGCATGTTCTCCGGCACGCAGGCAAAAGCTGGCTACCGCCGCCTGGCGATCGAGCGACAAGGGAACGGTGGCGGTCAGGCGTAGATCGGGCTGGCCCTCGGCGCAAAACAGCGCCGCATCATTCTGTAAGCAAACCTGGGTAGCGGCGCGCGCATAGTCATGCACCGGCGCACAGCGCAGATGAAAACGCGCCTCGCCGCGCACCATTTTCAGCCGCCGGATAATGCGTGGACGGGTATCTTCCTGTTCGCAAACCGGCATGTAATCGGTGATTTCCGCCACGCCTTCGGCGGCGAGCCAGCGCGTTTGCAAAATATTGGTATCGGGCAGATAAAGCTGCTGGCGTCGGTAATCCTGCCATTCCGGTGTCAGGCTGAAAATGCCCGCCTCGTCGCTGTCGAGCAGGGCGCTGAATACCGACGGGCTGTCAAGATTGGGCCAGCAGAAATAGTCGATGGCACCATCGTCCGCCACCAGCGCGCAGGTGCGCAGATCGCCAATAACGCCATGATTATCGATAGGTCGTTTTACCTGTGCCATACGGCCCCCGGTTGCGTTGTCAGAACAGTTACTATAGACAACCGAACACAATTGGCCCCTGTTTGCTTTTCCGTTCCGTTTCCTTCCGCGTTATTATCAGCGGCAAAACTGAAAAGGAAGCGTTTATGTCCACGGAGACTCCACTGCTGGCAGTGCGCGACGTCAGCTATCGGCTGGCGGAAAAAGATCTGCTGGCCCCTCTCTCTTTTACCCTACAGGCGCAGGAATTCGCCTGGCTGGCTGGCCCCTCTGGCAGCGGTAAAACTACCCTGATGAAAATTATCGCGTCACTGCTGTCGCCGAGTGCGGGTAGCGTGCGGTTTCGCGGCGACGATATAGCCAGCCTGCCGCCGGAACGCTATCGCCGCCAGGTTTCTTACTGTTTTCAGACGCCCCAGCTGTTTGGCGAAACCGTTTACGATAACCTGGCGTTTCCCTGGCAAATTCGCCAGCAGCAGCCTGACAGAGAGGCGCTACTGGCGGATCTGGCGCGGCTGAATCTGCCGCCTGAGCTGCTGGAAAAAGCGATTGGCGGGTTGTCCGGCGGCGAACGTCAGCGGGTGGCGCTGCTACGCAATTTGCAGTTTCCGCCCGCGCTGCTGCTGCTGGATGAGGTCACCAGCGCGCTGGATGCGGATAACAAAACGTTGGTTAAGCAGCTGATTCAGCAGACCGCCCAGCGCCACGCGATGAGCGTGCTATGGATCAGCCACGACGCGCAGGAAATCGGTGACGGCGCGCGCGTTATCTCTCTTTCTCCCGGCATGGAAGCAGCATAATGAATCATCCCGCTATTGATAACAGTTCGCTGGCGCTTGCCTTTATGCTGGTACTGGTGGCGTTACTGGTCAGCCAGAAAGAAAAGCTGGGGCTACATAAAGACATTTTATGGAGCGTGTTGCGTGCTGTGGTGCAACTCACTGTTGTCGGCTACGTGCTGCACTACCTGTTTGATTTCAACAATCGCTGGCTAACGTTGTTGATGGTACTGTTTATCTGCGTGAATGCGGCGCTGAACGCCCGTAAACGCAGCAAGCGTATCGGCAATGCTTTCTGGATTTCGCTGATTGCCATCGGCTCCGGTGCCGGATTGACGTTAACCATTCTGGTACTGAGCGGCGCTATCGCTTTTGTGCCGATGCAGGTGATTCCGGTATCCGGGATGATTGCCGGTAACGCGATGGTGGCGGTCGGGCTTTGTTACACCCAGCTGAATCAGCGCTTTGCCGATAACCGCCAGAAGATTGAAGAGATGCTGAGCCTCGGCGCTTCGGTGAAACTTGCCTCCTCTGCGCTGGTGCGCGACAGCATTCGCGCCTCGATGATCCCAACGGTGGATGCGGCAAAAACCGTTGGTCTGGTCAGCCTGCCGGGAATGATGTCAGGGCTGATTTTCGCCGGTATCGATCCGATGCAGGCGATCAAATATCAGATTATGGTGACCTTTATGCTGCTTGGCACCGCGGCGTTTTCAACCATTATCGCTGCCTCGCTCGGCTACCGGCGCTTTTACAACGCACGCGCTCAGCTACGGGATTAACTTTCATGCCGCCGCGTCCAGCGGCGGAACGCCAGACGCAGCAGGACAACGAACAGCACTGCCAGCGCCAGCCACAGCAGGTGTTTCAGATGGTGATCAAGGCGGTGCAGCCAGGGTGCAACCACCTCTCCGGCAAAGTAGCCGAGCGTAACGAACACCAGCGCCCAGATAAAGGCACCAATGGCGTTGAATATCAAAAACTTAACCGGGTTGAGGCGGCTGGCACCGATAATAATCGGACCGATAAGGCGAAAGCCGTACATAAAGCGTACGCCAATAATAAACAGCACCGGATAGCGGCGAATCATGCGGTTGGCGCGCTTCAGTTTGCCCTGATGTTTTTTAAAGCGGCGCAGAATACGTGAGCCGAAGCGACGTCCAATATAAAACAGCAGCTGATCCCCTAAAAAGCCGCCGAGCATTACCGCCAGCACCACGCCGCTGTAGCGCAATAATTTTTCATGGGCGATGACGCCGCCCAGCAACGCAAAAGTTTCCCCTTCGGCAATACAGCCAATCACTACCGCCAGATAGCCATATTGCTCAATTAATTGGTTGATATCGAAATGCAAAATTTACTATCCCTTTCACTTAGCGTCAGGGTAAGTGTATACCTCGTTATCGCTGCCTTCAGGAAAAAGCGTGCCGCAAAGCAGAAGTAGAAGGTTGTTTGATGAAAAAATAAGCAGGCAAATTATACTTAAGAAAAACCGCATCGGGCGGTCAGTGACGGCGGAGGGTAAAGCAATGAACCATGTCTGGGGTCTTCTGGCGCATCCCGATCGGGAGATGCGTAATATCAGAGGGGAAAACGAAAGCGTTTCCCATCACTATACCCACCACGTGCTGCTGATGGCGGCAATTCCGGTGGTTTGCTCATTGATCGGCACCACGCAGCTCGGCTGGCATCTGGGCGGCGGGCGTACCGTGCCGCTGGATTTCACCACCGGATTGATGCTGGCGGTACTGTTCTACCTGCTGATTTTAGGTGGCGTGGCGGTAATGGGGCGGGTGATCTACTGGATGGCGCGTGACTACCCGCAGCGTCCCGGCCTGGCTCGTTGTACGGTGTTTGCGGGCTATGTCGCAACGCCGCTGTTTATCAGCGGTGTGATTGCGCTTTATCCGCTGGTCTGGCTGTGTGTGCTTGCTGGCGCGCTGGCGCTGCTCTATACCGGCTATCTGCTGTATATCGGTATACCGCAGCTGTTAAATATCGATCGCGAAGAGAGCCTGCGCTTCTCTGGTTCTACGCTGGCGATCGGTATTTTGCTGTTTGAAGTTCTGCTGGCGCTAACGGTGCTGCTGTGGGGCTATGGTTATCGGTTAGGCTAATGGCCAGGGCCGTCGCCGTGAGCGGCGGCCTGTTTACGCCCGGAAACAAAATTTCGCCAGGATTTTACCGGGTTGCCAGCGTATTATGCTGCTTGCCAGCCGCCGCACTCTCTCTTTCGCGGCGGCAGCCTGTGTTGCACACAGCGCGCAATCCTAATCCGGTAAGTTGTTAAACGATGCCCGCAAAATTTCGTTATTCATTGCTGAGTCTGGCTTTCCTTTTTTCCGCGCAGGGCCTGACCGGTCAGGTGCTGGCCGCGTCGCCGCTAAGCACATCCGCGCCGCTCTCCCAGCCGCAGATCGCTTCCGGCAGCGCGATGATCGTCGATTTAGATACCAATAAAGTGCTTTACGCCAGTCATCCCGATCGCATCAGGCCTATAGCGTCGATCACCAAGCTGATGACGGCGATGGTGGTGCTGGATGCACATCAGCCGCTGGATGAGATGCTAAATATCGATATCAGCCAGACGCCGGAAATGCGCGGCGTTTTCTCCCGCGTGCGCTTAAAAAGCACTATTAGCCGAAAAAATATGCTGCTGCTGGCGTTGATGTCCTCAGAAAACCGTGCCGCCGCCAGCCTGGCGCATCACTATCCCGGCGGCTACGACGCCTTTATCCGCGCAATGAATGCCAAAGCGCGCGCGCTGGGCATGACGCATACCCGCTACGTTGAGCCAACCGGCCTGTCGATTCATAACGTCTCTACCGCGCGCGATCTGACAAAGCTATTGATCGCCACTAAACATTATCCGCTGCTCGGACAGCTCAGCACCACCCATGAGCAGATGGCGCGATTCAGCAATCCTGACTACACGCTGCCTTTCCGCAACACCAACCATCTGGTCTATAAGCCGGACTGGAATATTCAGCTGACAAAAACCGGTTTTACCAATCAGGCGGGCCACTGCCTGGTGATGCGCACGGTGATTAAACAGCGCCCGGTAGCGCTGGTTGTGCTGGATGCCTTCGGCAAATATACCCATTTTGCCGATGCCAATCGCCTGCGTAGCTGGCTGGAAACCGGTAAATCCGCACCGGTACCGGCGGCGGCACTGGCCTATAAAAAACAAAAATCGGCGCAAACCGCCAGCAACGCCAGCCCTGCTGAAGAGGCGGTTGAATAAGATTTCCCTCCGACGCCGCGTCCGGCGGCGTCAACCCACAGTTCACGTAATGCGATGGCGTCATTCAGTAACAACTGCTTATCTTTAATACGAAAATTTGTTACCGATTTCCTATAGTGAAGCTACAGGCAAAAGCATACACTGGCGCGCGATCGCGGCAGGGCCGTGTAATGGGAAAGAATGGAACGACGTTCGATGGCAAAATGGTTACGATTGATGCGAGCGAGCCTGCTGGCGTTGCTGGCGCTGGCTCCGCTCTACCTGCATGCGGCAGACGACGGCGATGCGTCGACCGCAACGGCGGAAGACGAGACCGCTGTTAAGGTTAACGCGGCGGTTGAGCTGCCGAAGATGCAAAAAATCCTTGATAAGATTAAAGGCCAGGTTTCCGACGAAACCAATGACGCGCAGCTGTCACAGCTAAACGACATGGCGCTGGAGCTGTCGGGGAATGCTGATACGCTGGGTCAGGCGCTGATCCCGCAAAGTCAGCAGCTGATTTCCCAGCTGGCAGTGCTCGGTCCCGCACCTAAGCCGGACAGCGGCGTGAAAGAGACGCCGGAGGTGACGCGCAAACGTGCCGCGCTGGAGAATCAAAAGCAAAAGCTGGACGATCAGATCAAGCAGGCGGAAGCGATTAAAAGCGGCTCGCTGAACCTCAGCGCGCAAATCGTTAATCTGCGGCGCGATAACCTGAAAACCCAGCTGGCGCTGAACTCCGGCAGCATCTTCGGATCGCGTTTCTGGTCGCCGCTGTTTAACGTCCAGCAGCTGGATGGTGAGAAGCTGGCCAGCTTCCGCGATGAACTGGTAGATACCGCAGCGCTGGCCTGGGAACCGGGCTGGCGGGCAGGAACGTTGCTGTGGCTGGTGGCGGCGGTTTTGCTCGCCACGCTGGGACGGCGCTACGGCGAGGAGTTTCTCGCCTGGGTCAGTATCCATCAGCTGCCGGAAGGGCGGCTGCGGCGCAGTTTCCTCGCTGCGGCGATTGCGCTGACGACGCTCGTGGCGGTGGTAATGGCGTTTAGCTTTCTCGATCAGGCGCTGACCCGTCGGGCGGAAGTTTCTGACGATGTCCATGATTTTGTCGATCGTCTGGTGCAGCTGAGCGTGTTCTGCGGGTTGATCGCTGGTCTGGGGCGCGCCTTTCTCTCCACGCGGCGTCCCTCCTGGCGTCTGCCCGCTATTTCTAACGAAGTGGCAATGGCGCTGAAGCCGTTTCCTCCACTGACCGCGACGCTGGTATTTATTTTCCAGACCGTAGAAGCGCTGAACAGCAGCGTAGGCACCAGCGTCGGAACCACTATTCTGGCGAACGGTTTGACGGCGCTGCTGGTGGGCGCTACCGCGCTTTCCATTAGTTTCCGTTCCAGCCGCGTGCGGCGTCGGCTGGTGCAGGAAGGGCAGACGCCAGAGGCGAAATCAACGCTGGTTGGTCTGATTCAGATGGCGATTACGCTGGCTGGATTGGCGATTCTGCTGTCGCTGGCGGTGGGTTACGTTACCCTGGCGCGCTTCCTGAGCTATGAGCTGGTCTGGCTTGGTATCGTCTGCGGCGCATTTTATTTCCTCAGCCATTTGCTCAGCGACGGTTGCGAAACCCTGCTGTCGGTTAATAACCCCAGCGGCAAACGGATTCAAACCTCGCTGAATATCGATGCGCGTCATCTGTCGCAGGCGGCGGCGCTACTGTCGGCGCTGGGGAAAACTATCCTGCTGCTGTTCGCGGCGGTGGCGGTGCTGAACGGCACTTTCGGCACCTCAACGCCGATTGAGCTGCTGCAAAAGGCGGTAGAGTTCTGGGGCGGCAAAGGGCTGGAGACGCTGAATATCGTGCCTGCCCATCTGGTGAATGCGCTGCTCTGCCTGGTCATCGGAATTTATGTGCTGCGTTCGGTGCGCCGCTGGCTGGATAATGAATTCCTGCCGAAAACCACTATGGATACCGGGATGCGCGTCTCGCTGGTGACGCTGTTCAGCAATATCGGCTATGTGCTGGTGATTCTGCTGACGCTCTCTACCATGGGCGTACAGTGGAATAAGCTGGCATGGATTGTCAGCGCCCTGTCAGTAGGTATCGGTTTCGGCCTCCAGGAGATTGTGAAAAACTTTATCTCTGGCCTGATTCTGCTTACCGAACGTCCGGTAAAAGTGGGCGACCTGGTGAGTATCAGCGGGATTGAAGGCGATATTCGTCGTATCAACGTGCGCGCCACTGAAATCCAGCTAAGCGATAAATCAACGGTGATTGTCCCTAACTCGCAGTTAATCTCGCAGAACGTGCGCAACGCCACTATGGGTAACGCGCAGGGTGTGGTAACCATTATGCTGACCTTTCCGCTGGATATCGATCCGGTGCAGGTTCGCGAAATTCTGCTGGCGGTCTATAACGAGAACGAACGTATTCTGGAAACGCCGGAGCCTTCCGTCAGCTTTAAAGATCTGACGCCGCAGGGCATCGTGCTGAGCGTAACCGGCAACGTCGCCACGCAGCGTCAGGTCGGCAGTGCGAAGAGCGATCTGCTGTTTGATATGCTTACCCGGCTGCGTAAAGAGGGCATCGTGCTGTCGCGCCCGCAGACGATGATTATCGAGCAGAAAAATGGCGACGTGGTGGTAAAAAATCCCCAGCAGCCCTGACAGAAAACGGGCCGCGGATTAAACCGGCGGCCCGTTGTGGTTGGCAGCGCCGCCTGGCGTTGAAACCGGCGGCCTGGTTATTACTGTTCGGCGTGATGATGGCCGTCGCAGCCGCATCCGGCCCAGTTTTTCTGTTTACTGGTTTTGCCGATGCCGGGGTTAAAGCTGTTGGTAGGATCGAGCTGCTGATAGAATTTTTTCATCTGCGGCTTGGCCTCATACAGATGCCCCACATTGTGCTCTGCCGGGTATTCCGCGCCGCGCTGGTTCAGAATCGCCAGCATCTCTTCTTTCAGCGCATGTGCATCCACGCCTTTCTTCACGATATAGTCCTGATGGAAAACGTGGCACATAAAGTGGCCGTAATAGAGTCGATGCACCAGCTTATCGTCAAACTCCGGCGGCAGCTTCTCAAACCACTCGCGGTCGTTACGACGCAGCGCGATATCCAGCGCCAGAATATCCTCCACCTCATCGTGATGCACCGCGTGGTAGCGCACCGCGGCACCCGCTGCGGCGAAGCGATGCAGAAACGCTTTCGATCCTTCCTCATCGGTGCATTCGAAATAATCGCCGCCGCCTTCGCGGAAGAAATCTTTCAGGAACTGACGTGCTTCTTCCACGCCGTCGCCGGACATTTTCAGCATCAGATGATGTTCATAGCGATCGCGCCAGGTTTTCATCTTCTTCGGCAGATGCGTCGGGAAGAGGGCGCTCAGTTTTTGCATCAGCCGGTCGGTAAAATGCGCACCGAAAATCGGGAAGCGGCTCAGCATGGCATCAACGCGCCCTTTAATGGTAAATAAGCGCGGCATCTTATCGGTGCCCAATTTATCGATCATGATAAAAGTATCTTTGCCATATTTTTCGGCGATGTCATACATATCGCGGTGCATATATTCGCCCGCCACCGGCAGGTTTTTAAAATGCGCGAGGATATGACGCCGAATATCTTCCAGCGCGGCGGTGTCATTAGAGCCGATATAGAAGACCTGCTGCTTTTTCTCCGCCTCGAAGGTATCCAGGCGTACGGCGAACACCGCCAGTTTGCCCGCGCAGCCGGAAGCTTCATACAGGCGACTGGCATCGGCGTTAAAGCGCGACGGCGTATCGGCATCGACATCGCGCACGCGTTCAACATAGTTATGATCCGAGGCCTGGCGCGAATCGTAATGAACATCGCTCTCTTGCCAGCTTTCATCATCCAGCTTGCCCAGAATCTGCTCCGGCGTGGTGCCGAGATCGATACCCAGATGGTTAATCAGCTTCAGCTGGCCCTGTTCATCCACCTGCGCGTAGAGCGACATTTCGGTGTAGGCCGGGCCGCGTTTAACCAGCGCGCCGCCGGAGTTATTACAAACGCCACCGAGAATCGAAGCACCGATACAGGAGGAGCCGATAACCGAGTGCGGCTCGCGGCCCAGCGGCTTCAGCATTTTTTCCAGCTGGAAGAGGGTGCCGCCAGGGAAAGCAAGTACCTGCTTACCTTTGTCCAGTAGTTGAATACGATCCATGCGTAGAGTGCTGACAATCACAATATCGCGATCGTAATCGTTGCCGTTTGGCGTTGACCCTTCCGTCAGGCCGGTATTCGCCGCCTGCATCAGGATAATTTTATCTGCCGCGACTGCCGCCTGAAGTACGCGCCATAGCTCCAGCAACGTGCCCGGAAAAACGACCGCCAGCGCATCGCCCTGACCGGAGCGGAAACCTTTACGGTAACGTTCGGTTTTGCGGGGATCGGTCAGCAAATGGCTACCGCCAACGATACGGCGTAGTTCATTAATCAGATTTTGGCTGGAAGGGGTTTGATGAGGGTGCATATCCATTGTCCTGTTATGTAGTCGATTCTACTTTAGCAGCTCAGGCAGAAAAGCGTCTGTCCTGGAAACTACCTGCTATTCTTTTCCTGTGGCACACTGAAGCTATCCTATTGCTATACCACTATAAAACTCTTCCTGCGTTTTTGTTGAGAGCCCAATCTGATGAAATGGATTTATTCCCTGAGTCTTGCGGTTTCCCTGGCGGTACAGCCCGCCTTTGCTGACGATCTTTTTGGCCCGCATCGCCTGACGCCCGATGCGCGCGATGCTTTTGTCACCGATCTGCTGGCGAAAATGACGCTGGATGAAAAAATTGGTCAGCTGCGGCTGATCAGCGTCGGGCCGGATAACCCGAAAGAGGCGATCCGCGAGATGATTAAAAACGGTCAGGTCGGGGCGATTTTCAATACCGTTACCCGTCCCGATATCCGCGCCATGCAGGATCAGGTCATGCAGCTCAGCCGCCTGAAAATCCCGCTGTTCTTCGCCTATGACGTGGTGCACGGGCAGCGCACCATCTTCCCGATTCCGTTAGGGTTGGCCGCCAGCTGGGATCTTGATGCGGTAGCGCGCGTAGGCCGGGTATCGGCTTATGAAGCGGCAGATGATGGCCTGAATATGACCTGGGCACCGATGGTGGACGTCACGCGTGAACCGCGCTGGGGCCGTGGCTCGGAAGGCTTTGGCGAGGATACATGGCTCACCTCACAGATGGGCGCGACGATGGTGAAGGCGATGCAGGGCAAAAGCCCGGCGGATCGCTATGCGCTGATGACCAGCGTGAAACATTTCGCCCTGTACGGTGCCGTGGAAGGCGGGCGTGACTACAATACGGTGGATATGAGCCCGCAGCGCATGTTCCAGGACTATATGCCGCCTTACAAGGCCTCGCTGGATGCGGGCAGCGGCGGGGTAATGGTTTCCCTGAACTCAATCAACGGCGTACCGGCTACCGCTAACGGCTGGCTGCTCAAGGATCTGCTGCGCGACGAGTGGAAATTCAAAGGCATTACCATCAGCGATCACGGCGCGATTAAAGAGCTGATTAAACACGGCGTCGCCAGCGATCCGCAGGATGCGGTGCGGGTAGCGCTGAAGGCCGGTATCGATATGAGCATGGGCGATGAATACTACAGCAAATATCTGCCGGGACTGGTGAAGCGCGGCGTGGTATCGCAGCAGGAGATTGACGATGCGGCGCGTCACGTACTGAACGTGAAATATGATATGGGATTATTTAACGATCCCTATAGCCATCTGGGGCCGAAGGGCAGCGATCCGGTAGATACCAATGCGGAAAGTCGCCTGCATCGTGAAGATGCGCGCGACGTGGCGCGTAAAAGTATGGTGCTGCTGAAAAACCGTCTGGAAACGCTGCCGCTGAAAAAGGCCGGTACCATTGCGCTGATCGGCCCGCTGGCAGACAGCCAGCGCGATATTATGGGCAGCTGGTCGGCAGCGGGCGTAGCGAAGCAATCAGTGACGCTGTTACAGGGGATGAAAAACGCCACCGCTGGCAAGGCAACCCTGCTGTATGCCAAAGGCGCGAACGTCACCGATCATAAAGGCATTCAGGATTTCCTTAACCAGTATGAGCAGGCGGTAACCGTTGACAGCCGTACGCCGCAGCAGATGATTGATGAGGCGGTCGCCACGGCGAAGCAGGCGGATGTGGTGGTACTGGCGCTGGGCGAAGCGCAGGGTATGGCGCACGAAGCCTCCAGCCGCACCGATCTGACGCTGCCGGAAAGCCAGCAAAAATTGCTGGCGGCGCTGAAAGCCACCGGCAAACCGCTGGTGCTGGTGCTGATGAACGGGCGTGCGCTGGCGCTGACCCATGAATATCAGCAGGCGGATGCGATGCTGGAAAGCTGGTTTAGCGGCACCGAAGGAGGCAACGCCATCGCCGACGTGCTGTTTGGCGATTACAACCCATCTGGCAAGCTGCCGGTCTCCTTCCCGCGTTCGGTTGGGCAGATTCCGATCTACTACAACCATCTGCCTACCGGTCGCCCTTATAATCCGTTAAAACCGAACAAATATACTTCGCATTACTACGATGCGGTTAACGGGCCGCTGTTCCCGTTCGGTTACGGGCTGAGCTATACCACTTTCAGCGTCTCGCCGGTAAAACTCTCCTCAGCCACCATGCCGCGCAACGGCACGCTGGAGGCGAGCGTCACCGTTACCAACAGCGGCAAACGCGACGGTGCGACGGTGGTACAGCTTTACCTGAATGATGAGGTTGCCAGCGTCAGCCGTCCGGTAAAAGAACTGAAGGGCTTTAAGCGCATCATGCTCAGGGCGGGCGAATCGCAGACCGTGCGTTTCCCGATTGACGCTGAGGCGCTGACGTTCTGGAACCAGCGTATGCAGCAGGTGGTGGAGCCGGGCAAGTTTAAAGTGATGATCGGGCTTGATTCGGTCAGAACGCAGGATGCCGAATTCACTCTGTTGTAATGGTATGCGACGGTGAAACCGACCGGTTAGCGCCGGTCGGTTTTTTTGTCGGCATAAACGGCTTTTCCGTGAAGGCTACGCTATTTGCCGCCTGCCATATCGAGAAAGCTGCCGGTAACGTTAACGGCAAACAGCGAAGCGATACGCGCTGCGTCCAGCTGTTCAACAGAGGCCTGCGGTTTAAGCACGGCGGCGTTGTTTACCAGCCCGGTCAGCGTACCGAGATCGCGATCGCCGCCGGTAATCAGGGTAATTCTCTCTTTTATTAATGCCGTCAATGTATTGAATCTCTGAAGGAGAACAGGGAAGGGAAGTTTAAAAATAAATTTTAATAATTGAAAAACAATGTGGCGATGTTACGGTTATGCGTTGCATCACACTTTTGAAAAAATGAAGGCAAAAGGAGAAGTAGATAACAAAAATAATGGCTTGTAAGCAACATTGAAATAAGGTAAGGAACGTTAAAATGCAAAATAATACGGCGTTTGCTTTAAATTTATTATTATTGATTATTAGTATGGGAGTTTTTAATTATGGTACTTGTTAACTTGGGAATGGAGATGATAAAGTCTGTTTTTTTATAAGATAACATATCTGACAGGCATGCCTGTTTAAAAGATTATATGACTATGGATAAGAAAGAAATAGCTTACGGTATTTTAGCAGGTATTTCATCTGTACCAGGCGGAATTTATAATGGAATAAAAAGAACTTGGCAGGGGAGTGGTTTGTCTGGTAGCGATCTTAAATCCAGAAACCAAATTGAAACGGAAAGGTTTTTTAAGCTTGTTAAATCATTAGGAAATAAAGAAGAGCCAGTTAGGCGTTTGATTACTACAGTAATGCTGGATTTTTATGAAAGGCTGGATGAAAGTACACGATCGGCTATTAATGACAAAATTGGTTATGGTTTGGGTCGGTTAGCGGGTAAAACCGGAGCGCAGTTCATGTTCGCTCATACTGTAACTACTACGATGATTCGCCATGCTGCGTCAACATATGCATGGCGTAAGTTTATTCATTTCGGAACTTCTTTTTCGCTAAACATTTTGATGATTCAGGGGCTGATAGAAGAAGCAGCCTTAGCCTCAAGGCGCATGCAATATAAATACAGAATGACTTACGATAAGGTTTCCCGAAACAATCTTGATATGGTTTATTTTCTCGTTGAACCGCAACTGGAGCCTTACCTTGAATATCTGAATGTACATAACATAATTTGCAAAGGAGTTCAGAGTGAAATATGCAAAATTCTCGGTAGTTAAATTTTTTAGCTGGGCAGTCTCGCATATTTTAGAGGCAGTTATCACCGGAGTCTGTTCCTTTGCTGCGCTTATGTCGCTATTTTTATTTAATGGTTTTATGAAATTCATCGGTTTCTCCGGCTTTTTTCTACTGGGCTATTTGCTCACCTTGGGGCTGGGGTTACTGCGCAATGAAAGATAACGTTGTGTTAATCTGTATAGATGCGTATTAAAAACCGATCGGCAGCTAACCAATCGGTTTATACAGGCTCTGTAGAAAAAATCAAACGGGGATAGCCCTTTGATGGCGTGCGTCAGGCAGCGTGCTGATTTACCTGCTGCTCCGCCAGCATAGTCAGTTTTTCATCGGTGGTTTTTTCTTCATCCAGGGTACTCTTCAGGATAGAGATAACATTGTCATAGCCCAGATTTTTCGCCAACGCCATCAGCGAACCGTAGCTCGATATCTCATAATGTTCGACTTTCTGAGCGGCAACAATCAGACCCGCATCACGCACCGGCCCTTCCTCTACTTCCTGAATAATCTCCTCACCCTCCTTGATAAGCCCTTCCATCGCCACGCAGGTGACGTTCTGTAACGCTACCCGATCGAGCGCCTGGATAACCTGGTCGAGCCGCTCAATATGGCCTTTGGTTTCTTCCAGATGCTGCGTAAAACCTTCGACAAGTTTCGCTTCGGTAGCGGCCTCCGCCATTTTCGGCAGCGCCCTGGTTAACTGAACTTCCGCGCTGTAAACATCGCTCAAAGTATGAACAAACAGATCGTTTAGCGATTGCATCGTCATAAGTCTGTCTCCCTCTGATGGTGTATATCGGTGTACTGCATTAGCTTTAAAAGCCTGGTAGAGGTGATGCTGTCAGGCAACTATCTGGCGTTTCGCTTTTAACTGCATGAAAAATAATTGTTTATTAAATTCTATGCTAATGATTTCTAATAATAAACAATATAAACAATGACTTATTTACTGAGTAATGCTGCGTAAAAGAGTGTGAAATCTTATTGCTGAACGTAGCGGCAGACAGCTAAAGACATTTATTTGCCCGTTATCGTCTTCAAAAAGCGCCAAAGAAGAGTTTTAACCCATTTATGTCATTACGGGCAGCGTCACGGAAAAACAGCGCGGAGGCATTTTGCCTGCCATGGCTAATTTTCTTGCGGTGTTTCAGGGCGCGTAAAATGCTGCATTATGCATGATTTTGAGACTTTTACCCTTGCCGCTGCGTGGCGAGAAAAGGGATCCTACCCTATTATCGGGGAAAATGGATTCCTCTACGTTGCGTTGAGGCATTATGACAAATTCGCAGTTGATTGCTGAGGTCACCAATCAGCAACAGACGTTAACCGCCATCATCGAACAGACCGAACGGGCCGCCTATTTCTATATCTGGCCCACCGAGCCGTTTCGCTCGCGCTTTGCGGTACGTGGCTGCTGGCTGCGTAACCTGTTGCCTGCGCCGTTGCAGGAAGATCGTGAAGCGATAGAACAGGGCATTGCGCCACTGCTCAGCGCCGACTGCTGCCGTACGCTGGAGGCGGAGCCCGCGCTCGATCCCGCCGGGCTGCAAATTATCTGGGAACCAACCGACGATGGTGCCGCGGTCTGGTATCAGGGACAGCTGCTGGCGGTTATTCCTGGCTGGAGCCTTTATCAAAATAAACAGGTCAGCTTTTCCGCAGGCTGTATTAAAGAGAACCGGCTGACCGCGCCGCTCGGTTCTGCCTCGACTAATCAATATTACGCCATGGCGCTGACACACCGGCAGTTCTGGCGCGACTGGCATGATGGTCATCTCTGGCAGCCGGTGGAACACGATTTATTGCAGTGTTACGAAGCGCACTATGGCCCGTCGGTGAAATATTACGGCATCGATCAAGGGCGCTGGCCACCGATGGCGCTTTCACAGCACTATCATCAGGGCGTCTGGTATTTCTTTACTCTGGGCATGTGTATCCGTCCGATGCCCTGGGTCGATTTTCTCTATGAGGATCTGGCACCGCAGTATCGCCGTACCGAACTGGCGATGGCGATCGATGCGGAAGTCATGACCGAAGATAATGCTATCCGCATGGCCAGCGCGCTGGCGAACTATGCGCACTATCCCTGGAGCAGCCTTAACTGGCTGGGCGAGGGGCATATCCTCACTTCCTCCGTCGCGCCGGTTGGCTTTGAAGGATTTTTACTTTCCGCCACGCTCGGCGGTGAAAGCGGTCAGTTTACGCTGCCGAAGCGCGAAGGCGAGCGGGTTAACCTGCTTTGGACCACGCCGGTTACCGCCGCAGAGCAGGCATTTGCTCAGCAGGAAGATAGTGGAGGAATGCAGCTGGTTACGCGCCTGTTGCAGTATGGAGCCAGCCACATTTTCCGCCCGCGTCAGCAGGTAGTTGAACAGGAAGAATAATCAGTCTCGCCGCGCAATATTTGAAAAAATTTGATCGCGATCGCCTCAAGGAACGCCCTTACACGCCGTTAACATCAGAAGGGCAATCAGGCCCTTTCAGTTAAGGGTGTGGACATGTTAAAAACGACGCAGGCCCGCTTTACGTTAGCCCTGGTAGCGTTTTTTCTGCTGCTGATGGCGGTTACCGTAGTGGTTATTAATCTCTTTGTTTCCCCGCAGTTAAAAACCAATGAAGAGCGTCTGGTTCGCTATGAGGTGGATGCGCTGGCGGCGCGGATCGTCGAGCAGATGAACCGCGTACAGGCACAGCAGCGCACAATTACTGAGGCGGTCAGCGTTATGGACAGCGCGTCTATCGACAGCCTGCTGCCTGCGCTGGTGAACCAGTATCAGGACAGCAACGTTTTCGGCGGCGGCATCTGGCCATTACCCGGTATGCGCGCGGCGGACCGGGAAAGATTCAGTACCTTCTTCGCCCGCGACGCCAGCGCCCATCTGCAACTGAACACCTTCTGGAACTCGCCGGAAGCGGATAAATATTACGAACAGCCGTGGTACAAAGCGGGACTGGCCGCCGGAAAAGGCAGCTGCGCCTGGGCTAACGCCTATCAGGATGCCGCCAGCCCGCAGCCGCGTACCAACTGTGCGATGGCGATCTACCGTAACGGGGCCGTATGGGGCGTTTCTACCATCGACGTAACGCTGGGATTCTTTAACCATCTGGCAAAAGAGATGGGTGAAGTGATCCAGGGGCGCGTATTAATCGTCGAAGCAGACGGTAAAGTGGTGGGTAACGCGGCGCTGGTGAACGATACGCCAAAGCTGCAAAACCTGAGCGAGCTGGGCCTGTCACTCGCCACGCCGTTGAAAACGTTGCTGGCCAGAGCCGGACAACAGCCGGTTGAAAGCCAGTATCAGGATGAAACCGGCGATCGCACGCTGTTCGTGCAGCCGATTGCCGGTAGCCCCTGGTATCTGGCAAGCGATGTGCCGACCAGCCTGCTGACGCAGCAGACGCACTCTATGCTCTCGCGTCTTGGCGTGGTACAGATCCCTCTGGCGATTGTGCTGCTGTTGGTGCTGTTGGGTTTCATCCGCAGTATGATGAAACGTCTGAGCCTGCTGAATGATAATATTCTGGCGCTCTCTACCGGCGGTGCCGATCTCACGCAGCGTCTGCCTGCCAGCAACAGCCCGGAATTTAACGCTGTCGCGCAGAGCTTCAATCAGTTTATCTCTTATCTTCAGGGGCTGATGCGTCAGGTTGGCGACAGTGCGCTGGCGATAACTTCCGCCTCGCGCCAGATAGCCAGCGGTAACCTCGATCTCTCTGCCCGCACCGAAGAGCAGTCCAGCTCAATCGTTGAAACGGCGGCCTCAATGGAACAGCTGACCGGCACCGTACGCCAGAATGCCGACAATGCCACTCATGCCAGCCAGCTGGCGGATAACGCGGCGCAGGTGGCGGCACGCGGCACCGAGGTAGTGCGTCACGTTGTTACCACTATGGGCGATATTGATGCTTCATCGCGTAAGGTCGTGGATATTATCAGCGTGATCGACAGCATCGCCTTTCAGACCAACATCCTGGCGCTGAACGCGGCGGTAGAGGCGGCGCGTGCCGGAGAGCAGGGGCGTGGTTTTGCCGTGGTCGCCAGCGAAGTGCGCAACCTTGCCCAGCGCTCCGCTAACTCAGCGCGTGAAATTAAAAAGCTGATCGAAACCTCGGTAGCAAGTATTGATGCGGGCAGTCGACTGGTAGGCGAGGCGGGTAACACCATGGATGAACTGATGCAGGGCGTCGCCAGCGTCACCACGCTGATGGGAGAAATTATGTCTGCCAGCCGTGAGCAGAGCATGGGGATCGATCAGGTCAACGTGGCGATTAACCAGCTCGATAGCACGACGCAGCAGAACGCCGCGCTGGTGCAGCAGGTTTCCGCCGCCGCGCAGGCGATGGAGGAGCAGAGCGTGCAGCTGGAACAGGTTGTGAAAGCGTTCAAACTGTAAAAAAGCCTTCAGGCGTCCCGTTAATTTACGGGACGCCGCACAGATAAAAATTTTTTCGTGCGGTTTGTGATAAAGACAATCACATTTTTCGCCAGGCGCGGCGGCGGATATGTCACAATGGCTAAGACAAATCTGAAGGAGCCTGCATGTCTGCTATTGAAGTTATCCTTGTTGATCATCTCGATCGCCCTACCGGTAAAATGGAAAAGCTGGAAGTTCATCAAAAGGGATTACTGCACCGCGCGGTGACGGTTTACGTTTTCAACCGTCAACATGAGCTGCTGTTGCAGCGGCGCGCCAGCGGCAAGTATCACTGCGGCGGTCTCTGGAGCAATACCTGCTGTGGACATCCCTGTCCAGATGAATCGACGCGCGCGGCGGCGGAACGGCGGCTGTATGAAGAGATGGGGCTGCGCCTCGCGCTGACGCCGGTGTTTGAGCTGAGCTATAACCTGCCGCTGAGTAACGGGCTGACGGAGCATGAATATGGGCACGTTTTTTTCGCCGTTAGCGACTGTCAACCACAGCTTAATCCTGACGAAGCTGATGCCAGCCGCTGGCTCTCGCTGGCAGAGATCGAGCAAGAGATAGCACGCCATCCCGAACGTTTTACTCCGTGGTTTTTACATACCTTCGCACGTATTCCTGCTCACCTGGCGCGTTTTACGCAAGGCGCTGCTGCACAAGAAACCCCGCTCGCCGCCTGTAGCTAACAATGGCGGGCTGCCGCAGCCGATGTTTTTAACGCCCGCCTGAACCGCCCATTTATTCCTGACTCTGCTTATGATGCGGCCCGACGTCATCAGCCGCTCTCTCTTTTCCGCTGGTATCTCTTCCTGGGTAGCATCCCGCAGAAAAAATGTGTTTTTCCGACATGCACGGCGAATTGCGCTACGCTTTGAAAAACTCTTAATAAAAGGAAAAAACTATGGCTTTCGCTACTGCACGTCGCGGCTTAATAACGCTTACCGCACTGCTCGCGCTGGTGGGAAGTGCGCATGCTGCTGATGCGGTACGCGTGGGATCTAAAATTGATACGGAAGGCTCGCTGCTGGGCAATATTATTTTGCAGGTGCTGGAAAAACATGGCGTGCCGACGGTAAATAAGATTCAGCTTGGCAACACGCAGGTGGTGCGCGGCGCTATTGTGGCGGGCGAACTGGATATCTATCCCGAATATACCGGTAACGGCGCATTTTTCTTTAATCAGGCGGGCGATGCCGCCTGGAAAAATGCCAAAGCGGGCTATGAGAAGGTAAAAAAAGAGGACGCCGAGAAAAACCAGCTGGTCTGGCTGACGCCTGCGCCTGCTAATAACACCTGGACCATCGCGGTGCGCGGCGATCTGGCGCAAAAAGCGCAGCTGGCCTCGCTGGCCGATCTCAGCCGCTATCTGAAACAGGGCGGCAACTTTAAGCTGGCCGCTTCCGCCGAGTTTATTGAGCGCGCCGATGCGCTGCCCGCGTTTGAAAAAGCTTATGGCTTTAAGCTGGAACAGGATCAGCTGTTGTCGCTGGCGGGCGGTGATACTGCGGTAACGATCAAAGCGGCGGCGCAGCAAACCTCCGGAGTCAATGCTGCGATGGCGTACGGCACCGATGGCCCGGTTGCCGCGCTGGGGCTGCAAACTCTGAGCGATCCGCAGGGCGTACAGCCTATCTACGCGCCTGCGCCGGTGATCCGCGCCGCGGTGCTGAAACAGCATCCTGATATCGCTAACTGGCTACAGCCGGTGTTTGCCGCGCTGGATGAAAAGGCGCTACAGTCACTGAACGCCAAAATTGCCGTTGAAGGCCAGGATGCGAAAAAAGTCGCTGCCGACTGGCTGCAACAGAACAAACTGCTGTAGCGGGTACGCCTGATAACCTCATCAGGCTGATGGAGTGATTTTGCGATTCGCCCTGTATAACCGCGTCCTGCTGCTGCTGACGCTGCTGCTGACGGCAGCGCTGTTTGCGCTGCCGTTTGCCAGCTTTGCCCCTAATCGGCTTGTCTCCGGTCAGCCGGTGATGTTAACGCAGCTGCTGCATGGCGCGGGCTGGCTGATTTTAGTCATTCTGCCCCTGCTGTTTTTGCTTGCCTGGCAGCCGCTTAAACGCCCAACCTTCATCCTGACGTTATCGCTCAGTGAACTGCTGTTAACGCTGTTGGTAGCATTAGGCGGCCATGCGGCAGAGACGCTGGCGCAGGAGAGCAACACGCTGGCGCGCACCGGTTTCGGTAGTGGGCTGTGGGCAGCCTGTGCGCTCTGCTTGCTGATCGCGTCAGATAGCGTGATGCGCCTGACGCGTAACGCCTCGCTGCGGCTGCTGCTGAATGCGCAGCTATGGCTGCCGCTGTTTCTGCTGCTGCTCGGCGGGCAGCTCGATCAGCTGTCTCTGCTGAAAGAGTACGCCAACCGCCAGGATGTGTTCGATCAGGCGCTGGCGCGTCATTTATTGCTGCTGATCGCCACGCTGATCCCGACGTTGATGCTGGGCGTGCCGTTGGGCGTCCTCTGCTATCGCCGCCCGCGCTGGCAGGCCTCCGTCTTTTCCGTACTGAATATTATCCAGACCGTGCCGTCAGTGGCGCTGTTTGGGCTGCTGATTGCGCCGCTGGCTGGATTGGTTAGTCGCTTTCCCTGGCTGGCGCGGCTGGGCGTTAGCGGTATTGGCCTGGCTCCCGCGCTGATTGCCTTAGTGCTTTATGCGCTGCTGCCGCTGGTACGCAGCGTGGTGGCCGGACTGCAACAGGTGCCTGCGGGCGTCAGGGAAACCGCCAGCGGCATGGGCATGTCGCGCATCCAACGTTTCTGGCTGGTTGAGGTGCCGCTGGCGCTGCCGGTATTGCTCAGCGGCCTGCGGGTGGTGACTATCCAGACGGTTGGCATGGCGGTGATCGCCGCGCTAATTGGCGCGGGCGGTTTCGGCGCCATTATCTTTCAGGGGCTGTTAAGCAGTGCACTGGAGCTGGTGCTGCTTGGCGTTATTCCGGTGGTTGCGCTGGCGGTGCTGGTGGATGCCCTGTTTAAAATCCTTATCTCGCTGCTGGAGAAGCGCAATCTATGATCCAGTTTAATCAGGTCAGTAAATTTTTTGCCAATAAGGCGGCGGTGGATGGGATTAACCTGCATATCGCCGAAGGGACTTTTACCGTGCTGATCGGTACCTCCGGCTCCGGCAAATCGACCACGCTAAAAATGATTAACCGGCTAATTGAGCATGATGCAGGCACCATCCAGTTTGCCGGTAAAGAGATTCGCAGCTTCGATGCGCAGGCGCTGCGGCGACGCATGGGCTATGCCATTCAGTCAATTGGGCTGTTTCCGCACTGGACGGTGGAAAAAAATATCGCCACCGTACCAGGCCTGCTGAAATGGCCGCAGGCGAAGAGACAGGCGCGGGTAACCGAGCTGCTGGCGCTGCTTAACCTTGATGATGAACTGCGCCACCGTTATCCGCATCAGCTTTCCGGTGGGCAGCAGCAGCGCGTTGGTGTGGCAAGGGCGCTGGCTGCCGATCCTGAAGTGCTGTTGATGGATGAGCCCTTTGGCGCACTCGATCCGGTTACCCGTGGCGCGCTACAACAGGAGATGATTCGTATTCATCGCCTGCTGGGACGCACTATCGTACTGGTCACACACGATATCGATGAGGCGCTAACGCTGGCGGATAATATTGTACTGATGGATAACGGACGCATCGTGCAGCAGGGTAAACCGCTGGATCTGCTGGCGCGTCCGGCGAATGAGTTTGTTCGCGATTTTTTTGGGCGCGGCGAGCTGGGCGTGCGTCTGCTGGCGCTGGACCAGGCCGGCGCAGCGGCCCGACGCGGCGAATGGCTGGAGGAGACAGCGCCGATTACTGCTGATACCTCGCTGCGCGAAGCGCTCTCACTGTTTATTACCCGCCAGACCGATAAGCTGCCGGTGACCGACTCCCTGGGCGTGCCGCTGGGCGTGCTGCACTTTAGCGATCTGCTACGCCAGCGCGAGGGGGCATGATGAGGTGGCTGTACGATCCACTGCTGTGGCTTATCGTGCTGTTTGTGCTGCTGTTGCTGGCGATGCCGTACAGCGGCCCGTTATTTGCCGCCTGGTTTCCGCAGCTGGATCGTCCGGTCTACCAGCAGGAAAGTTTTTTACGGCTGGCGCTGGCGCATATTACGTTAGTAGCCGCCTCCAGCTTCGGCGCCACGCTGATCGGCATCAGTGCGGGCATCGCTGTGACGCGCCGTGCCGGGCGTGAGTTTCGTCCGCTGATCGAGACGCTGGCCGCTGCCGGACAAACTTTTCCGCCGGTAGCGGTACTGGCGGTAGCGGTGCCGGTGATCGGTTTCGGCGAGTGGCCTGCGGCGATTGCGCTGCTGCTGTATGGCATCCTGCCCATTTTGCAGGGAACGCTGGCGGGGCTGGAATCGGTGCCGGAAAGCGCACGCGAAGTGGCGCACGGCGTTGGCATGGGCGGCTGGCAGCGGCTGACGCGTGTTGAGTTACCGCTGGCAGCGCCGGTGATACTGGCAGGCATTCGTACCTCAACCATTATCAACATCGGTACTGCGGCGATCGCCTCAACGGTGGGGGCCAAAAGCCTGGGATCGCCGGTGATTATCGGCCTGAGCGGATTTAATACGGCGTATGTGATTCAGGGGGCGGTGCTGGTGGCGTTACTGGCGCTGGTGGTAGATCGCCTGTTTGAGCGCCTGCAACGCTGGCTTAGCGGGAATGTAAAATAATGGTGTAGCCCACCAGCATTAAACCGCCGGTGCCGCCGACCGCCATGATAAAAAAGAGCGTGCCGACCAGGAATTTCTGCCAGTTCATCGTATTGCCTGTAAAGATAAAACATGAGAACGGATCATAGCGCGATCCGCCCTCGGCGACCAGGTAATTTACGCCTCTTTAACGCAGATTTAACTGTGACCGTGCAGAGCAATTAAGAAACCCTGTTCGTGCCAGTGAGCAAACTGCTCCATTTGTCGCCGGGTCAGCTTTTTACCGGTCCAGACGAAAATCTGTTGTCCAGGAAACAGCTCAGGGCGTGGGTTTTCCAGCGGTTCTGCCAGTACATCCATGCGCCATCCTGCCTGCGCCAGCCGCCAGGCCTCCAGCCAGATGCGGGTACGATCTTCCACGCCCCAGCCAATAATCAGCGCATCTTTACCCGCTTTTTTACGCGTGCCGGTCAGGCAGAAAGCAACATAATCAATCAGCGCGCCATCAAGCAGGCTGCACATCGCCTTTGCGGTATTTTGATCCAGTCCGAGGCGCTGTCGTACCGGGACAAATACGTGATCGATAAGCGCATCCACAGGATGTTCACGACCGATCGCGGCAATTTTTGTTCGCAACTTAGAAGGACGTACATAGCGCAGCACGCTCATCACTTCTTCCTGCAACGACACCCAGCCATCATGGGCATTTACGTTGTCGCCTTCCAGCAGCGCCTTAACTTTACCTACCGGCACGCCGCTTTCGATCCAGCGCTTGATCTCTTCAATGCGCTGGATATCTTCATCGTCAAACTGTCGGTGCCCGCCTTCGGTACGCTGTGGCTTCAGCAGCCCATAGCGACGCTGCCATGCGCGTAACGTTACCGGGTTGATACCACAGCGTTCGGCGACATCACCGATGCTGTATAGGGTCATGCACTTCCTCTGCTTGTCATAGGAACGGGAATTTCTGCTTTAACCTTAGCGGAGGTGCGGCAAGTTGTACATTCTTTTTTAGATTGTACAACTTGATCGCACCCACAAAACTACGCATTCTCATTTTGTTAAGCATACCAATAGCGGCGTATGGCTATCCCGCAAAAATGAGCGCTTTTTTACCACAGGAGTGTCGATGATCGAGTATCAGCTACTGAACGGACAGCAGGCACGCGGCGAGCTGGAAGCGCTGACCGATGTGCTACAGGGATGCGTAACGGATGGTGCCAGCGTAGGTTTTATCGATCCGATGGATCGCCCGTTGATGCGCAACTTCTGGCTGGATATTTTCGCCAGTCTCGATCGCGACGAGCGGCTGTTGCTGGTGGCGCGCCAGCGGCGACAGGTAGTAGCGACCGTCATCATTATCTGGAACAGCATGCCCAATGGCCGCCATCGGGCCGAAATCGGCAAGCTGTTGGTACATCCGGCTGCGCGTCGGCAGGGCATTGCGCGCCAGCTGATGCAGCGGGCGGAACAGTATGTCAGAGAGGCGGGGCGCAGCCTGATGGTGCTGGATACCCGCAGCGGCGATATCGCCAGCCTGCTCTATCTTTCGCTCGGCTGGGAGATCGCGGGCGCGATTCCTTATTACGCGCAGTCTCCTGAAGGCGCGATGGATGCCACGACCGTCATGTATAAACGGCTGGCTTAGTTTCTGCTCCACGCCTGCTCGTTACGGAAGCTATCTTCCAGATTCGCTGATAAGCGGCTGACGCCAGCGCGATACTGTGTAAAAATACAGGTTATCAAGGCAGGAAGAGAGCAAGATGGCATTAACCGCAGCGTTAAAAGCGCAGATTGGCGAATGGTATAAAGCGCTGCAACAGCAGGTTCCCGATTTTATTCCGCGTGCGCCGCAGCGGCAGATGATTGCCGAAGTGGCAAAAACCCTGACCGGTGAAGAAGGGCGGCACCTGGCGATTGAAGCGCCTACCGGCGTGGGTAAAACCCTTTCCTATCTAATTCCCGGTATCGCCGTTGGGCGGGCGGAAGAGAAGCCGCTGATCGTCAGCACGGCGAACGTGGCGTTGCAGGATCAGATCTACAGTAAAGATTTGCCGTTGCTGAAAAAAATTATTCCCGAACTGAAATTCACCGCTGCCTTCGGGCGTGGGCGCTATGTTTGTCCGCGTAACCTGAACGCGCTGGCGACCGACAGCGAACAGCAGGGCGATCTGTTGCTGTTTCTCGATGAAGAGATGGTTGCCAGCAAAGAAGAGCGAACGCAGTGCGTCAGGCTGGAGAAAGCGTTAAACCGCTATCAGTGGGACGGTCTGCGCGATCACAGTGAAGAGGCGATTGGCGATTCGCTCTGGCAACGGCTCAGTACCGATAAAGCGAACTGTCTGGGGCGTAACTGCCACTGGTATCGTGAGTGTCCCTTTTTCGTTGCCCGTCGCGAGATAGAACAGGCGGATGTGGTGGTGGCGAACCATGCACTGGTGATGGCGGCGCTGGAGAGCGAATCGGTGCTGCCGCCAGCCAAACAGCTGCTGCTGGTGCTGGATGAGGGGCATCACCTGCCGGAAGTGGCGCGCGACGCGCTGGAAACCAGCGCTGATATTTCGCCAGGCTTTACCCACCTGCAACTCGATCTCTTTGTACGGCTGGTGGAAACCTGTATGGCGCAGTTTCGACCGAAAACGCCGCCGCCGCTGGCAAATGTTGAAAGGCTGAAAATCCACTGTGATGAATGGCGCGAACAGCTCGCCAGCCTGGTGCGCATTCTGGCGCTCTGGCTGCCGCCGGAGCCGCAGGAGGCGGAATTTCGCTTTGAAATGGGGCAGCTGCCAGACGAGATGATGGCGCTGTGCGCCCGGCTCTACAAACTGAGCGACGGGCTACGCGGGCTGGCGGAAGCGCTGCTGAACGATCTTAGCGAGAAAACCGGGCAGTATGACGTGGTACGTCTGCATCGCACGTTATTGCAGATGAACCGTGCTTTTGGCTGGTTTGAAGGCATCAGCAAGCTGTGGCGGCTGGCGTCAATGGAGCATGCTTCCGGCGCGCCGGTGTCGAAATGGGTCAGCCGTGAGCTGCGCGAAGGGCAGCCGCACCTTTTTTTCCACTGTGCCGGTATCCGCGTCAGCGAACAGCTGGAGAAGCTATTGTGGCGCAAAGTACCGCATGTGGTGCTGACTTCGGCTACGTTACAGTCGCTAAACAGCTTTAACCGCCTGCAGGAGCTTTCCGGCCTGAGCGAAAAGGTGGGCGACCGCTTTGTGGCTCTTGGCTCGCCCTTTAACCATGTGGAGCAGGGGCGACTGGTTATTCCGCAGATGCGCTACGAGCCGCTGATGGCAAACGAGGCGCAGCATATCGCCGAGATGGCCCATTTCTTTCGTCATCAGGTCGAGGCGGGCGAGCACAAGGGTATGCTGGTACTGTTCGCCAGCAATCGCGCCATGCAGCAATTTATCTCGCATCTCAGCGATCTGCGTCTGATGCTGCTGGTGCAGGGCGATCAGCCACGCTACCGGCTGGTAGAGTTACACCGCAAGCGGGTAGAGCAGGGAGAAACCAGCGTGCTGGTAGGGCTACAGTCGTTTGCCGAAGGGCTCGATCTGAAAGGCGAACTGCTGACGCAGGTACATATTCATAAAATTGCTTTTCCGCCGGTGGACAGTCCGGTAATTTTGACAGAAGGCGAGTGGCTGAAAAGCCTGAAGCGCTATCCGTTTGAGGTGCAAAGCTTGCCGAGCGCCTCCTTTACCCTGATACAGCAGGTAGGGCGCTTAATTCGTAGCCACCAGTGTAGCGGTGAAATCGTGATTTACGATCGGCGTCTGATGACCAAAGCCTATGGTGCGCGCCTGTTAAAAGCGCTGCCGGTTTTCCCCATCGCGCAGCCGCCGATGCCTGACGGCCCGATAAAGCAGCCAGAGCGTGCCAAAACGGTTCCGGCGGGACGACGACGAAAAAAGGAAAAGCGTTAAATGTTGCAGTACAGCCAACTGATTAAAGAAGTGGGACGCGGCAAAAACCACGCCCGCGATCTCGATGAAGAGACCGCTTATCAACTCTATCGTGCCATGCTGAATGATGAAGTGCCGGAGCTGGAGCTGGGGGCGCTGCTGGTGGCAATGCGCATTAAGGGAGAAGGCGAGGCGGAGCTGGCGGGCTTTTATCGCGCCCTGCAACAGCGCGTGCTGCCGTTGACGCCGCCCGCAGGCAAGCCGTTGCCGATAGTGATCCCCAGCTATAACGGCGCACGTCGCCAGGGTAACCTGACGCCGCTGCTGGCGCTGCTGCTCTCGCGCCTCGGTTTTCCGGTGGTGGTACATGGCGTCAGTGAAGATGCCACGCGCGTCACCAGCGAGGCGGTGTTTCAGGCGCTGGGGATTGCGCCCGCCGCCGATATCGCGCAGGCGCAGACGAGGCTGGAGAGCGGCGAGCCAGTCTTTATCAGCGTGGATACGCTCTGTCCGCCGCTAGCGAAACAGCTGGGACTGCGCTGGCGGCTGGGAGTGCGCAACAGCGCCCATACGCTGGCGAAGCTGATTACGCCATTTGGCGAAACGGCGGCGCTGCGTCTTGCCAGCGTCTCGCACCCGGAATACATTCCGCGCGTCGGTAAATTTTTCAGCGCCAGCGGTGGCATCGCGCTGTTGCTGAACGGCACGGAAGGAGAGGTTTACGCTAATCCTTTACGCTGTCCATCCATCGCCTGGATTAATGGTGCTGGGGCCGAGCCGCAGGAGCTGTTGGCGCGTCAACCTGAGCAGCGCTGCGAACTGCCGCAGAGTAAGGACGCGGCAACTACCGCCGCCTGGATTCAGCAGGTAGTGGAGAAGGCGCGTCCGGTGCCGCAGGCGCTGCGGCTGCAAATTGCGTGCTGCTATGTCGCCAGCGGGCGCAGTACGTCGCTGGAGGCGGCGCTGGCGCAGCTGGATGCCGCAGGCTATCCGGCACAGGCTGAGGCCGGCGAATAACGCGCTGGTCAGGCAGCTGGCGGCAGACGGGCTTCTACCAGCCGCTGCCAGAAGGCAACGCCATGTTCAATCAGCGCGTCGTTAAAATCATAGTACGCGTTATGCAGCGGGCGGGAAGGGGTAGCGCCGTCTGCGCCCAGCCAGAAATAGGCGCCGGGGCAGGCCTCCAGCATACAGGCGAAATCTTCTGACGCCATCGAAGGGTTCACCTGCCAATGCACCTTCTCTGTGCCAAACTGTGCGCTGGCGACTTCACGCACCAGCGCGGCGGCGGCGGCGTTATTACGCGTTACCGGATAGCCGGGATACCAGCGAATCGCGCCTTCTACGCCCAGCGGTTGTGGCAGCGTCCGGGCAAAATCGGCTACCAGCGCCCGCACTTTCTCTCTGACGTCGCTTTGCAGGCAGCGAACCGTACCGCGCAGGGTCACTTTCTCTGGTATCACATTGATCGCTTCGCCGCCGTGAATCTGCGTCACGCTGACCACCGAAGAGGCAAGCGGCGAGAGCCGCCGTGCCGGAATCGTCTGTAGCGCCACGATTAGCTGGGCCGCCGCCACAACCGGATCGGCACCGCTTTCCGGCATCGCCGCATGGCAGCTTTTACCGCTCAGGGTGATTTCAAAGGCGTCGAGCGAGGCCATCATCGCGTCGCTGTTGATCGCCACTTCGCCAAGGGGGAGTCCGGGCCAGTTATGCAGCGCATAAACCGCATCCATCGGGAAGCGCTGAAATAATCCTTCCTCCACCATGCGTCGTGCGCCGCCGAGGTTCTCCTCCGCGGGCTGAAAAATAAAATGCACCGTACCGCTGAAGCGGCGCGTTTGCGCCAGCCATTTGGCGCTGGCCAGCAGCATGGCGGTATGGCCATCGTGGCCGCAGGCGTGCATCACGCCGGGGTGCTGCGAATGCCAGGCGCAGTGGCCCAGCTCGGCGATCGGCAGCGCATCCATATCGGCACGCAGGCCGATAGTTGCGCCCGGCCCGGTTTCCAGCGTGCCGATAACACCGGTGCCCGCCAGGCCGGTAGCAACCTGTAGCCCAAAACTGCGCAGCTGTTGCGCGACAAAGCGGGCGGTCACCTGTTCTTCGTAGCCCAGCTCCGGGCTGGCGTGCAGCTGGCGACGCCATTGTATTGCTTCTTTAATTAACGCTGCGGGTACGTTCATCGCGCTTCTCCCTACAGGCCATGCTGCATGTCATGGCGGGTTATCCTTAGGGTTTTTTACGGGCGTCGGGGCGAATCAAATCGAAACGCTGCGCTTCGCTGATACCATACCAGGCGCTGGGGCCACCGGCGCGTAATACCGGCTCCGCCTTGCTGGTTTGATAAATACCTTCCTCCAGCAAATCGGGATCGATATGTACCGCCACCACTTCGCCGAGGATCAACCAGCCATCCAGTGCGACGCCGTCAGCGTTATGCAGCTGCAAATGCTGCGTCAGGCGACACTCGAAATTAACCGGGCTTTCTGCCACCATCGGTGCCTGCACCAGGCTGCCCGGGAGCGGCGTCAGCCCGGTCAGGGCAAATTCATCAGTGTCGTGCGGCACCGAGGCGGAGCTTTCATTTGCCGCTTCCGCCAGCGAGCGAGTCACCAGGTTCCAGACAAACTCGCCGGTTTCCAGAATATTGCGCACGCTGTCTTTCTTGCCCTGGCTGGAGAAGCCGATAATTGGCGGCTGGTAATTGAAGCAGTTAAAGAAGCTGTAGGGTGCCAGGTTGCGCTCGCCCGCCGCGCTTTGTGAACTAATCCAGCCGATAGGACGTGGGGCGATGATGGCATTCAGCGGATCGTGCGGCAGGCCGTGACCGGCGCGCGGCTGATAAGAGTAGCGTTGACGAGACATGATGATCCTTATTGTGGGTTAATCTTTTCATCTTAGCCTGTTCAGCGTGAAAAAATGCGCGGCAATTGTTTACGCTTTTTTCCGTAGCGGGTATCTTACGCGGCGTTACCAGAGAGAGAACCTGATGAAACAGCCCGCCACCAAGAGTCAATTGCACCCCCGTAATCGTCATCGTCAACGCTACGATTTTCCCGCGCTGATCGCCGCCCACCCTGCGTTGCAGGCGTTTATTGTCACCACGCCGCGTGGCGACAGCTCGATCGATTTTGCCGATCCGCAGGCGGTAAAAACCCTGAATCAGGCGCTGCTGAAACACTTTTATCAGATCGAGAGCTGGGATATTCCGGACGGCTTTCTCTGCCCGCCGGTGCCGGGACGTGCCGATTACCTGCACTGGCTGGCCGATCTGCTGGCGGAAGATAATCAGCAGCAGGTGCCGCGTGATATTAACCTGCTGGATATCGGCTGCGGCGCTAACTGCATCTATCCGCTGATTGGCTATCGCGAATATGGCTGGCGCTTTACCGGCTCAGAAGTCAACCCGCAGGCGATGAAGGCGGCGGGCGCGATTCTGGACGCTAACCCGTCTCTGCGCCGCGGTATCCGTCTGCGCCGACAGTCAGAAAGTAAACACATCTTCCGCGGCATCATTCACAAAAATGAGTTTTACCACGCCACCATCTGTAATCCGCCGTTCCACGCCTCCAGCGAGCAGGCGGCAGAGGGTAGCACCCGTAAGGCGCGGAATTTAGGCCTGGAAAAAGGTGCGCCGCTCAATTTCGGCGGTCAGCAGGGTGAACTATGGTGCGAAGGCGGCGAGCTGGCCTTTATCGGCCAGAGCATTACGGAAAGCGTTGATTACGCACGCCAGGTGGTTTGGTTCACTTCGCTGGTCTCGCGGCGCGAGCATCTGCCCGCGCTGCGTCAGGCGCTGGCCGATGCCGGTGCGCACGAGGTGCGTATTATAGATATGGCCCAGGGACAGAAGCAGAGCCGCTTTATCGCCTGGACCTTTATGGACAGCGCGGCGCGGGCGCGGTTGATGAAGCCGCGCGCCTGAGGATTATTCCGGCGCTGGCAGGTTCTTTATCGCCGTATTGCCAGCGCTTTCTTCGCCGTGCTGCATCAGCTGCACCGTCTGGCGCGGTGCTTTAATCCCCGCCGCGTCAAAGTGTTTCTTTACCAGTTCATCCAGCGCAAAACGCACCGTCCACTGTTTCAGCGGCTGGGTGGTGATGGAGACGCGCACGGTAAAGGCGCGCTCGGTCAGCCCTACCAGCCCGGCGAAGTTCGGCTCACCAATAATCAGCGGGCGAATATCTTCACGCGTCAGTAACTCATCCACCGCAGCCCGCAGCGCGGCGTTGGCCCGATCGCTGTTTTCGTGGCGATCGACATCATAATTGGCGACAAAAGAGCCGATACCGCGTACAAAGTTGGCGAAGGTCGTGATCGATGACCAGGGAATAATGTGATAGGCACCGGTATCCTGGCGCACGCCGACTGAGCGGATCGACATACGTTCAACCGTGCCGGTCAGCGGCCCGATGGTGACCAGATCGCCAGTATTCATGCCGTTCTCAAACTGAATGAAGATACCGGTAATAATGTCTTTTACCAGCGTCTGCGAACCGAAAGAGACCGCCAGTCCCAGCGCGCCTGCGCCCGCCAGCAGCGGCGCGATATTCACGCCTATTTCCGACAGTACGATCATAATAGTGATGGTGCTGATTATCACCGCCAGCGCGTTACGGAACAGCGTTAACAGCGTACGCGTACGGGCGCTGGGCATTGGGCGTCCATGAATATCGGAGGAGAGGCGGCTCTCAATCAGGCTGGCCAGCAGCGTCCAGCCCACCGCCGAGAACAGCAGGATCATAAAGACGCGGATCAGCACGTCCACCAGCCTTTCACCCGCACCGGCGGTAAGCCAGTACCAGAGATCGAACAGGTTCCAGGCATTCAACAGCAGCAGCACGACGGCAAAGACGGTGAGAATACGCGCTGCCTTCAGCATAAAGGAGATCCAGCCGTTAATTCGCTTTTGTAGCTCCGGATAAGTGCGGCGCAGCTCCGGCGACAGGATGATGGTTTTGCTGATCCTGCGCGTCAGCATACCGGAGACCAGCGCGCCGAGGCCGATAATTACCAGGCTACGTACCGTGGCCGACATCATAAATTGCAGACTGTCGCCGGGATTAAAGATCGAAAAGAAAAACAGCACGATAAAGTAGGCGCAGGCGATCCAGTGCCAGATGAAGGCAAAGGCGCGGATAAACAGCGAAAAGAAAGAGAGCGAGCGCTCGGAAAGGCTAATCAGTTCACGCTGAATGCTGCGCCGGTTATGGAAAATCAGCCACAGCGCCCAGGCGGTCATCAGGCCCATAATGATTACGTTAATCAGCGCGCCTACCTGCACGTTAACCTGGTTGGAGACGATCGGCACCACGACCAGCAGGCCATAACCAATCAGACCGCTCAGCCAGCTCAGGCGGGTATGCCAGTAACGCGCCCGCAGGTCGCTAAGCGGAAAGGGGCGCAGCTCCGGGTAGCGCGGGCAGAAAATCAGCCGCAGTACCGCCTTAAAAAATTCAATCAACGCGAAGGCGTTAAGGAATAGCCCCTGTTGCCGGGCGATGGTGCGGCTACCGGCATTGAGGTTATCGCTGAGGATCTGGCCGACAAACAGCGCCAGCGCCAACAGCAGCAGATCGGTAACAAAAGCACCGAAAATCGTGAGCGGCAGATGTAACCAGCTACCGGGATGGTTGCTCTTTTTCCGTCCCCACTGGCCCATACGTCGGTAAAGTGGCGAAACCAGCATGCGGATCAGCCAGTAGAAGGCGAACAGCGCAACGGCGAGCATCAGAAAATGGTTAAGCGCGTTGAAAAAGGTTTGCTGGTTAAAGGTTTTGTGTGGGGCAGAGAAGATATTGTGATAAAGATGAATAAAGCTGCCGGCGAATTTCCCGCCATACTGGCGTGTCACCTCGGTAACGCTTTGCAAGACGGTTTTGTCTTCCTCTTCCTCTGCCGTGGGCGGCGTCAGCTCTGGCGCTGTGGTATCAGAGGGGTTGGCGGCGGCATTGCGCAATTGCTCAATCAGCGCTTCACGTGACCGATCGTTTTCCAGAATTGTCGCCAGCGCGCTCCAGGCCGCTTTCTTTTCCTCTAACGTGGGTTCATGCTGAGCTGTATCGGCGGCAGGCTTCTGGGCCTGCTGGCTGGCAACGGCGGCGGGCATCGATACCGCCTGTGCCGCAGGGTTCAGGCTAAACAACAGGACGAACAGAATTCCCTTGCGCAGGCGTAACCACGCGGCATTAATTCCCAACATCTTTTTCCTCAGGGCAACAAATACGGCGACATTGCCAGCAAAGTATAGACGCTGATTATTTGACGTTATTCTGAATTCCTTCAGGACATAAGAGCTAAAAAAGCCCGCGACTCCTATAAATTAATGTCGAAGCCGACATATTTATCGCCCTGTTTAAATTCGAACGGCATGAAGGCGCTATTGGTAGCGATGCCCAGCAAGCGGTGGGGGAATAAGGGAGTGACTAAGATGCTGAATGCGTTGTAAAGTGATAACAAAAAGGCGAAAAAAAACGGATGGTTTCCCATCCGCCTGGTGGTTTCGGTTAAGCGCGTGATTACTCGATGTTAGATTCGATAAACCACAGGAATTTATCCAAATCGCGTGATGCGGCAGTAAAGATATCTGCGGTATCTTCGTCATTCACTTCGGTAATGGCTTTACGCACGTCATTGGCTACCAGACCGTAGCGGTCAGCCAGCGCTTTCAGATGATCCTGAACGCTGTGAATATTCAGCGGGTAGCTCTGAAGCGGGGTTTTATCTGCCACTACCTGCGCCGTACCCAGCGCAACGCCGCCCAGCTGAACCACACGTTCTGCCATGGTATCCTGATGATCGGTAATGGCGGTACGGAAGCCGTCCAGCATTTCATGTACGCCGATAAAGTTAGCGCCACGCATGTTCCAGTGCGCCTGTTTAGTAATCAGCGACAGGTCGATGAATTCGACAACCAGACGATTAAGTACCTCGATGGTAGCTTTTTTCTCGTTCTCCGCCACGTTGTTACGGGTATAAATCAGATCGGAAGAATTCGTTTTAACCAGTTTTGCGGTACTCATCATTAATATCCTCTAATGTCGTTTGTCCTAATTAAGCACGGGATTAAGTATAGCACCGGTTTGAAAGGTTGCCGGAAAGTTGTTGTCTATGGCACAAATAGGGGTTATCGAATTGCCAATAAAGGAATTTTTTTATTTTTTCCGACAGAAGTAATGACCGGCTTATTGTTCGCTGGTGCAATGTAATTATTTTAACTTTATGATTTTTATAATTTAATTATTTTAATCTGGCAAAGTGCCGTAATTGATAATTAATTTGAGTAAGTTTTACAAAATATAAACCGTAGCCAAACGGCAGCGCAGAGAGCATATTACGATTTGTTATGAAAGGATATTCAGCCCGGGAAACCAGGCTGACCAGGAATATTCGTAAAAATTGACTAATTACTGTTATCAAGAGCGACAACGGTCACTTTACGCGGGCGGCTGGTAACGGTGGCTCCAGCCGAAGCAATAACGATCGCCAGCAGGCCCAGCCACTGCACCAGCGTTAGCGATTCACCAAGAAAAATCATGCCGGAGAGCGCGCCCATTGCTGGTTCCATGCTGGTCAGGGTGCCAAAAGTAGGGGCCGGTAGCCGCGTTAACGCCATCATCTCCAGTGAATAGGGCAGCGCGGTAGAAAGCACCGCGACCGCCAGCGCCATCGGCAGCAGAGAGAACTGCCAGATACCTTCGGAGGCGAAGGTGAGGCCCAGCGGAACAAAAATAATCGACGCGATAATTGAACCTGCCGCCACCGTTGCCGGGCCATGTTCTGCCCCGGCACGCTGGCCCGCCAGTATGTAAAGCGCCCAGCAGACGCCTGCACCTACCGCCAGCGCGGCACCTTTAGGATCGACATGGTTGATGCTCTGGCCCAGCGGCAGCAGCCACCACAGCCCCAGTACCGCAATCAGTACCCAGATAAAATCACGCGGCCGCCGCGAACCAAACAGCGCCAGGGCCAACGGGCCGGTAAACTCCAGCGCAACCGCCACGCCCAGCGGCACGGTACTGATAGAGAGGTAGAACAGATAGTTCATACCGCCCAGCGCCAGCCCGTAAAGCACCAGCGCTTTACGCTGCCGGGCATCAAAGCGCAGCCGCCAGGGTTTAAAGATGATACAGAGAATGATCGTACCCAGACCAAGGCGCAGCGCGGTAATACCCGGTGCACCGGCGCTGGGAAACAGGGATTTTGCCAGAGCCGCGCCGCCCTGAATGGAGATCATCGCTATCAGTAAAACGATAAGCGGTAAAATTGCCTGTGATGAGGTTAACGAGCTACGTAGAGAGCGAAAAGACATCCTTTAATCTGCCTTGGTTATCCATGAGCGGGTAGGATGCTTAGTGTACTCGCGACGTACCAAAAAGATCGACTGAGGGGGAAATTTTTCGCTCTGCAAAGAAAATTTTTATTGAGAGGTGATGAAATTTTGAGCGGTTTGCTGGCTTTCTGCGTAAAGAAGTGTCAGATTTATTTAAGAACTATCTTAATGAACCTTTTTTTATCTCACCAGGAAACAAGGGGTAAAAAGCGATTTTTTTAAGTAAAAAGAACAACCTGCGACAATTCATTAACTTTCTGTTACACGAAACTATCTGTTAGACAATGATTTCAAGGCAGAGTTTCCCGCTGAGTTTTGTTATATTTTCAGCGTTGTCAGGAGAGAAGTACTATCACATTTGAGGTGGTTATGAAAAAAATTGCATGTCTTTCAGCACTGGCTTGTGTACTGGCTGTTACTGCCGGTTCCGCAATGGCGCAAAGCACCGTTTCTGGCGGTTACGCTCAGAGCGATATGCAGGGCGTTGCGAACAAAGCTAACGGCTTCAACCTGAAATATCGTTACGAAGATGGCTCTAACCCACTGGGCTGGATCGGTTCTTTCACTTACACTGAGAAAGATCGTAGCGAAAACGGCTTTTACAACAAAGGCCAATACTACAGCATCACCGGTGGTCCGGCTTACCGTTTTAACGACTGGGCAAGCATCTACGGCGTAGTAGGTATCGGCTACGGTAAATTCCAGCAGAACGAGCAGGCTGTTCGTAACAAAACCGACACCAGCGATGTTGGCTTTTCTTACGGTGCTGGTCTGCAGTTCAACCCGTATGAAAACTTCGCTATCGACGTAGGCTACGAGCAGAGCCGTATCCGCAGCGTTGACGTTGGCACCTGGATCGCAGGCGTTGGCTACAGCTTCTAATCTTGCTCACAGGCAGGATAACAAAAACGGCCCTGAGAGGGGCCGTTTTTTTGTCTCTGCACTACGCAAACTTCCGTTTTTCAGATAAACCCGTCATGGCAGAAATTTGCCAGGCCGCGTCAGATAAGGCGTGAGCAGGGGGCGTCTTCAGGGCATCCGTCGCTGAGCAAGGCCAGCAGCGCCAGGCGCAGGCGGAACGGTGAGCGCGTCAGCAGGCAGAGTAAACTTCTCCAGTTGAAATCAGCCTGACGTGAGCGCTGAACACATTTGCCACAGTCAAGACAGCGTTTCATTGTGTTCATGGAAACCTCCGGTTTATCGTCTGGCGAGTAACATGCACAGCCCCGCTATAAACAGCAGAAACATTAGCAACAGCAGATAAGGTTCATTCATTTTCGGACTCCTTTGCTGTCGGGCTGGCTACTTTATCAACAAATATAGCACTGGCTATATCCCTTAGCCAATGCTAAATAGCGAAAATTTGTGCTTCGTTGCCGATGGTTTACAATGTGCCACTTACAGACCGGCAGCGCCTGACATGACCGGTTGAAAAATAAGAGGAAGCTGAATGAGTCGTCGTGCAAAGCCCGTTCCCGCCACGCTTAACGGGCCATTAAAAGAAATAGAAGAGCATGTCGAAGGTTTCCGGCAGGTTCGCGAAGCACATCGTCGTGAATTGATTGATGACTACGTCGAGCTTATCTCCGATTTAATTCGTGAGTTTGGCGAGGCGCGCCAGGTGGATATGGCTGCACGGCTGGGGGTTTCTCAGCCAACGGTAGCTAAGATGCTTAAGCGCCTCGGCAGCGCCGGACTTGTTGAACAGGTGCCTTATCGCGGCGTCTTTCTTACCGGCGAAGGTGAAAAACTGGCGGAAGAGAGCCGGGCGCGACATCACATCGTGGAGATGTTTTTGCTGGCGTTGGGCATCAGCCCCGATACCGCACGCCGCGATGCGGAGGGGATTGAGCATCACGTCAGCGATGAAACCCTGCGTGTTTTTCGTCAGTTCTGTGAAAGCCGACAATAGTTTCTCTTATTAGCACAGATCGCTATGGCAACCTTACTTAAGCCGTTTTTGCATGACCGTTTTTTGCACCTGCTGCTGCTGTTAGGGCTGCTGCTGGCCTGCATCGTTCCTTTTCAGTGGCGCGATCTGCCCGCTGCCGTAGACTGGCATACCATTGTTACGCTGTGCGGCCTGCTGATGCTGACGCGGGGCATTGAGTCCAGCGGTTATTTTGAGGTGCTGGGCCGTAAGCTGATTCGGCGCTTCCGCCATGAGCGCGCGCTGGCGCTGTTTATGGTCTGCGGCGCGGCGTTACTCTCAACGTTTCTTACCAACGATGTTGCACTGTTTATTCTGGTGCCGCTGACTCTGACGCTGCGTCAGGCCACCACGCTACCGGTGATGCGCCTGATTATCTTCGAAGCGCTGGCGGTTAACGCCGGTTCGATGCTGACGCCTATCGGTAATCCGCAAAATATCCTGTTATGGGGCACCAGCGGGGCAAGCTTCGGTGCCTTTGTCTGGCAAATGCTGCCGCCTGCGGCGGTTATTCTGCTCAGCCTTCTGTTGCTAACCGGCTTTGCCTTCCGCGCCAAACCTATTCAGCAACAGACGCAGCCGCCGGTCAGCTGGCGTCGTTCACTGCTCTGGCTCAGCGTGGCGCTCTATCTGCTGTTTATTGTGGCGCTGGAGTTGAAGCTGGCAGCCTGGGCGCTGCTGCCGATCTTTGCCGCTTATTTGTTGATGGCACGGCGGGTGTTGTTGCAAATTGACTGGAGCCTGCTGGTGGTTTTTATCGCCATGTTTATCGACGTTCATTTGCTGACGCGATTGCCTGCGCTACAGCAGGGCATGCAGATGCTAACTCAGACCGGAGAGGGCGGACGCTTTCTGTTAGCGGCAGGGCTTTCACAGGTTATTAGCAATGTACCGGCTACTATTTTGCTGTTGCAGTTCCTTCCCGCTAACGCGTTGCTGGCATGGGCGGTCAATATCGGCGGTTTTGGGCTGCTGCCGGGATCGCTGGCTAATCTGATTGCGCTGCGTATGGCGCAGGATCGCCGCATCTGGTGGCAATTTCATCTCTTTTCTATACCAATGCTGCTGTGGGCCATGCTGTGCGGCTGGCTGCTCTGGCTGCTGTTGCACTGACGAAACGGCACGGCCTGATAACGCAGTACCCTTACTCAGGGGAAATTTGTCAATAAATCCTGGTATTTGTTGTTTTTCTTTCTATGGTTATCCTTGAGCAGCACTTCAGGATTGATGGTTACCAGAAAGAGAAAAACAATGACGCATACAGATGATAAATCTTCAAATGATGATAAGTCACCACGGCATCAGGAAGCGCAAGAAAACCAGAATAATCAAGAAAATCAGGATGATAATAAGCAGGATGAACAGCCGCGTAAGCGCCCCGGCAAAAAGCCGCTGATTATCCTCGGTATTGTGGTGCTGGTGATGCTGATTGTGGCATTTTTCTTCTGGTTTACCACGCGTAATGAAGAAACAACTGACGACGCCTTTACCGAAGGAAATGCGGTAACCATTGCCGCCAAAACCTCTGGCTATGTGGTTAAGCTGCTGGTCGATGATAACCAGCGCGTTAAAAAAGGCGATCTGCTGCTGGTGATCGATCCGCGTGATAATGAAGCGCAGCGCGATCAGGCAAAAGCTCAGCTGGCGCTGGCCGAAGCGCAGCTACACCAGGCGGAAGCCCAGCTGGCGCTGTCACGCGTTCAGTATCCGGCACAGCGCGATCAGGCGCTGGCGCAGCAGGCGCAGGCGGAAGCTAACCTGATGAATGCTCAGGCGGACTATCGTCGTTTACGCGGCGTCGATCCGCGCGCCACCTCGCAGCGTAATATTGATAGCGCCAGCGCCCAGCTGCGATCGGCGCAGGCGCAGCTGCAAAGTGCGAAAGCGCAGGTAGAAGTTGCCTCGCAGGTTGATTTGCAAATTCGCCAGCAGGAAACTAACGTCGAGGCGCGCCGTCAGCAGGTGGCGCAGGCGCAGGCGCAGCTGAATACAGCGGAACTGAACCTCTCCTATACCGAGGTACGTGCGCCCTATGACGGCTTTGTCACCAAACGCAACGTGCAGACCGGAACGCTGGTACAGGCGGGCAGCTCGCTCTTTTCGCTGGTTTCGCCAGATATCTGGATCGTGGCAAACTTTAAAGAGTCGCAGCTGGAACGTATGAACCCAGGTGACAGGGTCACAATTAGCGTCGATGCCTGGCCGGATATGGAACTGGAAGGGCACGTAGACAGCATTCAAATGGGCTCCGGTTCGCGCTTCTCCGCCTTCCCGGCGGAAAATGCCACCGGCAACTTTGTCAAAATCGTGCAGCGCGTGCCGGTCAAAATCGTTATTGATAAAGGTCTCGATCCTGATAAACCTCTGCCGCTGGGACTCTCGGTTGCGCCTAAGGTGACGGTGGAATGAGCCAGAGCCAAAGCTGGCAGCCAACCAGCAATCCCTGGCTGGTGGCGGTGACGGTGACGCTGGCGGTATTCATGGAGATCCTGGATACCACGATCGTCAACGTTGCGCTGCCGCATATCGCCGGGACGCTCTCTTCCAGCTATGACGAATCTACCTGGGTGTTAACCTCCTATCTGGTGGCAAACGGCATCGTGCTGCCGATCTCGGCCTTTTTCAGCCGCCTGTTTGGGCGCAAGCAATATTTCCTTATCTGCGTCGTGATGTTCACCATCTGCTCTTTCCTGTGCGGTATCGCCACCGAACTGTGGCAGATTATTCTGTTCCGCATTATGCAGGGCTTTTTCGGCGGTGGATTACAGCCGGTGCAGCAGTCGGTGTTGCTCGACTACTTTAAACCGGAAGATCGCGGTAAAGCCTTTGGCCTCTCGGCAATTGCGATTATCGTCGCGCCGGTAATCGGGCCGACGCTCGGCGGCTGGATCACCGATAACTTTAGCTGGCGCTGGGTCTTCTTTATTAACGTGCCGGTTGGCGTCCTCTCTACGTTAGCCATCTACCAGCTACTGGAAGATCCGCCGTGGGAAAAACGCTGGGCGAAGGGTAAGCTGAATATCGATTATATCGGTATCTGCCTGATTACTCTGGGGCTCGGCTGTTTGCAGGTGATGCTGGATCGCGGTGAGGATGAAGACTGGTTCGCCTCACATTTTATTCAGTTTTTTGCCGTAATGACCTTTATCGGCCTGGTGGGTGCGGTTTACTGGCTGATGTATGCCCGCAGGCCGGTAGTGGAAATCGGTGTGGTACGCGATCGCAACTTTTGGGTTTCCGGGCTGCTGATGGCGGGCATGGCGATGATCCTCTACGGTAGTTCTGTCGTGCTGCCGCAGCTGGCGCAGCAGGATTTAGGCTACACCGCCACCTGGTCAGGACTGGTGCTGTCGCCGGGGGCGATCCTCATCGTGCTAACCATTCCGCTGGTGCTGAAGCTGATGCCGCTGGTACAGACGCGCTGGATTATCGCCTTCGGCTTTCTCTGCCTGACGCTGTCCATGTTCTATTCCGCCACGCTGACGCCGCAGGTTGATTTTACCACGCTGGTGTTAATGCGCAGCGCCCAGTCTATCGGCCTTGGTTTTCTGTTTGTGCCGCTGACCACTATCGCTTTCGCTACGATTCCGCAGCGGCTGAATGCGGATGCCTCGGCGCTGTTTACCATGTTCCGCAACGTGGCGGGCTCGATCGGTATTTCGCTCTCCACTGCCGGGATTACCGAGCGCGAACAGGTACGCAGCGCGCATCTGGTGCATAACATGTCGCCGCTTAACGAGCAGTTTAATATCACCCTGGAGCGTTGGGCGCAGGCGGTTCGCGATTTCAGCTCGGCGGCAGGCGATCCGCTGGCGCTGGCTACCGGTCAGCTTTATCAGCAAATGATTGTGCAGGCGCGCATCCTCGCCTATGTGGATGTCTTTATTGGGCTGGGCATCGTTGCCTTTGTCCTGATTCCCCTATGTTTTCTGCTTTCGCCGGTTAAAAGCGAAGGTAGCGCAGGAGCACACTGACATGAACGTTAATAACATGCGTCCCGGCTGGCTGATGCTGTCGCTGCTGCTGGCAGGCTGTGCGGTTGGCCCCGATTATCAGCCGCCTCAGGCGCAGGTTCCGGCTGTCTGGCATGACTTGCCCTCGCAGGCGGCCTCGCGTCCCCAGGCGGGCGCGCCGCGCGCCGACTGGTGGAAAAACTTTAACGATCCGCAGCTCAACAGCCTGATCGATCGGGCGATTCTGGGCAATCTTTCCTTGCAACAGGCGGTGCTGCGTATCGCCGGCGCACGTGAACAGCTGGCACAGGCGCGGGGCGGCCTGTTCCCGTCTGTTAACGGTAGGGCCTCGGCGCAGCGTCAGCAGCTGGGTGCGGAAGGCGTACTGAAAGCGAACGGCGCTTACGATCTGCTGGACAGCAATGCGCCTGAACTGCGCAGCTCGCTCGACAGCCTGACGCGGCCGATCAGCCTGTATCAGGGCAGTTTTGATGCCTCATGGGAGTTGGATCTGTGGGGTAAAGTGCGGCGTCAGGTTGAGGCGGCAAAAGCGCAGCAGCAGGAGTCGATCGAAAGCCGCAACGATGCGCTGGTTTCGCTGGAGGCGGAAGTGGCGCGCGTCTGGCTACAGCTGCGCGGCGCGCAGTCAATAACGCGCACGCTGCAAACGCAGATTGAGGTGGCGCAGCAGACGCTGGAACTGACCCAGAGCCAGCAGCGCAACGGCCTGGCACCCCAGCTGGATGTGGAAAACGCTCGTGCGCAGCTCAGTTCGCTGCGTGCGCAACTACCGCAGTATCAGGCGCAGGCGCGTCAGGCGATGAATGGCCTGGCGGTGCTGCTCGGCAAGCCGCCGGGCGCACTGGATGCCGAACTGATGCAGGATAAACCGTTGCCTGCACTGCCAGACGTAGTGCCGGTGGGCATTCCTTCCACGCTGGCGCGGCGTCGTCCCGATATTCGCCAGGCAGAGGCGAACCTGCATGCTGCTACCGCCAACATTGGCGTATCGGTAGCGCAGCTGTTTCCCAGCCTCTCGCTTACCGGGCAGCTTGGCGTGCGCAATACCGATGCCAGCTATCTCGATAACTGGAGCAGCCATTTCTACAGCTACGGCCCTTCGCTGTCGATCCCGATTTTTCAGGGCGGCAGGCTGGTGTCCAGCGTCAGGCTTTCACGGGCACAGCAGGCTAACTCGGCGCTCAGCTATCGTCAGACGGTGTTAACGGCGTTGCAGGATGTGGAAAATGCGCTGGTTAGCTATCGTACCGATCAGGAACGGGTAACGCAGATGGATGAAACGGTGTCCGCTCTGCAAAACAGTTTCGATCTGGCCAGCGACAGCTATCGTAAAGGGCTGTCCACCTTCCTTGATGTGCTGGATGCCCAGCGGCAGCTTTCCCAGGCGAAACAGCAGGCGGAGCAGGCGCGCGTGCAGAGCTGCCTCGACCTGGTTGCACTCTATAAAGCGCTCGGCGGTGGCTGGGAAAATTACCAGAACGTGCAACTACCGCAGTTTTCCGTCTTTGGCCCGGCAACCTCGGCCGGTTGATTCTCCTCGCTTATCCCGTCAGCGTTGTAATGGCGCTGACGGTAACCTCTCTTTTTCCCCCTCGCATCATGTTCTGGCGGTTAGCTTACCGCTGCTTTTTACCCGCCAAAACCCTTCACTTAAGCAATGAAATGTCTGCTGGATCGATAAATCTCATATTCCTTTTATTTTTAAATCAAAATAAATGTTTCCTTTTCGTTTCGGGATAACCGGCGCAGTCAGAAGATGTTTAAACGTTTTTTTTACGCTTTAACAACCTTATAAGGCAGATAGTGTGATATGGATCGGCATTCAGGCTGTGGATTATGACCAGTGCCACAAAATTGATATTTCACTATTATTATAAATGAAAAAAATAATCTATGTTGTGCTGTGAAAGGTTTGCGCCATTTGCCTCTGGCGCAGGCTGTTTTTCACTTCAATCAGGTTGCTGGAGTTATCATGCCAAAAGAACAATACCTTACGCTGAGCAAAGCTTCCGGACCCAATAGCAATACCCGTACTGAACCCTTTGTGAAGGTCATCGCCGTTATCGCGACGCTGGGCGGCTTACTGTTTGGATACGATACCGGCGTTATTTCCGGTGCGCTGTTATTTATGGGCGATGAACTACACCTCACGCCCTTTACCACGGGACTGGTGACCAGTTCATTACTTTTCGGCGCGGCTTTTGGTGCGCTGGCGGCTGGCCAACTCGCGAATGCGGCCGGGCGGAAGAAAATTATCATTATGCTGGCGGTTATTTTCGCTGCCGGTGCGGTGGGCACCTCAATGGCACCTGACGTACAGTGGATGGTTTTCTTCCGCCTGGTGCTGGGCGTAGCGGTCGGCGGCGCGGCGGCTACCGTACCGGTCTATATCGCTGAAATCGCCCCGGCGAATAAACGCGGGCAGCTGGTGACGTTACAGGAGCTGATGATCGTTTCCGGACAGCTGCTGGCCTACATTTCCAACGCTTCCTTTAATGCCATGTGGGGCGGGGAGGATACCTGGCGCTGGATGCTGGCGATCGCCACGCTGCCTGCCGTGCTGCTGTGGTTTGGCATGATGTTTATGCCAGATACGCCGCGCTGGTACGCGATGAAGGGCCGTCTGGCGGAAGCGCGTCGCGTGCTGGAACGTACCCGTGCTAAAGAAGATGTTGACTGGGAGCTGACCGAAATCGAAGAAACGTTACAGGAGCAGGAGAATCAGGGCAGGCCGCGCCTGAGTGAGTTGAAAAAGCCCTGGCTGTTCCGGCTGTTTCTGATCGGTATCGGCGTGGCGGTTATCCAACAGCTGACCGGCGTCAATACCATTATGTACTATGCGCCCACGGTGCTCACCAATGTGGGCATGAGCAACAGCGCGGCGCTGTTTGCCACCATAGCCAACGGCGCTATCTCGGTGCTGATGACGCTGGTAGGGATCTGGATGCTGGGTAAAATCGGGCGTCGTACCATGACCATGATCGGGCAGTTTGGCTGTACCGGCTGCCTGTTTTTTATTGGGGCTATCAGCTGGCTGATGCCGGAAACCATCAACGGTCAGCCTGATATCCTGCGTAGTTATATGGTGCTGCTGGGGATGCTGATGTTCCTCTGTTTCCAGCAGGGCGCGCTGTCACCGGTGACCTGGCTGCTGCTGTCAGAGATCTTCCCGACGCGGCTGCGTGGGATGTTTATGGGCGGTGCGGTATTCGCTATGTGGATCGCTAACTTCCTTATCTCGCTGATGTTCCCGATGATGCTGGCAAAACTCGGTCTGTCGGGCACTTTCTTTATATTCGGCGTGATAGGTATCGGCGGCGCATTTTTCGTTATCCACTGTATCCCGGAAACGCGCCACCGCAGCCTGGAGCAGATCGAACATTACCTGCGCGACTGGCTTTCGCCGGAGCGCGAAACGCCGCCGCTGACGCCCCCGCTGAAGCGTAAAGCGGAACATCACGGCAGCTAATCCGGCTGCTCAGGGCTGGCGGTGTTCGCCAGCCCTTTTTTATGGCACAATGCCCGCCAGATTTCGTTCATTCCCCCGCATAAGTAAGGCAATCCCTGTGCTAGTTTCCAGTAACGTTACCATGCAGTTTGGCAGCAAACCGCTGTTTGAAAATATTTCCGTTAAGTTTGGCGGCGGCAACCGTTATGGTTTGATCGGCGCGAACGGCAGCGGTAAATCCACCTTTATGAAAATTCTGGGCGGTGATTTAACGCCGACCGCGGGCAACGTTTCCTGCGATCCTAACGAGCGCATCGGTAAGCTGCGCCAGGACCAGTTTGCTTTTGAAAAATTCAGCGTGCTGGATACCGTCATCATGGGCCACGATGAACTGTGGCAGGTGAAGCAGGAACGCGACCGTATTTATGCACTGCCGGAAATGAGCGAAGAAGATGGTTATAAAGTCGCTGACCTCGAAGTGCAGTATGGCGAAATGGATGGTTACACCGCCGAAGCGCGCGCTGGTGAACTGCTGCTCGGCGTGGGTATTCCGCTGGAGCAGCACTACGGCCCGATGAGCGAAGTGGCTCCGGGCTGGAAGCTGCGCGTGCTGCTGGCGCAGGCGCTGTTCTCTAACCCTGATATCCTGCTGCTCGATGAACCGACCAACAACCTGGATATCGATACGATCCGCTGGCTGGAGCAGGTGCTGAACGAGCGTAACAGCACCATGATCATTATTTCGCACGACCGTCATTTTCTGAACATGGTCTGCACCCATATGGCCGATCTCGATTACGGCGAGCTGCGTATCTATCCGGGCAACTACGACGAGTATATGACCGCCACTACCCAGGCGCGTGAGCGTCTGCTGGCCGATAATGCCAAGAAAAAAGCGCAGATTGCCGAGCTGCAATCCTTCGTGAGCCGCTTCAGTGCCAACGCCTCCAAATCGCGTCAGGCTACTTCGCGTGCGAAACAGATTGATAAGATCAAACTGGATGAGGTAAAAGCCTCCAGCCGTCAGAACCCGTTTATCCGTTTCGAGCAGGACAAGAAGCTGTTCCGTAACGCGCTGGAAGTTGAAGCATTGACCAAAGGCTTTGATAACGGCCCGCTGTTCCGCGATCTCAATCTGCTGCTGGAGGTGGGCGAAAAGCTGGCGGTGCTGGGCACCAACGGCGTGGGTAAAACCACCTTGCTGAAAACGCTGGTGGGCGATCTGACGCCAGAAAGCGGCAGCGTAAAATGGTCAGAGAATGTGCGTATCGGCTATTACGCGCAGGATCACGCGGAAGAGTTCGCTAACGATCTCAGCGTATTTGACTGGATGAGCCAGTGGAAGCAGGAAGGCGACGACGAGCAGGCGGTGCGCAGCGTGCTGGGGCGTCTGCTGTTCAGCCAGGATGAGATTAAAAAACCGGCGAAGGTGCTTTCCGGCGGTGAGAAGGGACGTATGCTGTTCGGCAAGCTGATGATGCAGCGCCCTAACATTCTGATTATGGATGAGCCGACTAACCACCTCGATATGGAATCGATCGAGTCGCTGAATATGGCGCTGGAGATGTATCCGGGGACGCTGATCTTCGTCTCCCACGACCGTGAATTTGTAAGTTCGCTGGCGACCCGCGTGCTGGAAATTACGCCGGAGAAGATCATCGATTTCAGCGGCAGCTACGAAGATTACCTGCGCAGCAAAGGCGTACAGTAATCAATTCGCCGCCTGTGGAACGCGGGCGGCATAAGCCACCGTTATGGCGGCCCGCGTACATTATTACGCGGGCCGTTTTGTGTTAATTCACCGTTGGCGTTCAGCGGCAGGCTTAACGGTGGCCCTGACCGCAGACTTCACAAGCAGGATCTTTTGCCACCTTCATTTCACGAAATTGCATTGTCATCGCATCGTACATCAGCAGCTTACCGTCAACCCGTGCGCCAAAGTTGGTTAGCAGGCGGATCGCTTCCATTGCCTGAAGCGAGCCAATGACGCCGACCAGCGGTGCCATAACGCCAGCCTCTACACAGCTCAGGACTTCACCGCCAAACAGACGGCTAATGCAGCGATAGCAGGGCTGCGTATCATCCTGCCAGCTGAAAACGCTGACCTGGCCTTCCATACGAATCGCCGCACCGGAGACCAGCGGCACGCGCTGCCGGAAGCAAAGGCGATTTAGCTGTTCGCGTGTCGCCACATTATCGCTACAGTCCAGTACCACCTGATGCCGGGCGATAAGCGCCTCCAGCGCCGCGTCATCCAGCCGGGCGTTGATCGCCTGTAGCTGCGTCAGCGGATTGATCTGCGCCAGCCGTCGCCGCGCCGATTCCACCTTCGGCGCGTCAATTTCCGCATCGCTGTGCAGTATCTGGCGTTGCAGGTTAGAGAGTGAAACGGTGTCAAAATCGAGCAGGGTCAGAGCACCGATGCCAGCCGATACCAGCCAGGGGCTGGCGGCACAGCCCAGCCCGCCCAGCCCGACCACCAGCGCGCTCGACGCCTTCAGCCGCTCCTGGCCGTCAAAATCAAATCCACGCAGCACGATCTGTCGGTTATAGCGCAGCGTTTCTTCATCGGTTAGCTCCGGCAGCATCTTAGCCTCCCAGCAGTGCGGTAAAAGGTTCGATCTCTACCCATTCGCCGGGATTAACGTTGCCGCGATCGCGTTCCAGCACGATAAAGCAGTTGGCCTGGCTGAAGGAGCTAAAGACGTGCGAGCCCTGGTTGCCGGTGCTGACTACCTGAAGTTCGCCATCGGCGCTGCGTCTGACGATGCCACGCTGAAAATCGAGCCGTCCGGGTGTTTTTTTCAGGTATTCTCCGGCGCGCGCGCGCTGACGCGGCGGCAGAGCCGGGCTTTGTTGACCGCTCAGCTTCGCCAGCAGCGGCTGTACCAGCTGATAGAAGGTAACGGCAGCGGAAACCGGATTACCCGGTAAACCACAGAACCAGCTGTGGCTCAGGCGTCCAAAGGCGAAAGGCTTACCCGGTTTGATTGCCAGCTTCCAGAAGGTAATTTCGCCCAGTTCATCCAGCATCGCTTTAGTGTAGTCTGCCTCGCCAACCGAGACGCCGCCGCTGCTGATGACCAGATCGGCTTCGCTGTCGGCACGCACGAAAGCGGCACGCAGCGCCTCAGGATCGTCGCGAATAATACCCAAATCGATAACCTCGCAGCCGAGCTTATCGAGCATCAGCCGCACGGTGAAACGGTTGGTGTCGTAAATCTGGCCCGCCTGTAGAGGTTCGCCAACCGGCTGTAGCTCGTCACCGGTGGAAAACAGCGCCACGCGCAGACGGCGCACCACATCCACTTCACCCACGCCCAGCGAGGCGATCAGCGGCAGTTCTGCCGGGCCGAGGCGCACGCCCGCATCGAGCACGCTATCGCCGCAGCGGATATCTTCACCGGCGCGGCGAATATTTTGTCCGGCGCTGACCGGCGCAGTAAAGCGAATGCGTTCACCTTCCGTAACGGTCTCTTCCTGCATCACAACGGCTTCGGTGCCTGCCGGAATTGGCGCGCCGGTCATAATACGCACGGTGGTGCCTGTTGGCCATTCGCCGCTGAAGGGCTGGCCAGCAAAGGCTTTTCCGGCAACTGGCAGCGGTTCGCCGCTGGCGAGATCGGCCAGGCGCACCGCATAGCCATCCATCGCCGAGTTATCAAACGGCGGCACATCGAGAGGAGAGACGACCGGCGCTGCCGTAATACGTCCGGCGGCGGCATAAATTGACAGACGCTCGCTTTCATTAAGCGGTGAGATCTGAGCCAGCATTTTTTGCAGGGCATCTTCAAGGGAAATTAATCCCGCAGTGAAACTTTCCATTTGGCCTCCGGCCAGAAACGACAGACAGATAGCGCCTATTATGGCGCGAAATGGCGCGGCGATCATCCCACGCGCACGCACAGCCTCACGACGCTGCGATTTCGTTATGAGATATAACGCTTTGTTATTAAGACTTGCCAGGCTTAACGCTTTACATCTTTTCCGCTGCTACCTATAGTCAAAATTTGCCGAAAAATCATAACATCACATCATTCAGTCGTTTCTGACCGATTCAGAACACAGGGTAAATGAAGCATGGGCAAAGCAGGCATTGCTATTCACGGCGGCGCGGGAGCTATAGCACGCGCGTCGCTTAGCATGGAGCAAGAGCAGCGCTATTTGCAGGCGCTAACAGGGATTGTCGCCAGCGGCCAGGCGATTCTCGCGGCGGGCGGCAGCGCGCTGGATGCGGTCACCGAAGCGGTACGTTTGCTGGAAGAATCACCGCTGTTTAACGCCGGTAAGGGCAGCGTTTTTACCTGTCGCGGCACGCATGAGCTGGACGCCTGTATTATGGACGGGCATACCCAGGATGCGGGCGCGGTGGCGGGCGTGGCACATATTCGTAATCCGGTGCTGGCGGCACGAAAGGTGCTGGAGAACAGCCCGCACGTGCTGTTGAGCGGCGACGGCGCGGAGCAGTTTGCCCGCGAGCAGGGGCTGGAGCTGGTGGCGGCAGATTTCTTTTCCACCGATGAACGCTGGCAACAGTTACAGCGCGCCCAGGCGACACAGCAGACGCTGCTGGATCATGATGGTGCAGCGCAGTCGGCACCGCTGGATGCCGATCGCAAGCTGGGGACGGTGGGCGCGGTTGCCTGTGACAGCAATGGTCATCTGGCTGCCGCTACCTCAACCGGCGGCATGACCAATAAGCAGCCGGGGCGCGTGGGCGATTCGCCGCTGCCTGGTGCGGGCTGCTTCAGCAATCGCCGTGTGGCGGTCTCCTGTACCGGCACCGGCGAAGTCTTTATCCGCACGCTGGCTGCCTATGATGTCGCCGCGCTGATGGAATATAGCGGCTATACGCTGCGTCAGGCCTGCGCCCATGTAATCCACGATAAAATTGCCTCGCTGGATGGCAGCGGCGGGCTGATCGCTATCGACGCCGACGGCAATATGGCACTGCCGTTTAATACGGAAGGCATGTATCGCGGCTATGGCTACCTCGGTGAAAGTCCGGTCGTAGCTATTTACCGCACACGTTAAGGAGCCCGCATGCAACAGCCTTCTTCCTTCGTGTTGCCTGACGACAGCGTTTTAGCGGTGCGCAATCTCAGCGTCAGCTTTACCCAGCAGGGGCAGGTCACCCAGGCGGTACGCCAGCTTTCGCTTGAAGTACGGCGCGGCGAAACGCTGGCGCTGGTGGGTGAATCAGGCTCCGGCAAATCGGTCACCTCGCTGGCGCTGATGCGCCTGATTGAGCAGAGCGGTGGCACGCTTGAGAGCGGTGAACTGTGGCTACGGCGGCGCAATAATACGGTGATCGATCTTGCCAGGCTGCGTCAGTCGCAGATGCGTATCATTCGCGGTGCCGATATGGCGATGATTTTCCAGGAGCCGATGACCTCGCTAAACCCGGTGTTTCCGGTAGGCGAGCAGATTGCCGAATCGGTACGATTGCACCAGGGCAAAAGCCAACGACGGGCGCTGGCGGAGGCGCGCAGGATGCTCGACCTGGTGCGAATTCCCGAAGCGCAAAACGTGATGACCCGCTTTCCTCATCAGCTTTCTGGCGGAATGCGCCAGCGGGTGATGATCGCCATGGCGCTCTCCTGTCGTCCGGCACTCCTGATCGCTGACGAGCCGACGACCGCGCTGGATGTTACCATCCAGGCGCAGATCTTACAGCTGATCCGCGTGCTGCAAAAAGAGATGGAAATGGGGGTGATTTTTATCACCCACGATATGGGCGTGGTGGCAGAAATGGCTGACCGCGTGCAGGTGATGTATCGCGGCGAAGTGGTGGAAAGCGGCACCACCGACAGACTGTTTAGCGCGCCGCAGCAGCCTTATACCCAGGCGCTGCTGGCGGCGGTACCGCGGCTTGGTGCCATGCGAGGCCAGCCGCTGCCGCGTAAGTTCCCGCTGGCGGGCGAGCCGGAAAACCCCGATGCGCAGCCGGATACCGTCCGTCATATTGATTCGCCAGTATTGCAGGTGCGTGATTTAGTGGCCCGTTTTGATATGCGCGGTGGCCTGCTGAACCGCGTTAAGTGGCGCATTCATGCAGTGGAAAAAGTGAGCTTCGATCTGCACGCGGGCGAAACCCTGGCGCTGGTAGGTGAATCGGGCTGCGGTAAATCGACTACCGGACGTGCGCTGCTGCGGCTGGTGGAAAGTCAGGGCGGCAGCATCACCTTTAACGGTCAGCGCATCGATAAGCTGAAATCTCATCAGCTGTCCCATTTACGGCGCGATATCCAGTTTATCTTTCAGGACCCCTACGCCTCTCTCGATCCGCGTCTGACCGTTGGTTTCTCTGTTATGGAGCCGCTGCTGGTGCATAACATTATGCCGCGTGCCGAGGCGGAACAGCGCGTTGCCTGGCTGCTGGAAAAAGTCGGACTGCTGCCGGAACATGCGCGTCGCTATCCCCATGAGTTTTCCGGCGGGCAGCGTCAGCGTATCTGTATCGCCCGTGCGCTGGCGCTCAATCCCAAAGTGGTGATCGCTGATGAGGCGGTTTCCGCGCTGGATGTCTCGATTCAGGCGCAGATTGTGAATCTGATGCTCGATCTGCAACGTGAGTTCGGCATCGCATTTTTGTTTATTTCGCATGATATGGCGGTGGTGGAACGCATCAGCCATCGCGTGGCGGTGATGTATCTGGGGCAAATCGTGGAGATTGGCCCGCGGCAGGCGGTATTTGAGAATCCACAGCATCCCTACACGCGCAAGCTGATGTCTGCGGTGCCGGTTGCCGATCCGGGACACCGACGGCGCGAGCGGGCGCTGCTGGTGGATGAACTGCCCAGCCCGCTGCGTGAACCGGGCGATGAGCCCGCCGTCGCGCCGTTAATTAAAGTGGGTGCCGAACATTACGTCGCCCGACATACCATCAGCGGCGCCTGATCGGGCCCGGCTTAGCTAAACAGAAAGGGACAGAGGAGAACAGGCACTATGACTATTCGAACCACAGGTAAATGGCTGTTAACGGCTGGGCTGCTCGGCAGCTTCGCCGCTGCGCCTGCCTTTGCAGCAAAGGATGCGGTAATCGCCGTGGGCTCTAACTTCACCACGCTCGATCCATATGATGCCAACGATACGCTGTCGCAGGCGGTAGCAAAATCTTTCTATCAGGGGCTGTTCGGCTTTGATAAGGATATGAAACTGGTTAACGTGCTGGCGGAAAGCTATCAGGCGAGCCCGGACGGACTGACCTGGACCATTACGCTGCGCCCCGGCATCAAGTTCCAGGATGGCACTGACTTTAATGCCGAAGCGGTAAAGGTGAACCTCGATCGCGCCAGCGACGAAGGTAATCACCTGAAACGCTATAACCTGTTTAAGCATATCGCCACTACTGAAGCGGTCGATGCCACCACGGTAAAAATCACCCTGAAACAGCCGTTCTCCGCCTTTATCAATATCCTGGCCCATCCGGCGGCGGCGATGATCTCGCCTACGGCGCTGAAAAAATATGGTAAAGAGATCGGTTTTCATCCGGTTGGGACCGGGCCGTACCAGTTCGTTACCTGGAATCAGACCGATTTCGTTAAGGTGAAAAAGTGGGATGGCTACTGGAAAAAAGGCTATCCGAAGCTCGATTCCATTACCTGGCGTCCGGTAGTGGACAATAATACGCGTGCGGCGATGCTGCAAACCGGCGAGGCTAACTTTGCTTTCCCAATCCCCTATGAGCAGGCGAAGCTGCTGGAGAAAAACAGCAAGCTGGATCTGGTCAGCACGCCTTCTATCATGCAGCGCTACATCAGCTTTAACGTCACGCAGAAGCCGTTTGATAATCCGAAAGTGCGTGAAGCGATTAACTACGCCATTAACCGCCAGGCGCTGAGCAAAGTTGCCTTTGCCGGTTATGCCACGCCCGCCACCGGCATTGTGCCGCCATCTATTGCCTATGCGCAGAGCTATCCGGCAATTGAGTACAATCCGGCAAAGGCGCGTGAATTGCTGAAAGAGGCGGGCTACCCCAACGGCTTCAGCACCACGCTCTGGTCCTCTCACAATCACAGCACCGCGCAAAAAGTGTTGCAGTTTACCCAGCAGCAGCTGGCGCAGATTGGCATTAAGGTGAACGTTACCGCAATGGATGCCGGGCAACGTGCGGCGGAGGTTGAGGGCAAAGGGCAGAAGGAGAGCGGAGTGCGCATGTTCTATACTGGCTGGTCCGCCTCGACCGGCGAAGCCGACTGGGCGCTGACGCCGCTGTTCGCCACCACCTCTTGGCCACCAACCATCTTTAACACCGCTTTTTACAGCAATGAGCAGGTGGATAAAGATCTCAGCGACGCGCTGAAAACCACCGATTCCGGGAAAAAGGCGCAGCTGTATAAGGATGCACAGGATCGTATCTGGAACGATCGCCCCTGGGCGCCGCTGGTGGTGGAAAAACTGGTATCCGCCAATACCAAATCACTGACCGGCTTTTACATGATGCCGGACACCTCCTTTAGCTTTGATGAAGCCGATCTGAAGTAATGTTGCTGACGCCAGCTTTAACCGGCTGGCGTTTGCGGCGCAGGGATATGCATGCTGAACTATTTTCTTAAACGCCTGCTGGGACTGATTCCAACGCTGCTGATTGTCGCGGTGCTGGTCTTTCTTTTCGTGCATCTGCTGCCGGGCGATCCGGCGCGGCTGGTGGCCGGGCCGGAAGCGGACGCCACGGTTATCAACCTGGTGCGCCAGGAGCTGGGACTGGATCAGCCGCTGCCGCAGCAGTTCTGGCATTTTATCGTGAACGCGTTGCAGGGCGATTTTGGCAGCTCAATGGTGTCAAAACGACCGGTATCGCAGGAGATCGCTTCACGTTTTCTGCCTACGCTCTGGCTGACGCTGAGCAGCATGGCCTGGTCGGTGATTATCGGTATGGCCATCGGCATCGTTTCCGCCGTCTGGCGCAACCGCTGGCCCGATCGCATCGGCATGACGCTGGCGGTTTCCGGCATCTCTTTTCCCGCCTTTGCGCTGGGCATGCTGCTGATGCAGATCTTTTCCGTCGAGCTCGGCTGGTTGCCGACCGTGGGTGCCGATAGCTGGCGACACTATATCCTGCCTTCCATTACGCTGGGCGCGGCGGTGGCGGCCATCATGGCACGCTTCACCCGGGCTTCCTTCGTAGAGGTGATGCAGGAAGATTACATGCGCACCGCGCGCGCCAAAGGGGTACGCGAATCGCTGGTGATTGTTAAACACGGCTTGCGTAACGCTATGATCCCGGTGGTCACCATGATGGGCTTACAGTTTGGCTTTCTGCTTGGCGGCTCGATTGTGGTGGAAGTGGTATTTAACTGGCCGGGGCTGGGACGCCTGCTGGTAGATTCAGTGGAGATGCGTGATTATCCGGTGATTCAGGCGGAGGTGCTGCTGTTTTCACTGGAGTTTATCCTGATTAACCTGATAGTGGACATGCTTTATGCCGCCATCAATCCCGCTATTCGTTACAAATAAGGAGCCATGATGAAGAACTGGCGACGTGAAGCGGCGCTAAAGGCGATGCCTTTACAACGTAACGATAGTGTACGTACGCCGTGGCATGAATTCTGGCGACGTTTTCGCCATCAGCATGTGGCGCTGATAGCCGGGCTGTTTGTTCTGCTGCTGATTGTGCTGGCGTTTATCGCTCCCTGGATAGCGCCGTTCGATGCAGAAAACTATTTCGATTATGACCGGCTGACCGAAGGACCCTCCGCTATGCACTGGTTTGGCGTCGATTCGCTGGGGCGTGATATTTTTAGCCGGGTGCTGGCAGGAACACGGATTTCATTGCTGGCTGGCTTTTTCTCTGTGGCAATCGGCACGGTAATCGGGACCGTGCTGGGATTGGTGGCGGGCTACTACGAAGGATGGTGCGATCGTATCATTATGCGTATTTGCGACGTGCTGTTTGCCTTTCCCGGCATCCTGCTGGCAATTGCGGTGGTGGCGATCATGGGCAGCGGCATGGCTAACGTTATCGTGGCGGTGGCGATTTTCAGCGTGCCTGCTTTTGCCCGTCTGGTGCGCGGCAATACGCTGGTACTGAAGCATCAGACTTTTATTGAGTCGGCGCGCAGCATCGGCGCGCCGGACTGGACGATAATCCTGCGTCACATCTTGCCCGGCACGGTATCGTCGATTGTGGTCTATTTCACCATGCGCATCGGCACCTCGATTATTACCGCCGCCAGCCTCTCTTTTCTTGGCCTGGGCGCGCAGCCGCCGACGCCGGAGTGGGGCGCAATGCTCAACGAGGCGCGGGCGGATATGGTAATGGCACCGCACGTGGCAATTTTCCCCAGCCTGGCGATTTTCCTGACGGTGCTGGCGTTTAATCTGCTGGGCGACGGCCTGCGCGATGCGCTCGATCCTAAGCTCAGGAATTAGCGAACGCGACAGCCGGGAAAGAAGGCCGCTATCTTCCCGGCTAATTTATTACTGGCAGAACCGCAAGCCAGCCATCCTTTATTAGCTGTTCTGACGCACAGGGAATGAATACGGTTGCCGCTGCATCAGAAAAATAGTACGCAGAAAAGTAATCAAGGCGTCTGTAGCCGAACAATTATGGCCTGGGTGTTGCACAATCTACTGTTTGCGTATTTTGATAAGAGACCATGAAGGGAAAATCGATGACTGTTCTCTGCCAGTGGCAAATCAAAATATTATTTTTGGTAATATTATAGCTTATCAGCCCCCAGGGTCCTTTGACTTTGGCCTCGACTTTTACTGGTGCAAATGATAAACAGGCGATGGTGCAAAGCCCGGCCATAAATAATGGTTTTTTCAACATATCATGATCCTTGCTAGCTTATATCCATTTGAAAGCAACAGCATAATACTTTGCAAATACCAGACGACCTAAAAGCCCGCCCATCATATACCTGCTAAGGTTAAAAAATCATTAGCAATGCTTAATTAAATTTATATTAAATACGCATAGCAGTTCTGTTATTAGCGTAAAACGTAATAAAAATCGCCCAGGATAATTGCCCTGTTTTATTATTATCCGTTAACTTTTATCATTACTTATTTAAAGGGTGGTAATTATTTAAAACGCATATAAATAGTAAGGCAGGAAGTTGTTGCGGAGAATAGCCAGCAAGCTAATCAAGCGAGTGAGTAAATAAAATAATTTAACGGGCCGAATAAACGTTAGCCTACCGAAAAAGCGGCATCAGTTGCCGCGCTGGTAGAAAGCGCCCGGCGTATGGCCAGGCGCTGAAGTATGCCGCAGGAGCTGAGATATCAGATTTTACTGCCCCACAGATCGTATTCGTCGGCGTGTTCCACTTTCACCCGCACGATATCGCCGGGCCTGAGGGCGGTTTCACCATTAAGATAGACCGCGCCATCAATTTCCGGCGCATCCGCCATGCTGCGGCCAATGGCACCTTCTTCGTCCACCTCATCGATAATTACCAGGATTTCACGCCCGATTTTTTCCCGCAGGCGCTCGCTGGAGATCTGCTGTTGCTGCTGCATAAAGCGATCGTAGCGCTGCTGTTTGATCTCGTCCGGCACCTGATCCGGCAGATGGTTGGCGTCTGCGCCTTCCATCGGGCTGTACTGGAAACAGCCGACGCGATCCAGCCGCGCCTCTTGCAGGAAATCGAGCAGCATCTGGAAATCTTCTTCTGTCTCGCCGGGAAAGCCGACGATAAAGGTGGAGCGCAGCGTGATTTCCGGGCAGATTTCCCGCCAGCGTTTGATGCGTTCCAGCGTACGTTCAACCGCACCGGGACGCTTCATTAGCTTGAGGATACGCGGGCTGGCGTGCTGCAACGGAATATCGAGGTAGGGCAGCACTTTCCCCTGCGCCATCAGCGGAATGACATCATCCACATGCGGATAGGGATAGACATAGTGCAGGCGTACCCATACGCCAAGCTTCGCCAGCTGTTCACACAGGCTGACCATACTGCTTTTTACCGGTGAACCGTTCCAGAAGCCGGTGCGGTGTTTTACATCGACGCCGTAGGCGGAGGTATCCTGCGAAATGATCAGCAACTCTTTGACGCCTGCGGAGACCAGACGCTTCGCCTCGTCCAGCACCTCGCCAATCGGACGGCTGTCGAGATCGCCACGCATTGACGGAATAATGCAGAAGGTGCAGCGGTGGTTGCAGCCTTCTGAAATTTTCAGATAAGCGTAGTGGCGCGGCGTCAGTTTTACCCCCTGTTCCGGCACCAGGCTGAGGAAAGGGTTATGCTGTGGCTTCGGAGCGTAACGGTGTACGCATTCCAGCACCTGTTCATAGCTGTGCGGCCCGGTCACCTCCAGCACTTTGGGATGGATCTCCCGGATCCGATCTTCTTTAGCGCCAAGGCAGCCGGTCACGATAACCTTACCGTTGCTGTCCAGCGCTTCGCCAATCGCCTCCAGCGATTCCTGCACCGCGCTGTCGATAAAGCCGCAGGTATTAACAATGACCACGTCGGCATCATCGTAGCGCGGCACCACTTCATAACCTTCGGTACGCAATTCGGTCAGGATACGCTCGGAATCCACCAGATTTTTCGGGCAGCCGAGAGAGACAAAGCCGACACGCGACGGCTGTTGGGTGACATTACTCATGTGGTTAAAAATTCGTCATAAAGGTAGACTAAACGGATGATTTTACTAAAACTTGCCGAAAAGGTGTATCAGAAATGCACGCCTGCGGTAATCCAGCCCATCGCTTTGTTTTGCGCAGGCAGAAGAGCGTCATGCCCGTCGCGCCAGGCGTAGCTGGCGCTGATAAACAGCCTGTCATTAAGCTGATAATCAGCGCCGATCCCATGCCCGGCCAGCGTCACAGTTTGTTGCTGGCGGGAAAACTTGTTGATTTTGCCGGTGGCATAATCGTAAAACAGGCGGGTGGACAAACCTTTTACCCAGGGAAGGGCGAACTGTAATCCTGTAGAGGTTATCCAGGCGCTGTCGGCGCTGGCGGTAGAGTTACTGTAAGCGCGCACGGCGTAAGGCCCACCCAGGGAAATTTTTTCTGCGCCGTCAAGATTTTTGCTGGCCTGCTGGCCGGTTAGCGAGAAATTAATTGCGATTCCTGGTAGCACGTTCTGGATGAATTTTATCTGCTGACCGCTTTTGAAAAAAGTCCCCCTGGTATGCAACCCATTCCAGGCATCATCGTTATTTAATCGACCGGCACCATAACTGAGATCGTATTGCAGAACATTCGGCCTGCCGAACAGTTCGCTCTGACGCGATCCGGTTAGCTGCATCCCGATAACCGCCGCCCGACGTGCGTTTTTCTCGTCCCAGAAGGTGTCGTCCATACGTTTTATATCGGCGCTGAGACCCAGCGTTAAGTTGCTTTTATCGCTGCGGATTATCGGCTGGCTGCCGTAGAACGACAGCACGTCGGCAAATCCGTCGCCCAGGCCGGACAACAACGGGCCGCCCAGACGGTAGCTGACTCGGGATAACGCAACGCCTGCTCTGCCGCCGCGCGTATTTACCGGAAGATCGTAGGAAACGCGCGCGATAGCAGTTTTGCCATGTTTACTCTTGTTATTGATTTGCAGCCGGTCCGGAGCAATAAAAGCCAGCGCCTGTAGGCGATCGCCGAGCCCAGCCGGACTGTTTATCGTTAGCTGTATGCCGGCACGATTACGTCCGCTGGTGACGGAGCCCATATTATCGAACAGCAGATAACTTTCGAAACGCTTCGCCGCCTGCAGATCTAACGTCAGTCGGCTGCCGCCGGGGTTATTGCCCGGCATTAATGTTGGCGACAGCGCGCTGATGCCTGGGAGATCGCCAATCAACAGCAGTGTTTCATTAACTTCAGCCAGGCTACCTTTTTCCGGCCCGTTGAGCCGGGCAATAAAACGGTTGAGCACAAAATTATGAACCAGCGAGGCGTTATCAGCTAAGTCTACTGCTTCGATATAACCATTGAGGATGGCGATAGTGACCGTATCGTTGATAATTTTTTGTCGGGGAATATAGGCGTAGCTCAGATATTCGCCGTGAAACTGGAGTATTGAAGTAATCTTAATGGCAACGTTCTTCAGGTCGGCAAGCGACATCTCTGTATTAGCAAATTTATCAATAAACTTTTTTATATCTTTTTGCGCCGGGCCGGGAGCGTCGATAACTTTCAGCTGCCTGACTTTAATTTTGGGGCCGTCGGTGCCGACGTCGCTGTGCCGTTTTTTGGTTAGTGTGGCCAGCGGATCGCCTGTACTCTTCGTCTGAGGCGGCGAGGGGGCCTTAAGTAGCGGGTTATTTTGCAGTAGTTCACCGCTTTGTGAACTGACAGGGGCCAGCGCGGCAAAAGTATTAAGAGGAAAATAAGCCGGCAGTGGAAAAAAAGTAAAAATCAAAGCGAAGCGCGTAATGTTTTTCATATTATGATTAAATAAATTAACTTACATCAGCGAAAAGCCCCTCTGGTATGACAAGAGGGGCCGGACATCAGAATTGCATACTATGCTGCAAACCGACGTTTAGACGTTTTTACCACATCCACCAGGGAGTCCATTTATTAATGTAAACCCCTTTGGACGCACTGAGCTGCGTATTTTCTACTGGTGCGTAGAGGTTGGTATAGTAAATGGCACCGTTTTGCGACGACGCTTTGATGGATGAGAAGGCAGTAATGTCATTCCAGTTAATATCGCCATTCGCCATCAGGCTTACATTACGAGCCGTTGCCTGACCAAGATTAATGGTGTCAGTGGCCTTAACGCTGAAGCTGTCGCCAGCCAACACATCATCAGCGCTTACGTTAACTGCGCCAAGTATGATGCTGGAATTTTTACCGTAATTACTGATATAGCCAACTTTAATATCTTTATCAGCGATCAGCGCTATATCGCCGTTGCCTGAAAGTTGCGGCTGTGATAACCATTTATTTTGCGGCGCTTGCGCTCTGATACTTCCCCCTGTGAGAACCAGATTGCCGCCGGAACTAATATCTCCGCTATAAACGACATCGTTTTTCGCCGTTAAGGAAATATCACCGGCGATCGTCTGTAGCGAGTCCACTTCAATATTTCCCTGGGCGACAGCGTTTATATTATAGTTGCTGACCGCTTTTGCTAACGTGATATTTCCGGCGGCGTTCGCGGAAAAATCATTCGTTGCGAAGACTGAGTTGGCTTTAATATTGTTGCCAGTCAGCGTGACGTTGGCGCGATCGTTATAGGTGAAAATATCCCCTACATTAATGTCGTTACGTGCGGTTAACGTTACGCCATGATCTCCGGTCAGCACAGGCTGAAGCACCCAACGGTTCGGGGTTTCAACAGCGGTGATGTTTTCAGCGTTAATGACAAGAGAGCCTGACGCGTTGATATCGCCGGAAAATTGCACGTTATTTTGTGCGCTCAGAGAGATATCGTCAAAGCCGGTAATAGTAGCGTAAGGGTTGAGGGTAATATTTTGCGCGCCAATATCGATTTTGCCGACTGCGGTTAAGTTATTAACAGTAACATTTTTAGCGCTGTTGACAGTGAGGCTGCCCATAGCTGCGGAATAGGCACCCAGGTGCGTATCATAGCCGGTGGCTAAGTTAAGCGAGTTGAGATTAAAGTAAAGGCTGTCCAGCTGGTTATCGCCGGCGGTTAACATAAAATCTCCGCCCATCAAACTGGCTGTATTAGCCGTTAATGAGGCACCCGCACCTTGAGTAAAGCTGTTATCAGCGCTGATCGAGAGGCCGTTAGCCATGACGTCGCCGTTCAACTGCATTTTGTCAGCGTGTAAAATAACCTTATCCGCGCTGCTTTTCGCGCCTTTCGCCTGGAAGAAGTTGCCGGCGAGGCTGTTGATTTCCACGCTGTTTGCAGCCTGGATGTTCGCTTTTTGTATCACGTTATTTTTAGCGTAAATCAGCACATCTTTATTCATTTTGATGTGCCCCGTATCGCTTTGCGCAAAGTTGCCGCTGTTAACAATGAGTGCTTCGCCATGCAGGTCATTGTCAATCACGACGTTGCCGCTTTTGCTTGTCAGTGACAACACTTCATACTTCAGCGCCGGATTATTGACGATGATATCTCCTTTATTGGTCTCAATATTCAGCGAACCCTTGTTTTCGGCCAGCGCGTTGATAATGGTGCCGCTGATTTTCCCTTCGCCTTTAGCGCCCGGCTGATTAACCTGCATATCGCCGGTCGACAAGTTCTGCTGCTCAGACGCTGCTTTTACCGTCAGCTGTGAACCTACCGCGAATTGAGGAGCGCTTTCCTTTGCTTCAGAGATCAGGTTATCGGCAGTAATATTGACGTTTTGCGTGAAGCGGGCGTCGCCTAATTTTACGTAGCTGTCGCTGGCCTTTGCGGTGATGCCAACTGAGCCGGCGAGCGTCGCGCCGTTATTTACCGTAACCGCGTCGGCACTGGCATTGATGCTTTTTCCTGACAGGCTACCGGCTAACTCCATCGTGCCGGTGCCCATGCTGTCAAGATAGATACCGCTGTCGTTGAAGGTAAAATTATTCGCTTCAATCACGCCGCTGTTATTAATGGCGCTGCGGGTAAGGGTATCGGTTGCCCATGCCGTCAGGGTAATTGCGCCATTTTTCGTCGCCAGCAGACCGCCATTTTTAATTAAGGCCCGCAGGCTGCCTTTATTCACCTTAACTTTCATATTGCCGCGCGCCGGGAACTGAAGCGTAATGCTGTCACCTGCAGCAAGGTGAATACTTCCAGCTTCAGACTGAATTTTCCCCTGGTTGCTGATTTCTCCGCCGCCGATAAGCGCTACGGATTGTGACGCGGTAATATTCCCTTCGTTCGTCACTTTCCCCTGACTTTTGCCGCTGAACTGAAAGATATTGTTCATAAAGGCATTGTCGTCAATATTCAGCGCAGAGGCGATAAGGCTACCTACGTTTACCGTCGCTCCATTGCCGATCAATACGCCGTTGGGGTTAACAATAATCACCCTGCCGTTAGCATTTAGCGCGCCCTTTATTTGGGTAGCATTAATAGAATTTATTCGGTTTAACACGGCAGAGTTGGCGCCAGGCTGATTAAAATTTAATGTTTCATTTCTGCCGACATCCATATTATCCCAGTTAATAACCATCTTATCGCTTTGTTGGTTCACCTGAGTACCATTCTGGGTATGGGTGATAGACCCTGTCCCTTTGGCGATGGTGCCAGTGCCTGTCGCATAAGCGCAAGAGGTAAACGCCAGCGTGACGGCCAGCGCTAACGGGTTCAAGTCCATTTTTTTATGGTTCATAATTTTCTCTGATAGTTCGTAGACGAAAATATTTTTGAAGTCGCAAAAAACCTGCAAAAGTGCAGGCTTTTTGCGAATTGATATGTTAAAGATCGATCAGGGACTGAATTATGAGAATGGTCTTGAATAAACCAGGCCGTAAGGCGCTATGCATTTAAGCGATCGATTTGTTTTCATTAATTTATCAGGGTGCATAAAAAATCATTTTATTATTTTAATAAAATGATAAAAACGGTACATTTTCTGTGTCTAAATAAAATAAATGCCTCGCTATGGTCACTTCGCGTTGGCCTCGAATGTTCCGTAAAAATCCGTCTGGTTGAAGTAGACATCAGCTAAAGCCATAAAGGCTGCCTTTCAGAGCCTCCTGGTACAGGCCAGCCGTTGGTTGGCCATGCTTAATGGATAAAAGAGCGGCTGGAGAGCGGGATGCAACTAATGTTCGATGATTTGAGGAGGCTGGCATTATCTTTTTATTTTTAAAGGCCTTATAACAAGATTATAACGGATATGTTTACTCATATACAGTTGGCTAACGGATGCAGTTTCAATAATGTGACTTTGAACGTGGTTCTTAATGATTATATCGGGTTCAATAAATCATCAAATAGTTCAATAAGAAGAATTAAAGCGATACAGGACAAAAATATCGACTGGCAGAGAAAAAGTTTGCCTTCTGAAGTAACCCCTCAAATCAGGGCGAAGCGATAACCATGGTATGTATCTTGTTGTAATACAACCTGTCAGCAATAGCATATCAATGTCTCCATAATAGGGTCACGATGAATTTTTATTATCTCCCCATTATCCTTCAATTTATAGCGCCTGGCTTTCACTACGCCCCCCGGTGATTTCTACAGTGGCTTCCATATCGGTCATGTACGGTTTGAAACCAAACTGGTTGTATCGTTGTAGTACAAACCAGATGCGGAAAAAACGGAACTGATTGAACCTGTAATTTAAAATATGATCAATATCAAGGCCAAAATGATCCTGAACTTTGTAATGCACCACAGCACGATAACGGTCATTATCAATATGTAATAACTTAATGGTAATATCTGTTGCCCAGGTATCGTGGATAGTGATCCCCATACCGTTAAAATTATCCTGAATGCTGTAAAATTTTGGTAATTTTCCATCGGATATTGCTTTACGTAATTCGTCTTTCTTTTCTATTGGATAGATGTTTTTTAATTAATATGGTTTTTAACTATTCTTTTATTCGTAGTAATATACTTTTTTTCGGTTTTGTCATTAAGAATATGGTCTTTTAAATCCCCACAGCGCATATCACTGGCACTGTAATCGTCCATCCATTTTTGGGTTTTAAATATAGTGCAGGGAAACTGTAGTGCAGCCATTAAGATACATTCCTCGTATCATCTTCCGTTGATATATATTTGCACTATTCTTTTCGCCCTGGCCCTCCCTTAACCTCCACACCGCGTTTTTTGTCTGACTACACTTACCTTCTGGATAAGCAAAAAGGATGAAAAATGAAGCCGTTAAACTGGGCCATTATTGGGCCGGGCGCTATTGCTCAGCAGTTTGCCGCCGCGATGGTGGCAATGAACAGAAAAGTGTATGCGGTTGGTGCCAGAAACCGTGAAAAAGGGCAGGCCTTTGCGCAACGCTACGCTATTGAACGCGTGGATGATGATATTGCGCGGCTGCTAAGCGATCCGCAAATCGATGCAGTCTATATTTCAACGCCGCACGCCAGTCATTTCGGCTGGATGAAGCTGGCACTGGAACAGGGTAAACATCTGCTGGTGGAAAAAGCGATAGTCGTCAGCAGCAGTGAGCTGAATGAAATTAACCGGCTGGCGCAGCAGAAAAAGCTGATCGTTGCCGAGGCGATGACGCTGTTTCATATGCCACTTTACCATCAGCTGAAAGCACTGATTACCGAAGGACGGCTGGGGAACGTGAAAATGATCCAGGTCTCCTTTGGCTCGATTAAAGAACCCGATCCAGAGAACCGTTTTTTTAACCCTGAGCTGGCGGGTGGGGCGCTGCTTGATATTGGCACCTATGCGCTATCGTTCGCGCGCTTTTTCCTCTCCAGCCAGCCCGATCGGCTGTTGACCACCGTAAGTCAGTTCAGCACCGGTGTGGATGAACAGTCGGGCATTCTGCTGCAAAATAACAGCAATGAGATCGCCACCATTTCACTGGCTTTTCGCGCCAAAATGCCGAAGTGTGGCCTTATCGCCTGTGAAAAAGGCTCTATTACCGTGGATGATTTTCCGCGTGCGCAGCGGGCTACGCTCAACTGGGCAGATGGCGGCAGCGAAATCATTGAGGCAGGTGAAAGCGAGCGTGCCTTGCAGTATGAAATTCTCAACGTTGAGGAATATATCGCACAGGGCAGTAATCCGCTGCATTACCTGACGGAAGATGTGGTGGCGCTGATGACGGATATCCGTCAGCAATGGGGCATCCGTTTTCCTTTTGAACAGCAAGCGTAAATACAGGTATCGGTCAGCCAGACCGATCTCAACGCGATTAAATAAGGTGAAGCGATGAAAATAACACCGCTATGGCTGATATCCACCCTGTTCCCTGCTGTTTGTTTGGCGCAACAGCCCGGAGAGGCGATCGATAAGCAGCTTCAGGAATGCAAAATGCAGGCGAATACTACCGTTGAAAATAGCCAGTGCTATGCAAAGGCTACCCGCCAGTGGGACGACGAACTGAATAATCAGTACCGCCTGCTGCTCAACGATCAACCTGACAGCGTCCGGCAAAAAATCAGGGCCGCACAGCGTAGCTGGATTCAGTATAAGGAGAGTTATAACGAGGCGATCGCCGCCTGTTATCAGCAACAGCAAGGAAGCATATGGCCGCTGGTGGCGGCGGAAACCAGGATGAACGTTATCCGCGATAAGGCTATCGATCTTTATAAGCTGCGAGTCAGCACTAACCTGGCAGGGGAAGAAGGGTAAAGGTTGCTACGCCGCATCATGCCTTTGGTCTGGCTCTCGTGATGAGCACAGCGCTTTACTGCTACCTTTACGCTACGTTTCCCTAAGGAGCGCACAATGATACGTCCGTTGATTTCTCTGGCAGCAGGTGCGGCCATGCTGGTGACCACACCGCTGCTGGCCGTACAGGTAACGGTGCAGCAATTACAGGATAAGCTCGATCATCCCTGGGCGTTGGCTTTTTTGCCGGATAATAAAGGCCTGCTCATTACTGAACGTTCCGGAGCGCTGCGGCTGTGGCTGCCGGATAAAGGGGTGTCGGCACCCATCAGCGGCGTGCCTGAAGTATGGCGCGAGCGACAGGGCGGTTTGCTGGATGTGGCGCTGGCTCCCGATTTTGCACAAAGTCGTCGTCTCTGGCTGAGCTATACCGAGGCAGATAATCAGGGGCGCGCCGGGGCGGTGGTTGGCTACGGTAAACTCAGCGCGGATAGCCATCAGCTGAGCGATTTTAACGTAGTGCTGCGTCAGGAGCCGAAACTTTCCGGCGGTGCGAATCTGGGCACCCGTATCGCTTTCGATCGTCAGGGATATCTGTGGATCGCCTTTGGCGATAACTTCCAGGCTCAGACGGCGCAACAGCTGGATAAGCTACAGGGCAAGCTGGTGCGCCTGAATACCGACGGCTCGGTGCCGCAGGATAACCCGTTTGTGGGCCAAAGAAATGCACGCCCGGAGATTTGGGCTTTTGGCTTGCGCAACCCGCAGGGGCTGGCGCTTAATCCCTGGACGCAGCAGATATGGGAAAGCGAGCATGGCCCACGCGGGGGCGATGAGGTGAATATCCCACAAAAAGGGAAAAATTATGGCTGGCCGATCGCCACCTGGGGCGTCGATTACAGCGGCGAAAAAGTCCCGCAGGCGCAGGGTGGTGAGGTGGCGGGCACCGAGCAGCCGGTTTACTGGTGGAAAAAATCGCCTGCCGTCAGCGGCATGGCTTTCTATAACAGCGCACGCTTCCAGCCGTGGAAAAACTCGCTGTTTATCGGCGCGTTGAAGGAGAAAAGCCTGATCCGCCTTAGCCTGAACGGGGAACGGGTAACCGGAGAAGAGCGCCTGCTACAGGATCGCGGTGAACGTATTCGTGATGTGCGACAGGGGCCGGATGGCTATCTTTATGTGCTGACCGACGAGCGCAACGGTAAGCTGCTAAAGGTTGGCCTTGCGCCCTGACGCCCATCTACAGATTGCGCCTGATGTCAGGTTTACAGACGGCCGGTTATTTCACCCAGTGTGATATCTCCCAGCCGCGCTGTTGCGCCTCCCGTAACAGCTGCGCGTCGGGATTAATAGCGCAGGCGTAATCAGCCAGCTTCAGCAGCGGCAGATCGCTGGCGGAATCGCTATATGCCCAGGTATGTTGAAAGCGATTTTCCTGATGACGCGCTTGCCAGTCGGCCAGGCAGGTGGCTTTGCCATTGCGCCACGCGGATGCGGCACCCGGCGCGCCGCTGTAGCGATCGGCAATAATTTCCACGCCAACGCCCAGCGCGCCATGAGCGCCCAGTCGTTGCGCAATCGGCGCAATCAGATGCTCGCCGCTGGTGGAAATGAGCATAATGGTATCGCCACGTTGGCGATGCCAGGCGAGCCGCTCACGCGCCGCAGGGTAAACGCGCGGAACGATATCGCGCTGAATGAACCGTCGCGTCCAGCCGCTGACCGTTAAGGTTCCCATACCCGCCAGCGGTGCCAGGGTGCGCTGCATATAGGCTTCCAGCGGCAGTATGCCCTGGCAATATTGCGCCATCAGCGTTTCTTCTTCAGCGATCAGCGTTTCAGGCGCGTAGCCCTGCGAAACCAGCCAGCGTATCCACAGGCTGTTGCTGTCGGCACAAATCAACGTTCTGTCAAGATCGAACAGCGCTAAATCCACGGTGATTCTCCTTAGCCCAGTTTTCTTCAGGTTAGCGGAGTTTTGTGATCGCCTTAGTGGTTTTCTGCAAAATCAGAATCAGCCGCAGGTAATGAACGGTGCACTGATATGCACGCTAAGATTTATCTAATAAAATCTAAAAAACTTTACGATACAGCGGTTTTAATCATTGCGCTGACGGGGTAGCGTAGGATGCTGCGTTTTATATCCTTATGAAACATATGATTTTTCCACAGGTTACCCGATCTCAACATGAAAAAAATGCGCCTTCACGCCAGCCTTTGTACCCTGGCGATAAGCGGCACGCTGATGCTGCTTCCCGTTGTAGTTAACGCCGAACAGGTGCCCGATGCGCCGCAGATCGAAGCTAAGTCGTGGATTTTGATGGACTATGCCAGCGGTCACGTACTGGCGCAGGCGAACGCCGACGATCGGCTCGATCCCGCCAGCCTGACCAAGATGATGTCCAGCTATGTTATCGGTCAGGCGCTAAAAAGCGGCAAGATTACCCGTGACGATATGGTTACCGTTGGCACGGATGCCTGGGCTACCGGCAACCCGATCCTGAAAGGTTCCTCGCTGATGTTTCTTAAGCCTGGCGATCGTATTCCGGTGTCGGAGCTGAATAAAGGCATAGTGATTCAGTCAGGTAACGACGCCAGCATCGCACTGGCCGATTATGTGGCGGGCAGTCAGGATGCCTTTGTCGGGCTGATGAATAATTATGTCCGCGCGCTGGGGCTGAAGAACACGCATTTTAAAACCGTGCACGGTTTGGATGCAGAAGGGCAGTACAGCACCGCGCGCGATATGGCGCTGATTGGTCAGGCGCTGATTCGCGACGTGCCGGAAGAGTATGCGCTGAATAAAGAAAAATCCTTTACCTTTAATAATATTACCCAGCGCAACCGTAATCGCCTGCTGTGGAGCAGCAACCTTAAGGTTGACGGTATCAAAACCGGGCATACAGCCGGTGCGGGCAATAATCTGGTCGCTTCTGCTACCGAGGGTGATATGCGCCTGATTTCGGTAGTGATGGGCGCAGCTACCGACAGTATTCGCTTTCGTGAAAGCGAGAAGTTGCTGACGTGGGGGTTCCGCTTTTTTGAAACGGTGACGCCGCTTAAGGCCGATACGCCGTTTAATCAGCAGCGCGTCTGGTTTGGCGATCGCAATGAAGTTAACCTTGGCGTGGCAAAGGATGTAGCGCTGACCATTCCAAAAGGGCAGATGAAGAACCTTAAGGCCACCTTTACACTCAGTACGCCTTCCTTACAGGCACCGCTGAAAAAATATCAGCCGGTGGGCACTATCGATTTCCAGCTGGAAGGGAAAACCATTGCGCAACAGCCGCTGGTGGTGCTGGAGCCGGTAGAAAAGGGGAGTTTCTTTAGCCGCATCGTCGATTATGTGATGATGAAACTGAACGGCTGGTTTGGTAGCTGGTTCTCGTAACGCAGTTGCAGGCTCTTCTGCCATAACAAATAAAAAAGGTCGGCATTGCCGACCTTTTCTTTAACCTGTGGATTATCCCAGCAGTGACCAGACGATTGCCGAGATAGAAATCAGTCCGATCAGTACCACGAAGATGTTGCTCAGCGCACCGCTGTAGCGACGCATCGCCGGAACTTTATTGATAGCGTACATCGGCATCAGGAACAGCAGCACCGCAATGATCGGGCCGCCAAGCGTCTCGATCATGCCGAGGATGCTTGGGTTCCACGTAGCAACCAGCCAGGTGGTCAGCAGCATAAACAGCGCGGTCAGGCGGTTCAGCTTGTTTTCGTTAATGGTCTTGCCGCGTCCACGCAGCGATTTAATGATCAGGCCGTTGAAGCCTTCACGTGCGCCCAGATAGTGACCAAGGAAAGATTTGGTGATCGCTACCATTGCCACAATCGGTGCCAGCCATGCCATCATCGGCGTATTAAAGTGGTTCGCCAGATAAGAGAGGATCGAGATGTTCTGCGCTTTCGCCTCCGCCAGATTGGCAGGAGAAAGGGAGAGCACGCAGCTGAAGACGAAGAACATCACCGTCAGCACCATCATCACATGGCTGAACGCCAGGATGCGTGAACATTTAGCCTCGGCTTCTTCGCCATACTCTTCACGTTTCGCGACGGCGAAAGCGGAGATAATCGGTGAGTGGTTAAAGGAGAAAACCATTACCGGCAGCGCCAGCCACATGGTCATCATCAGGCCATCGCCGTTGCCGCTCAGCGAAGCTTCCTGGAAAATTGCCGTGCTCCAGTTAGGGATCAGCCACAGCGCCAGCAGCATCAGTACGGCAACAAAAGGGAACACCAGCAGGCTCATGGTTTTGACAATCGCTTCTTTACCGAAGCGGATAATCATCATCAGGCCGACAATCAGCAGCAGCGACAGCAGTACGCGCGGCGGTGCCTGGATATGCAGCTGGTTGGTCAGGAAACTCTCTACCGTATTAGTGATCGCTACGCTGTAAACCAGCAGAATTGGGTAGATCGCAAAGAAATAGAGCAGCGTAATAACTTTACCTGCGCCCGTACCGAAATGTTCTTCCACCACCTCGGTAATATCTTCACCCGGATTGCTGCCTGACAGCACGAAGCGACACAGGCCGCGGTGCGAAAAGTAGGTCATCGGAAAAGCCAGCAGCGCCATGATAATAAGCGGAACCAGTCCACCAATCCCGGCATTGATGGGCAGGAACAGTACGCCTGCGCCAATTGCTGTGCCATAAAGTCCCAGCATCCACATTGTATCGGTTTTACGCCATGCCCTGGCGTTTACTGCCGTCTGTCCGGTCTGGATTGCGGTTTGCTGTGAGGCCATTACCATCTCCATAAATAACGTATAAATACCAAACCAACGGCGTAGAGCGCTGCGCGCCCATTATTTCGCCTTTGGTAAATAAAAAATGGGAGTCCACTTTCGCGGCACACTCTACCATTATCGAAATAAGTTAAAAGTGCTGACCTGTCGTTAACAGGTGATAAAGATCACAATCCTGAAAATAATTCAGGTTTGATAATCTGAAAGTCTAATTATTTACAATTAAATTCGCTGGTGTTGATGAAATTTATAGATTAAAAAACTGTGTTTTAGCTATTTTTTCAGCGTGATATCATTTTGCTGCTGTCTGTTTTTTGTACTGAGAAGTCTTTGTAGCCTTTATTTATCAGCTACTTATTCATTTGAATGTTTAAGTTTATTGATTTTGCGCAATGAAAAAGGAAAAGTATGCAGAAAAGAAGCGTTCTTTGCGCAATAAATAAGAGCAGGCGATGAAATAAAGTCAAACAGCCGAACTGAAAAAGCGGGCCCAAAAAATGGACCCGTAAGCAAATGTATTTAATTACGTACCCAGCCTTTTCTGATAGGGATAGAAAAAAGCAGACGATAAATCTGATGTAAGCATTTCATTAACGGTTCGCCGTACCAGGGCCAGGCCATTTGCGAGAACAGACAGCCCAACATGCCTACCAGCAATCCGCCCAGCATATCCATCGGCCAGTGGACGCCGAGATAGACGCGTGACCAGGCGATAGCGCCGCCGATAACCAGAAGCAGCACGCCGGACCAGACGCGATGCCAGAAGATAAACGCCAGCGCAAAGGTAAAAATAGTGGTGCCATGATCGCTGGGATAGGAGTCGTCCGGCGCATGCGACAAAAACTGATGGCCGAAGCCAATAGCGAAAGGACGCGGATGAGGAAACAGCTGACCGATACACCAGGAGATCGCCAGCGCATAGAGCAGGGCTATGCCGGTTTTCAGCACCAGGGCGCGCATTTCGCTGTGCGGCCCCCACAGCCAGAGCGCAACGATCAGCAGCGGCACAATGGCGATTAAATCTTTGGCGATAAAGGTCGCCAGTTGCAGTAACCAGGCCGCAGAATCCGGCGTGGCGTTGATCCAGAGAAACAGCATCCGGTTCAACTCTTCCATCATTATTTCATCCTCATCTTTTCGGTCAGGTGCGTAACGCATCCGTAAATCAACAGCTGTACCAGCCAAACCCACCAGCCAGCCCATAAGTTATGGGACAGAAAATGTGCACCGCGCATCATCTGCCCGTAGCCCATTATCAAGCCCAGCGCGATCGCGCCCCCCCAGCAGAGCCAGGCCATTTTCGGACGCGTCGGCCAGTAAAGAAAGAACAGCGCCATTAAACTGAAGCCGCTGGAAGCGTGACCGCCGGGAAAACAGCGTCCGGGGCCGCTCTCCAGTGGCGTGGTGCCCAGCAGTGGATAAGAAAACGCCTTGCCGCCGTAGGCCACCAGATCCCACGGACAGGAGTGCGCGCTGGTAGCTTTCAGCACGCCAACCGCCAGCGCACCGGCTCCCGTTAACAACGCCACCAGGATCCAGCGTGGCTGGCGACGCAGCACGCCCGCAACCAGCAACGTTACGCCAGTCGCAATAACGAGATCTTTCAGCAGGCGATGGTTAATCAGATCCAGCCAGCGGTTGTCTTTCCACGGAAAACTCTGCGTCAGCGGATCGAACCAGTAGTCGGTTAACGCATTATCCAGGCTGCCGTCCCGTGCCAGCCACAAAAACAGCAGGCCGAAAAACGTCAGTAAAACAGCGTGGATAGCGTAGAAGCGTCCCGATAAAGGGTAAAGTGCCTTAATCCTAATCGCGGAGGATGTTTCGTGTTGGTTTAACTTTGATGTCAGTTGCATGACGGTGCCCGTGCAGAAACCAGGCTGACTATAGTGACGAGCGGCGCTTAAGAAAACATTAAGAAAGGGTAATGAAAGACAGGTATAAAAAAACCCGCTAATCATCGATTAACGGGCTCCACAATTTGGGATTTCAAAGAAAAGCAGTGGCACTTATTCAGACTACCCGCCCGGCAAGAAGTTCGGGAGGGCGTTAAATTATTTTTTAACCGCCAAGCACCGGCCAGATAATCACAATCAACGTACCCGCCAGGGTCAGCAGAACGTTGGCGATGGCGTAGGTGCCAGCATAGCCCAGCGCCGGGATATTACTGCGTGCGGTATCGCTGATAATTTCCATTGCTGGCGCACAGGTGCGTGCGCCCATGATGGCACCGAACAGCAGAGCGCGGTTCATACGCAGCACATAGGCACCGAACAGGTAGCAGAGCACTACCGGCAACAGGCTCACCGCCAGGCCGCTCAGCAGCATCAGCAGGCCGGTTTCTCCCAGGCCTTCCCCTATTCCGCTGCCCGCGCTCAGGCCGACGCCCGCCATAAAGACCATCAGGCCAAACTCTTTCACCATGGTGAGCGCACCCTGCGGAATATAGCCGAAGGTAGGATGGTTGGCGCGCAGGAAGCCGAGCATGATACCGGCAAACAGCAGGCCCGCCGCGTTACCGATACCGAAGCTGAAAGCGCTGAACTGGAAGCTCACCATGCCGATCATCAGGCCGATAATAAAGAAGGCGCAGAAGGCAAGCAGGTCAGTAACCTGGCTGTGAATAGAGATAAAGCCGATGCGATCTGCCAGGCTTTTCACCCGTCGCGCTTCGCCGCTGACCTGGAGTACATCACCTTTGTTCAGCATGATGCTGTCATCGATCGGCATTTCAATCTGGCTACGGATTACGCGGTTAAGGAAGCAGCCGTGATCGGTAAGCTTCAGGTGGCTGAGGCGCTTGTTTACCGCATTATGATTTTTCACCACGATCTCTTCGGTTACGATGCGCATATCCAGCAGATCGCGATCGAACACCTCTTTACCGTTGCGGAAGCTGGGATCAAGGCGCGCATGAGCGTCAGGATAGCCCACCAGCGAGATCTCGTCACCCAGCTGTAAGACTGCGTCACCGTCGGGACTCGCCAGAATACCGTTGCGGCGAATACGTTCGATATAGCAGCCGGTCTGGCGATAGATACCCAGCTCGCGCAGATTTTTGCCATCCGCCCAGGCAACCAGCTCAGGGCCGACGCGATAGGCGCGGATCACCGGCAGATAGACTTTGCGCTGGCTGTCGGTATCCAGGCCGCGCTCGCGTGCAATTTGCTGGGCGCAGGTAGAGAGATCCTGATGTTGCAGGCGCGGCAGATAGCGAGCGCCGAAAATCAGGCTAACCAGGCCCACCAGATAGGTGAGGGCGTAGCCGAGACTGAGGTGATCCTGCATCTGGCCCAGCAGCTGATTATCATTCATCGACTGGCGCAGCGTATCGCCCGCGCCGACCAGCACCGGCGTTGAGGTCATGGAGCCTGCCAGCATACCCGCCGTCAGGCCGATATCCCAGCCAAATGCTTTACCCAGACCCAACGCCAACAACATGGCACTGCTGACCATTACCAGCGCCAGCATCAGATAATTTTTGCCGTCGCGAAAAAAGATCGAAAAAAAATTGGGTCCAGCCTCTACGCCGACGCAAAAAATAAACAGCATAAATCCCAGACTAAGCGCATCGGTATTAATTCCAAAGTGCTGTTGCCCAAGTAATAGTGAAACCACTAAAACACCAATGGAATTACCAAGTTGCACTGAACCGAGGCGTAATTTTCCCAGGCACAGGCCTAAAGCCAGTACGACGAATAATAACAAAATATCATTACGGCTTAACAAATCTGCGACGTTTATATTCACGTATTAACTTCTTGTTTACCAGTAACTTGTTGAAAGACCTGAATTTCCAGGCTAACGTTAATTCCTGTAAGCGCTATGGCGAACCGTGCAGGTTACAGTTTCGAAAGCGATATTCAGGAGCATATATCAAAGGCGTTCATTTTATTCATTTATCCTTCGAACCACCAGCAGAAAGCTATAGTAAATCTGATTTTTTATTAACTATTTACTGTTAAAACTTTAACAGATTTATCGTAAGCGATTATTTTCTTAGAAGGTCCTGGTTAGCAGAAATAAACGAGGGAATTTTATGCTGTGGTATAGCGTCCGCTGGCCGGGCGTAATGTTATGTACGACACTTTATTGCGCAACCTTTATGCTGGCGCGTTATAGTGGCGGAGAGGAGGCTTCCGGGCACTCTTCTGAGCAAACTGGCCTGCTGCTGTTTATGTTGCCCGGCCTGATCGCCGCGTTGATTAACCGTCGTACGCCGCTGATGCATGCCTTGTTAGCCGCACTCGCGGCAACGCCCTGCTGTTTAATGATCGGATTTAGCAGAGCCTTTATTTCTCAGTCGCTGTTACAGGAGCTGGCCTGGCTTACCAGCGCGGTGTTCTGGTGTGGTTCCGGCGCGCTGCTGGTCATGCTGTGGCGCGCGCTGGCGGCTTCCCGTCTGACACGCTGAGTGATAAAAAAAACCGGCCCGCTGCGGCACAGCGAGCCGGTTTTTTTATGCCTGAAAATCACCAGGCCAGGTTGGCTTTGGTCCAGGCGTTGAAGTCGGTAAAGCCGCCGATATGTTGGTCATCGACAAAAATCTGCGGCACGGTTTCTACCGGCTTGCCGACGGTTTTTTCCAGATCCGCTTTGGTGATGCCTTCCGCCTGGATATCGACATAGCGGAAGTTAAAGTCGTCGCGCTCGGCGGTCAGCTTTTCTGCCAGCTCTTTCGCCCGTACGCACCAGGGGCAGCCTGGACGACCAAAAATGACTGCAAGCATCGGTATCTCCTTTCGTCATGTCACATTTTTGTGTGAAATATGTCACACTTTTAAAACTGCTGAGCGCATGATGAACCGTAGCCGGTGCCATTGTAAAGAAGGCTCTGCCTGTTGATCCAATGCGTGCAGGCTATTCATCGCTGGGCCAGTTACGCTTTAATATAAAAGCTATATCACAGCCAGAACGCCAGAAAAGGAGAAATCCAGTGAAATACGCTTTGCAGTTGCCTAAAACGGTGCTGATACTGGAGGCCGCTGGCATTTTGCTGCTGATACTGGCTTTTTTAATCATTCAGCGGCTGGTGCCGTTGCCCGTCGGCTGGTCCGGACGGGGCATCGCCACCGCGCTGTTTTTTACCGGTATCGCCCTGATGCTGCCCGCCGCCATTGCGCTGATCTGGCGTACGGCGCAGGCTATCGCCCCTGAGCTTTTTGGCCGTCGTCGCGGCGATACCTCAAAAACTGACGGAGATTCTCATGACGCCGACTATTGAGCTGTTACGTACGCATCGTTCGATTCGTTCCTTTACCGATCAACCGATTAGCGAGGAGCAGCGTGAGGCGATTATCGCCGCCGCCCAGTCAGCCTCTACTTCCAGCTTTTTACAGTGTTCTTCTATTATTCGTATTACCGATAAGGCGCTGCGTGAGCAGCTGGTAACGCTGAGCGGTGGTCAGCAATATGTGGCGCAGGCGGCGGAATTTTGGGTCTTCTGCGCCGATTTTCAGCGCAACCTGCAAATTTGCCCGGAGGCAAAACTGGGCATGGCGGAACAGCTGCTGCTGGGCTGCGTCGACACGGCGATTATGGGACAGAATGCGATGATTGCCGCCGAATCGCTGGGGCTGGGCGGCGTCTATATTGGCGGTATTCGTAATAATATTGCGCAGGTGACCGAGCTGCTGGCGCTGCCGCAGCATGTGCTGCCGCTGTTTGGCATGTGCCTGGGCTGGCCGCAGCATGCACCCGATCTGAAGCCGCGTATGCCTGCCGCTATGTTAGTGCATGAAAACCGTTATCAGCCGCTGGATCGTCAACAGCTGGAAGCGTACGATCGCCAGCTGGAAGCCTATTATCAGCAGCGCGACAGCAATCAGCGCAGCGATAACTTCAGCAACCATATTCGTCGCACCATTGTGCGTGAGAGCCGTCCTTTTATGCTTGATTACCTGCATAAGCAGGGTTGGGCAACCCGGTAATGACAGGCGGAGACCTTCGGTTGAAAATTGCCATTCTTTCCCGTGACGCCGCGCTTTACTCCTGTAAGCGTCTGCGGGAGGCCGCGCTGGAGCGCGGTCATCAGGTCGAGATTGTCGACCCGCTTTCCTGCTATATGAATATCAATCCCGCTTCGGCGGCGGTGCATTACCGCGGGCGGGCGTTGGATGATTTCGATGCGGTTATTCCGCGCATCGGATCGGCCACCACCTTTTACGGTACTGCGGTGCTGCGTCAGTTCGAGATGTGCGGCAGCTATCCGCTCAATGAGTCGGTAGCGATCACCCGCGCGCGTGACAAGCTGCGCTCGCTACAGCTGCTGGCGCGTCAGGGTATCGATATGCCGGTTACCGGCTTTGCCCATTCGCCCGACGATACCCGCGATCTGATTGAGATGGTGGGTGGCGCGCCGCTGGTGGTTAAGCTGGTAGAGGGCACCCAGGGCATCGGCGTAGTGCTGGCGGAAACCCGCCAGGCAGCGGAGAGTGTTATCGATGCATTTCGTGGTCTTAACGCGCACATTCTGGTGCAGGAATTTATTAAAGAGGCGAAAGGGTGCGATATTCGCTGCCTGGTAATCGGTAACGAAGTGGTGGCGGCTATTGAGCGGAAGGCGAAAGAGGGCGATTTCCGCTCTAACCTGCATCGCGGCGGTAGCGCACGTCGCATTGATATTACGCCGCGTGAACGTGAGATCGCCGTGAAGGCGGCGGCCACGCTGGGTCTGGACGTGGCGGGCGTGGATATTCTGCGCGCGCGACGCGGCCCTCTGGTGATGGAGGTAAATGCTTCGCCGGGGCTGGAAGGGGTGGAAAAAACTACCGGCCTCGACATTGCCGCCATGATGATTGCGTGGATTGAGCAGCATGCGCGTCCCGGTTTCAGTCTGAAAACCGGCGGATGAAACGCCTTTTTGACCGGGGGCCGTGGTTTTCACCTTGCTTTTTCCGTAAGCTATTGCCCTTATTTTAACGCGGTATAGGGCAGTAGTATATGGATTCACTCGTCGTTCCAGACTTAGACGTATTACGACGTTGGCTGGATCAGCAAAGCATTACCTGGTTTGAATGTGACGCCTGTCAGGCGCTACATCTGCCACATATGCAGAATTTTGACGGTATTTTCGATGCCAAAATCGATCTGGTCGATAACATTATTCTGTTTTCCGCACTGGCAGAGGTGAAGCCGACGGCACTGATCCCGCTGGCGGGCGACCTGTCGCACATTAATGCCGCTTCGCTGACGGTGAAAGCGTTTCTCGATATTCAGGATGATAATCTGCCTAAGCTGATTGTTTGCCAGTCCTTACTTACCGAGGCCGGTATTACCTACGGACAGTTCGTTCATTTTCTGCGTCAAAGTGAAGAGCAGATTTCTATGATCATCATGGAAGCCTTCGCCAATAATCTGCTGATGATGGGCGAAGAAGAGCCGGTTGCGCCCGGCGATCAATTCCCCGTTCTGCACTGAGATTGCCCTTCGCCGGTTAGCGGTTTCCCTCTCTGTTTGCGCCTCTTTCCGCGGTTAACGCCGGGCAGGTGGCGCAATTCATGCTTTTATGCTGCGATTTCCCCGTTAGTGCCAGATATTTCTCGCCGTTTATGCCCGGTTTAGCCGATCACATAGATGAAATATGAATAAATAGTCGATAAAAGGCGTTTTTTACTCTGGGGTATGGCTGGAATGCCAACCTGCGGCTATGCTTGCGGGGCTGCATGACGGCAGCATTTAGTCATAACCGGTGCCGCGTTATTTTCATTTGCCTTGCGATGAATAACGATTCACTGCCGCCGTTTTTGCGCAAGGGGAGGCCTGCGGGCCTCTTTTGTTCTGCATCGTCAAGAGTGACCCCGATTCTGGAGGAAGGAAGCATGTTAAACAACCACGGCAAGAAATGGTTGTCTGGTGTGGTAGCTGGTGTGCTGATGGCGGTTTCCGCCGGCACGATGGCGGAACAGAAAACCCTGCATGTTTATAACTGGTCTGACTATATTTCGCCCGATACGGTGCCGGACTTTGAAAAGCAGACCGGTATCAAAGTGGTGTACGACGTATTCGATTCCAACGAAGTGCTGGAAGGCAAGCTGATGGCGGGCAGTACCGGCTACGACGTGGTGGTGCCATCCTCCAGCTTCCTGGCGCGCCAGCTACAGTCCGGTGTCTTCCAGCCGCTCGATAAAAGCAAGCTGCCGAACTATAAAAACCTCGATCCTGAGCTGCTGAAAAAAGTGGAACAGCACGATCCGGGTAATCAATATGCCATTCCTTATTTGTGGGCGACGACCGGTATCGGCTACAACGTCGATAAGGTGAAGGCGGTATTAGGTAAAGATGCGCCGGTGAACAGTTGGGATCTGGTGCTGAAGCCGGAAAACCTTGAGAAGCTGAAAAGCTGCGGCGTTTCCTTCCTCGATGCGCCGGAAGAAATTTTCGCCACCGTGCTGAACTATCTGGGTAAAGATCCTAACAGCAGCGATGCGAAAGATTATACCGGCCCGGCGACCGATCTGCTGTTGAAGCTGCGCCCGAATATTCGCTATTTCCACTCGTCGCAGTACATCAATGACCTGGCAAACGGCAATATCTGCGTGGCGATCGGCTGGGCTGGTGATGTGCTCCAGGCGAAAAACCGGGCGGCGGAAGCGAAGAACGGCGTCAACATCGCCTACACCATTCCGCAGCAGGGCGCGCTGGCCTTCTTCGATATGATGGCGATCCCTAAAGATGCGAAAAACGTCGATGAAGCCTATCAGTGGCTGAACTACATCATGGATCCGAAAGTGATTGCGCACGTTTCCGACAAGATGTTCTACGCTAACGGTAATAAGGCATCGTTGCCGCTGGTGAGCGCTGATATTCGCAATAACCCTGGCATTTTTCCCACACCGGAAACCCTGTCAAAGCTGTTTGTACTGAAGGTGCAGGAACCGAAACTTGATCGTGTGCGTACCCGTGCATGGACCAAAGTGAAGAGTGGTAAGTAATTCGCAGCAGGCGATTACTGTCGCAGGCGAAAGGCAACAGAGGCGCGGTACTGGCCTCTGTTGTCTCATTTGTGCGGCCCGGAGCCGTGGTTTTCCGCTTAGTGTCGGAGAGTAAAGTTAGTGAACGACGCGATGTCCCGTCATCCCCATAAACCGGCAAAGGCGCTGACGCCGCTGCTGGAGATCCGTAACCTGACCAAATCTTTTGAGGGTCAGCACGCCGTTGATGATGTCAGCCTGACCATCTACAAAGGTGAAATCTTTGCATTGCTCGGCGCGTCCGGCTGTGGAAAATCAACCCTGCTGCGTATGCTGGCCGGGTTTGAAGCGCCCACGCACGGACAGATCCTGCTCGACGGGCAGGATCTTTCTCACGTGCCGCCTTACCAGCGCCCGATCAATATGATGTTCCAGTCCTACGCGCTGTTTCCCCATATGAGCGTGGAGCAGAATATTGCCTTTGGCCTGAAGCAGGATAAGCTGCCGAAGGGAGAAATTAGCAGTCGGGTAGCGGAGATGCTGGCGTTGGTGCATATGCAGGAGTACGCAAAGCGCAAACCACACCAGCTCTCCGGTGGACAGCGACAGCGCGTGGCGCTGGCACGCAGTCTGGCGAAACGCCCTAAGCTATTGCTGCTGGATGAGCCAATGGGGGCGCTGGATAAGAAACTCCGTGACCGCATGCAGCTGGAGGTGGTGGATATTCTGGAGCGCGTCGGTGCAACCTGCGTGATGGTTACCCACGATCAGGAAGAGGCGATGACCATGGCGGGGCGCATCGCCATTATGAACCGCGGTAAGTTCGTGCAGATTGGTGAACCGGAAGAGATCTATGAGCACCCTACCAGCCGTTACAGCGCGGAGTTTATCGGCTCCGTAAACGTGTTTGAAGGGTTGCTGCGTGAGCGCCGCGCCGATGGGTTGGTCATCGACAGCCCCGGCCTGGTGCATCCGTTGAAAGTCGCTTCTGACGTATCGGTTATGGATAACGTGCCGGTTTCTATCGCGCTGCGCCCGGAAAAAGTGATGCTGTGCGACCAGGTGCCTGCGGATGGCTGTAACTTCGCCGTCGGCGAGGTGGCACATATCGCCTATCTGGGCGACCTGTCGATTTACCATGTGCGGCTGCACAGCGGACAGATGATCAGCGCGCAGCTTCAGAACGCGCATCGCTTCCGTCAGGGTGCGCCCACCTGGGGTGATGAGGTGCGTCTCAGCTGGGACGCCGACAGCTGCGTCGTGCTGACGGTATAAGAGGGCGGATATGAAACAACCTGCTGTCGCGGTGCCGACTGGTGCATTAAGCCGCACGCTGACCCGCTTAAAAATGGCGCACGGACGCAAACTGGCAATCGCGCTGCCTTATCTCTGGCTGGTGCTGTTTTTCCTGCTGCCGTTCCTTATCGTGCTGAAAATCAGCTTTGCTGAGATCGCTCGTGCTATTCCGCCTTACAGCGAACTGATTAGCTGGGCGGATGACCAGCTGACGCTGGTCTTTAACCTGGGCAACTATCTTCAGCTGACTGACGATCCGCTCTATATTGACGCCTATTTGCAGTCGCTAAAAGTGGCGGCGATCTCTACGCTGATCTGTCTGGCAATCGGCTATCCGCTGGCCTGGGCGGTGGCGCACAGCCCCGCCTCGCTGCGTAATATCCTGCTGCTGCTGGTGATCCTGCCCTCCTGGACCTCCTTCCTGGTGCGCGTTTATGCCTGGATGGGCTTACTGAACAGCAACGGAATTCTTAACCGCTTTCTGCTCTGGCTTGGCGTAATCGATCATCCGCTGGCGATCCTCTATACCAATACCGCAGTCTATATCGGTATCGTCTACTGCTATTTGCCGTTTATGGTGCTGCCCATTTATACCGCGCTGACGCGTATCGATTACTCGCTGGTGGAAGCGGCGCTCGATCTCGGCGCACGTCCGCTAAAGACCTTCTTCAGTGTGATCGTGCCGTTGACCAAAAACGGCATTATTGCCGGTTCGATGCTGGTGTTTATTCCGGCGGTAGGGGAGTACGTGATCCCGGAACTGCTGGGTGGCCCGGACAGCATTATGATTGGTCGTATTCTCTGGCAGGAGTTTTTTAATAACCGCGACTGGCCGGTAGCGTCGGCGCTGGCGGTGATTATCCTGTTGATTTTGATTCTGCCGATTATCTGGTTCCACAAGCATCAAAATAAGACGCTGGAGGAGAAGGCATGAGCAATCTGCCCGCTGTTCGTTCGCCGTGGAGGCTGATCATCCTGCTGCTTTGTTTCAGCTTCCTCTATGCGCCGATGCTGCTGCTGGTGGCCTATTCGTTTAACAGCTCACAGCTGGTTACCGTCTGGGAGAGTTTTTCGCTGCACTGGTATCGCGTGCTGTTTCAGGACAGCGCAATGATCGGCGCGGTCACGCTTAGCCTGACCATCGCCGCGCTCAGCGCCACCATGGCGGTGGTGCTGGGCACGCTGGCGGCGGTAGTGATCGTGCGTTTTGGACGTTTTAAAGGTTCTACCGGCTTTGCTTTTATGCTCACCGCGCCGCTGGTGATGCCGGATGTCATTACCGGGCTGTCGCTGCTGCTGTTTGTGGCGATGGGGCACGCCATCGGCTGGCCCAGCGACCGCGGTATGCTGACTATCTGGCTGGCGCACGTGACGTTCTGCACCGCCTATGTTTCGGTGGTGATCAATTCGCGCCTGCGCGAGCTGGATCGCTCTATTGAAGAGGCGGCGATGGATCTTGGCGCAACGCCGTTAAAAGTGTTCTTCGTTATTACCGTCCCGATGATCGCCCCGGCGCTGGTTACCGGCTGGCTGCTGGCGTTTACCTTGTCACTCGATGACCTGGTGATTTCCAGCTTTGTCACCGGTCCTGGCGCAACAACCTTACCGATGGCGATCTTCGCTACCGTGCGACGCGGTGTTAATCCGGAGATTAACGCGCTGGCCTCGTTGATACTGTTTGTGGTGGGACTGGTCGGTTTTATTGCCTGGCGCCTGATGGCGAACGAGGAAAAAAAGCGCGTACGTGATATTCAGAAGGCCAGACGTGGCTAAACGCTGAAACTTTTGCCAATATTGTTTGCAGAGCCTGCGTGTTGTCAGGCCGCGCCCGATGCTGCGTCGGGCGCGTTGTGTCGTCATCCTGGGCGAACAGACTGCTGCGATGGAGGGAGTGCGGATAATGTCGGAAGTTTTCAGAACCGGTAAGGCAGTAGTTCGTCGTCAGCAGGCACCGGTTCCGGTGATAGTGGCCGGGCAGGCGATCATTGCTACCCGCTGTATCAGCGTGCTCCTGTTAGCCAATGAGCTGGGCTATGATGGCGTGGCCGCTTTAGTGCATCGCAGCGCCCAGTCCTGGGATTCCACGCTGATTCTTATTATCAGCCAGCTTATTTTCTGTATCGAACTGCGCTGTGCGCTTACGCTGATGCGCGGTTCGCGACGTGGGCGCTGGGGCTACGCGGTGACGCAGGCGGTGGTGCTGCTTTATATGTGGGCCGCCTCGCTGGGAGGCGTCTATCCAGAAATTTTCAGTATCAGCGGCGTTAACCGCATTGATGTACTGCACAGTCTGATTACGCATAAGATACCCGATCTGTTGTTATTAGCGCTGCTGTTTCTGCCCGCCAGCAGTCGGCAATTTTTTCAGCGCAACTGAGTGGGCTGGTGTTACAATCCTGCCCCGCAACAGGTAATCCCACTCATCACAGGCTAAATCATGCATTGCGCACTTTACGATGCAGACCGCTGTCGCTCCTGCCAGTGGCTGAAAATCCCCTATTCGCAACAGCTGGAACAGAAGCAGGCGCATCTGCAATCGCTGCTGGCCGCGTTTCCGGTCGCGGCATGGCAGACGCCGACAGGTTCGGCGCAGCAGGCGTTTCGTAACAAGGCTAAAATGGTGGTCAGCGGCAGCGTTGAGCGCCCGGTGCTGGGGCTGCTGCAGCGTGACGGCAGCCCGGTGGATCTGACCTCCTGCCCGCTCTATCCCGCCAGTTTTGCGCCAGTGTTCGAGCTGCTGAAGCCGTTTATCGCTCGAGCCGGCCTGACGCCTTATAACGTAGCGCGGCGGCGTGGTGAGCTGAAGTTTCTGCTGCTGAGCGAAAGCACGCTGGATGGCAAGCTGATGCTGCGCTTTGTGCTGCGATCCACCAACAAGCTGGCGCAGCTGCGTGCCGCGCTGCCGTGGTTACAACAGCAACTGCCGCAGCTGTCGGTGATCTCCGCCAATATTCAGCCGGTGCCGATGGCGATACTGGAAGGAGAGGAGGAGATTCCGCTGACGGAAAACCAGGCGCTGGCTGAGCGGTTGAATCACGTTCCGCTTTGGGTGCGTCCGCGCAGTTTCTTTCAAACTAACCCTGCCGTTGCGGCGCAGCTTTACGCCACGGCGCGCCAGTGGGTCAGCGAACTGCCGGTTAAGGCGATGTGGGATCTGTTTTGCGGCGTCGGCGGTTTTGGATTGCATTGTGCCACGCCGGAGATGCAGCTGACCGGCATTGAAATTAGCGCGGAGGCGATCGCCTGTGCGCAACGTTCCGCACAGCAGATTGGGCTGGAGAAGGTGCAGTTTGCGGCGCTGGATTCAACACGCTTTGCCACCGGCGAAGAGGCGGTGCCGGATCTGGTGCTGGTCAATCCGCCACGGCGCGGTATCGGTGCAGAGCTTTGTGCTTACCTGAGCCGGATGGCACCCGCGTGGCTGCTCTATTCCAGCTGTAATGCTGAGAGCATGGCGCAGGATATTGCTCGTCTTGAGGGTTACCATATTTGCCGCGTTCAGCTGTTCGATATGTTCCCCCATACCGCGCATTATGAAGTGCTGACGCTGCTGCAACGTCAATAATATGCCGCGCCGGTCGGGGGGAAAGCTGACCGGCGCGAAGGCCGTTTATTTGGCAAACCACTTGTCGTTGATTTTCTTCAGCGTACCGTCAGCGGTGATGGCATCCAGCGCGCCGTTCAGCTTGCTCAGCAGCGCCTGATTATCAGGACGTACCGCAATGCCCAGCCCAACGCCGAAATATTGCGGATCGGTGACCGCTTTGTCGACCGTACCCAGCTGCGGGTTCTCTTTCAGCCATTCATTGACTACCGCCGTATCGCCGAAGACGCCGTCAAGACGACCGTTTTTCAGATCGAGAATGGCGTTCTGGTAGCTGTCGTAGGCCACGGTGATCACCTCAGGATGTTTATCCTGCATATAGCGCTGGTGCGTAGTGCCGTTTTCCATACCGATGCGTTTGCCTTTCAGCTCCGCCATCGTCTGATATTTATCTTTTGCCGCAATCACGATTGCTGAGTTAGCGTAGTAGGGGCGAGTAAAGGCTACCTGCTTGCTGCGTTCTGGCGTGATATCCATACCGGAAATCACCGCATCGTAGCGACGAAATTTCAGCGCCGGGATCAGGCTGTCGAAGGCGTTATTGGTGAAGGTACAGTCCGCTTTTAGATGCTGGCACAGGGCTTTGGCCAAATCGATATCGAAGCCGACAATTTGATTCTCGCTGCTCATGGATTCAAACGGCGGATAGGTAGCCGAGGACGCAAAACGAATTTTTTCCGCTGCGCCAGCCTGCATTGCCATACCCGCCAGCATGGCGGCCAGTAACCATTTTTTCATCGAAAGCTCTCCTTTTTCTCATTATCATTTTTGCCCGGCGGCGAGAACTAAGATGCCATCTAATGAATGGTTATGCAATTAAAATGTATAATTAATGAAAAAGGCGGGATGTGCCCGCCTTTTTATACGTAATGTAATGCTGCGCGCTTTAGTTGCGGCGTTCAAAAGCCAGGGCGCGATGCTCAATCAAACGCATCAGCAATGTCAGCAGGCCGTTAACGCACAGGTAGATCAGCCCGGCGGCGGCAAACACCATGACATCGTAGGTGCGCCCATAGAGCATCTGACCGTGACCCATCACCTCCATCAGCGTGATGGTATAGGCGAGCGAGGTGCTCTTAAATACCAGCACCACTTCGTTAGAATAAGAGGAGAGGGCGCGCTTAAAGGCGTAGGGCAGCAAAATACGCAGCGTATCCTGGCGCGTCATACCCAGCGCCGCGCAGGATTGCCACTGTCCGGCAGGAATCGCGCGTACCGCACCGTGAAACAGCAGTGTGGTATAGGCGGCGCTGTTAAGCGACAGCGCAAGCAGAGCGCACAGCCAGGGCTGGGAAAAGAGTTGCCACAGCCAGGGGATATTCTGGATAGAAGGGAACTGCCCCGGCCCATAGTAGATTAAGAAAATTTGTACCAGCAGCGGCGTGCCGGTAAACAGCGTGATATAGCCCTTAACCAGCAGATTGATCACCGGTGTTTTCAGCGCCAGTACCACGGTAAACAGCACCGAAAGCACCAGCGCCGCTGCCAGTGAGGCGACCGTCAGCGTCAGGCTGGTATGCAGCCCTTTCAGTAGCTCAGGCAAATAGTCCAGCATCAGCGGTTCCCCCGTTCAAAGCGCGTGGTACGCAGCTCAATACGCTTCAGCACCGCCTGGCTCAGCAGGGTAACGACCAGATAGATCGCTGCCGCCACCAGATACCAGGTAAAAGGTTCCTGGGTTCGCGTGGCGATGCTTCGGGTTTGCAGCATCAGATCGTTAACGCTGATTAGCGAGACCAGCGCGGTATCTTTCAGCAGCACCAGCCACTGGTTGCCCAGCCCCGGCAGGGCGTGACGCCACATCTGCGGCATAATCAACCGGAAAAAGATCGCTGATTTTTTCATACCCAGCGCCTGGCCCGATTCCCACTGACCGATTGGCACCGCCTTCAGTGCGCCGCGCAGCGTCTGTGAAGCGTAGGCGGAGTAGAGGATCGCCAGTGCAATCACGCCGCACAGAAACGGGCTGACGTTGAAATCATCGATCTGCATCTGCACAGGCAGTGTGAACAGGCCGAAATTAATGACAAAGCCATCGGAGAGCATCAGCAGTAGCTGGGAAGCGCCGAAGTAGATAAACAGCACCACCAATATTTCCGGCAGGCCGCGCAGTAGCGTAACCAGACCGGTGCCGAGCCAGGCAATCGGACGCCAGCGTACCGATTCCCAGCCGGCAAACAGCATCGCCAATGCCAGGCCAATCACCAGAGCACATACGGCAAGGCCGACGGTCATCCCGGCGGCGCTTGCGAGAGGAAGGAATTCGTTCATCTAATTACTGCTGGAACCATTTGCTGTAGATGGTTTTATAGGTGCCGTCAGCTTTGATCTTAACCAGCGCCGCGTTGAATTTCTCCTGTAGCGCGCTGTTACCCTGGCGAACGGCAATGCCCAGACCGGTGCCGAAGTAGGCTTTGTCGGTGACCTTGTCGCCTACGGCGGTGAGGTTCGCATTCTGCTTCAGCCATTCGTTTACTACGGCAGTGTCACCGAAGACTGCATCAATACGACCGTTTTTCAGATCGAGGATGGCATTTTGATAGCTGTCATAAGGCACGGTGGTGATATCGCTCTGTTTATCCGTCAGGTATTTCTGATGCGTGGTGCCGTTCTGCACGCCGACGCGTTTGCCTTTCAGCGCGGCGATATCCGCCACTTTGCCTTTTTGCGCAATAAACAGCGCGGAGTTGTCATAGTAAGGTGTGGTGAACAGTACCTGTTTTTCACGCTCCGGTGTGATATCCATGCCTGCCATCACCGCATCGAAACGGCGGAATTTCAGGCTGGGGATCAGGCTGTCAAATGCCTGATTGGTAAAGGTGCAGGTGGCGTCCATCTCTTTACACAGCGCGTTAGCCAGATCGACATCGAAGCCGATAATATTGTTGCTGGAATCAACAAACTCAAACGGAGGATAAGAGGCTTCCGTGGCAAAACGGATCGTCTCAGCGGCAGAGGCGCTCAGGCTGATACCGGCTAACAGGGCAGCAAGAACAATTTTTTTCATCTTTATGGCCTTACTCAGTGCGAGAGATAGTTTGCAAACGCATCGGTTTGCGGCTGTGTAAAACGGCTGGCATCACCTTGCTCAACAATATAGCCGTTCTCCATGTAAACCACACGGCTGGCCGTTTTGCGGGCCACCTCGACTTCATGGGTAACGATAACCTGCGTGATATGGGTTTGCGCCAGTTCGTGAATGATGCTGACAATCTGTGCGGTAATTTCCGGATCGAGCGCGGCAGTCGGCTCATCGAACAGCAGCACCGCTGGCTCCATCATTAAGGCGCGTGCGATAGCGACACGCTGCTGCTGACCGCCGGAAAGCTGTAGCGGAAAGCGATCGGCGTGAGGCGTCAGACGCAGACGCTCAAGCAGCTTATCGGCGCGTGCATGGGCCTGATCTTTATCCAGCCCCAGAACGCGACAGGGCGCTTCAATCAGATTCTGTTTTACCGTCAGGTGCGGCCAAAGATTGTACTGTTGGAACACCATGCCGACATTCTGCCGTAGCTCGCGGATAGCGCTGTCGCCTGGCTTTTGGCTGAAATCAAAATGATGACCGGCGATATCCAGCGTCCCGGAACGCGGCATCTCCAGCAGGTTTAATACGCGCAGGAGCGAACTTTTACCCGCGCCGCTGGGACCCAGCAGCACCAGCGTTTCGCCTTCCGGGCACGTTAGCTGTATGTCGAACAGCGCCTGCTGGGCACCATAAAAGCAATTAATACCGTTAAGTTGAATACTCATGCGCATAAACTGAATAGCAATTGATGCCGCAGATCTTAACGTTGACAGCATAGTTATGCAATCATTGTGCGTTAAAATTTATTAATGAAAAGCAAAATGGCGCAATTTCAGCACAAGATAGCGTACTGTACAAAAGACGCGGTGAATATGCGTGGGGATTTTAATCATTTTATGATAACCATAGCGTCGCCGTTGGGCGACGCGATAAAGGGTAACTTATTTTTCCAGCAGCTGCCCCAGCGTGCCGCCAGCGGAACGCTGCCAGTCTGCGACATAGCGTACGTCATCCACTGTCCAGCAGGTTCCTTCACGCACCATCAGTACCTCATCCTGCCAGCTGACGCGTTTGTCGCCTTCACGCGTCAGGCTAACGCGCAGGGGAATATTACGCGCGTCGGTATTGGGAATGGTGGACGCGTCCGCCACTTTTGCCGTCGTCGGGCCCTGTGCCAGGCTGGAGAAGAGATCGCCCTGACGCCATTCGGCGGGTTTATCACTGCGGGAATTGGCTTTCAACAGGCTTTGATAGAGTTTTTCGCTCAGATAAGGGCGATAGCGCGCCAGCAGCTGATTATCTGGCAGTCCCTGCGTTGGCTGCGCTATGCGCAAATCGTAGAATTTTTGCGCCACGGTATCTGGCCCGCCTTCTACGCATGGTGCCACGCGCGTACCAATATCTTTATAGGCTGGCTCAACGGTGGTACAGGCGCTCAGCAGCATAACAGCAGGTAGCAGGGTGGCAAATGCGGTGTTTTTCATTTCAATTTCCTTATGTCATCAGGCAAGGCTTTGTTTTAGCATAAAGTATAGTCCCGCTTTTTTAACGGTACGGGCTAAACTGTCGCTGAATCAGAAAAGGAGAAAAACATGAAGCTAACTACAACCCCTGGGCTGGAAGGCGAGGTGATTACAGAATATTGTGGCGTGGTCACCGGCGAGGCGATTTTGGGTGCCAATATTTTCCGCGACTTTTTCGCCGGTATTCGCGATATCGTCGGTGGACGCTCCGGTGCCTATGAAAAAGAGCTGCGCAAAGCGCGTCAGCTGGCGTTTGAGGAGATGGAGGCGCAGGCAAAAACGCTGGGCGCTAACGCTATTGTCGGCATCGATATCGATTATGAAACCGTCGGTAAAGACAGCAGCATGCTGATGGTCAGCGTTAGCGGTACGGCGGTGAAAACGCGGTGAAACGCGGCGTTGTATTGATACTGACGCTGCTGCTGGCTGGCTGTGGTTCCAGCGGCCTGCAACAGCGTCAGGGCTACAGCGTGGATACGCGTCATACCGCGCTGGGTGCCAGGCCGCGCATAAAAAGCGTGGTGATCCACTATACGGCGGAAGATTTCCCCACTTCGCTGGCGACGCTGACGGATAATGCGGTCAGCGTGCACTACCTGATTCCAGCCCATCCGCCGCAGCATCGCGGTACGCCATTAATCTTGCAGCTGGTGCCAGAAGTGCAGCTTGCCTGGCATGCCGGGGCTAGCTACTGGCGCGGCGCGACACGCCTTAACGATACCTCAGTCGGTATTGAGCTGGTGAATGCGGGCTATCGCTACACGCCACAGGGCAGGGAGTTTTATCCCTTTGCCCCGCAGCAGATCGATGCGTTGCTGCCGCTGCTGCGTGATTTAACACAGCGCTACGGCATTGAGCCGCAAAATATTGTCGGGCACAGCGATATTGCGCCGCAGCGTAAGCAGGATCCCGGCCCGCGTTTTCCGTGGGCTCGGCTGGCGGAGCAGGGCATCGGTGCCTGGCCGGAAGGTTCAAGGGTGAAGGCGCTGTTACAGGGGCGCGATCCGCATCAGCCGGTGGCGCAGGAAGCGCTGCTGGCGCTGCTGGCTCGTTATGGTTATCAGGTGGAAGCAGCCCTGACGCCGACAGAGCGGCAAAACCTGATTGCCGCTTTTCAGATGCATTTTCGGCCCGCCGACTATCGGGGGCTGGCCGATGCGGAAACGCTGGCGATTGCTCAGGCGCTGGTGGAGAAATATGGCGAGTAAAGGCGGCGCTTACTGTGCCGCAAGGAAAGCCTTCCACTGGGTGATGACCTGCTGTAACGCAGCGCGATCGACATCCAGATGGGTAACCAGCCGCGTAACCGGCGCTGCCGAGATCAGGATATTGCGCGCCCGCATCCACGCCTGGAGCGGCGCTACCTGTTCCGGTGGCAGTTGCGCAAAGACCATATTGGTATGCTGGCTGACAGTAATACCCAGCGCCTGGAGCTGTTCTGCCAGCCAGCGGGCATTCTCATGATCTTCCTGTAGCCGCGTCACGTTATTTTCCAGCGCATAGCTTCCCGCCGCAGCCAGAATGCCCGCCTGGCGCATACCGCCACCGGTCATTTTGCGCCAGCGGCGCGCGCGCTGAATATAGTCTGCATCGCCGCACAGCAACGAACCTACCGGCGCACCCAGCCCTTTCGACAGGCAGATAGTTAACGTATCGCAATAGCAGGAGAGGGAGGATAGCGGCAGCTCCAGCGCGACCGTAGCGTTAAAAATGCGCGCGCCGTCGATATGCAGCGCCAGCTGTCGCTCACGCGTAAAGCGCCAGGCTTCAGCCAGATAAGCAACGGGCAATACGCGCCCGCCGAAGGTATTCTCCAGGCTTAGCAGGCGGGTACGGGCAAAATGCATATCGTCAGGCTTGATCGCCGCCGCCACCTTTTCCAACGGCAGCGTGCCATCTTCCGCCGCCTCAATCGGCTGTGGCTGAATGCTGCCCAGCACCGCCGCGCCGCCCGCTTCATATTTATAGTTATGTGCCTGCTGCCCGACGATGTATTCATCGCCGCGCTGACAGTGAGAGAGCAGGGCAACCAGGTTGGCCTGGGTACCGGTAGGTAAAAACAGCGCCGCCGCTTTGCCACTCAGGTGGGCCGCTTCCGCCTCCAGCGCGTTAACGCCAGGGTCGTCGCCATAAACATCGTCACCGGTGCGGGCGGAAACCATGGCCGACAGCATGGCCGGTGATGGACGGGTAACCGTATCACTGCGTAAATCTATCAACGGGATGCTCCTCAAAAAAACGGGCACCCGTGTGCCCGTACAGAAGGGGGAGTTCTGTTTTACCGCAGCCAGTTGGTTTTTGCCAGCTCCACCACCTCATCGCCGCGACCGTTGATAATGGCGCGCAGCATATAGAGGCTGAAGCCTTTTGCCTGCTCCATTTTAATTTGTGGCGGCATCGCCAGTTCCTCTTTCGCCGTGATGACATCCAGTAATACCGGACCGTCATGCGCAAACGCTTCCTGAATGGCGCTATCGAGATCGGCGGCGTGCTCTACCCGAATGCCTTTAACGCCGCAGGCGCCAGCGATAGCGGCAAAGTCTGGATTATCTAAATCGGTACCGTCGGTCAGATAGCCGCCCGCCTTCATCTCCATCGCCACAAAGCCAAGCACGCTGTTATTGAACACCACCAGCTTTACCGGCAGCTTTAGCTGCGCCACGGTAATAAAATCGCCCATCAGCATACTGAAGCCGCCGTCGCCGCACATCGCTACCACCTGACGCCTGGGATCCAGAGCCTGCGCGCCTAACGCCTGTGGCATGGCGTTCGCCATCGAACCGTGATTAAAAGAGCCCAGCAGACGGCGCCTGCCGTTCATTTTCAGGTAGCGTGCCGCCCAGACCGTTGGTGTGCCGACATCACAGGTGAAAACCGCATCGTCGGCGGCGAAGTCGCTGAGCCGCTGCGCCAGATATTGCGGATGGATCAGCTGTTTATCATTTGGCTGCGCCAGATCGTCCAGCCCTTTACGTGCGTCAGCGTAGTGCTCCAGCGCCGTTTCCAGAAACGTTTGATCGACTTTGGTTTCCAGCCGTGGCAGCAGCGCGTTAATTGTTGCTTTCACGTCACCCACTAAAGCCATGTCAACATGGCAGTGTGCACCGATGCGACCAGGAGAGATATCAAGCTGAATAATTTTTGCGTTTGTAGGGTAGAAGGCGCGATAGGGGAACTGGGTGCCGAGCAGAGCAGCACCAGCGTATCGGCGTTCATCATGGCGTGATAGCCGGAGGAGAAGCCGATTAGCCCGGTCATACCGACGCTGTAAGGATTATCGTACTCAATATGCTCTTTGCCGCGCAGCGCATGTACCACCGGCGCTTTCAACGCGGCGGCCAGTTCGATCACCTGTTGATGCGCGCCCGCACAGCCGCTGCCGCACATTAGCGTGATGTTTTGCGATTCATTCAGCAGCGCAGCCAGCTTTTCCAGTTCGCTTTCAGGTGGCTGAATAACCGGTTGCTGTGGCGGATACCAGGCGGAGGAGGCCTCTTCCGGCGCGGGTTTCAGCGCCACATCGCCTGGCAGTACCACTACGGAGACGCCACGGTTGAGGATCGCCTGGCGCATGGCGATGCCCAGCACCTGAGGTAACTGTTCAGGGTTAGAGACCAGCTCGCAGTAGTGGCTGCACTCGCGGAATAATTCCTGGGGATGGGTTTCCTGAAAATAACCGCTGCCGATTTCGCTGGAGGGAATGTGCGCGGCGATAGCTAACACCGGCACATGATTACGATGGCAGTCAAACAGGCCGTTAATCAGATGCAGATTGCCCGGCCCGCATGAACCGGCGCATACCGCCAGCTGACCGCTGATTTGCGCTTCGGCACCGGCGGCAAAGGCGGCAACCTCTTCGTGACGCGTGGGCATCCAGTCAATGGTGCCCATGCGGTTGAGGCTGTCGCTCAGCCCGTTCAGGGAGTCGCCGGTGACTCCCCAGATACGTTTGACGCCAGCACTTTCCAGCGTTTGCGCAATCAGCGCGGCAACGGTTTGTTTCATAGTGGCTCCTTACTATTGTGAGCTATCATCCCACTGACGAGACTTCGCGAATGCTGAAAGTCTAGTCAATGGACAATGAAGCCGACAGGCCACTATGAAACCAGGTGTGTCAGTACTGTCAGGCCAGTTCGATATCTCCCGCTGGCTGACAGCTACAGGCCAGCACATAACCGGCAGCGATTTCCGCTTCGGTCAGGCCAGTGGTACTGCTGGTCTGATATTCGCCACGGGCAACGCGTGTTTTACAGCAGCCGCATACCCCGGCGCGGCAGACCGCTTCTACCGGCACTTTATGCTGTTCCATCGCTGCCAGTAGCGACCAGCCAGCCGGGAACTCTGCACCCTGTAGCGGCAGTGAAGCGCTGCTCAGACGATAGCGCACGCCGCTGTCGTTCTCTTCTTCCGGCGCGGCAGCGGTAAACTGCTCACGCAGCACCTTGACCGCGCCAGCCGCACGCACATCGCTCTCCGCCTGATCCATATAAGGCTGCGGGCCGCACATCATTACGGTACGGCGCGCCATATCCGGCACCTGCTGGGCCAGAATATCGCGCGTCAGACGTCCGGCAAGCATCTGCGCTTCCGGCTGCTGTTCCGCGATAATGGTCAGTTTCAGCCAGCTGCTGAGCTGCTGTAACTCTTCGGCAAAGATCACGTCGCGCGGCGAACGCACGCTGTAGATCAGCTGTACGTCCGTTTCCGGGCGGTTGTGGTGCAGCCAGCGCGCCATTGACATGATCGGAGTAATACCGCAGCCTGCCGCTAACAGCAGATAGTGCGAAGAGGGATGCTGTTCGCAGCTAAAGCTGCCCTGCGGATCGGATAACCAGACGTAATCGCCCGGTTTAACCTGCTGCGTCAGCCAGCCGGAGCCTTTACCCTGTTCAATGTAACGGATAGTCAGGGTGATAAAGCGGCTCTGGCCCGGGGTGGAAGAGAGCGTATAGGCACGCACCTCTTCGCTGTTGCCGATGCGCACCAGCGCAAACTGACCCGCCTGCCAGCGGTAGAAATCGTGATCGATTAGCGCCAGCGTCCAGACATCCGGCGTTTCCTGGATAACATGGTGAACCTGCATGCGCCAGGGACAAAGCGTCGTGATATTCATGGTTTACTCCTGTGTCCCCAGAATGGAAGCAAGATCGTTTTCTGCCGTGGTCACCGGGATCATACCGAACTCTTTTTCCAGAATGGCGAGCAGGTTGTCGGTCAGGAAGGCTGGTGCGGTTGGGCCGGTGCGGATATTTTTCACACCAAGTGCCAGCAGCGTCAGCAGCACCACAATGGCTTTTTGTTCGAACCAGGAGAGGATCAGCGACAGCGGCAGGTCGTTAACGCCACAGTTCAGTTTTTCCGCCAGTTTCACTGCCAGTACGATAGCGGAATAGCTGTCGTTACACTGACCGACATCCAGCAGGCGCGGCAGGCCTTCCAGCGTACCGAAATCAAGTTTATTGAAGCGATATTTACCGCAGGCCAGCGTCAGGATCAGGCAATCTTTCGGTACCGCCATTGCCAGATCGGTGTAGTAGCTGCGTTTGTCACGGCTACCGTCACAGCCGCCCACCAGGAAGACGTGGCGCAGTTTTTTCTGCGTGGCTAAATCGATAATGGAGTCGCAGGCATCAAGCAGCACGCGGCGACCGAAGCCAACGGTAATTTCATGCGGGATTTCATCCCACGGGAAGCCCGCCATGCTCTGCGCCTGTTCGATAACCGGTGTGAAATCATCGCCATCAAGGTGGTTAACGCCCGGCCAGCCGACGATGCTGCGCGTCCAGATACGGCTGTCGTAGTCGCCAACGGTCGGATCGATGATGCAGTTAGAGGTCATCACAATTGGGCCAGGGAAACGGGCAAACTCGGTCTGTTGGTTTTGCCAGCCGCTACCGTAGTTACCTACCAGGTGCGGATATTTGTTCAGCCCCGGATAGCCGTGAGCCGGCAGCATCTCACCGTGGGTGTAGACATTAATACCGGTGCCTTCGGTCTGTTCCAGCAGCAGCTGTAGATCTTTCAGGTCGTGACCGGAAATCAGGATCGCTTTACCCGCTACCGGGCGTACGTTGACCTGTACCGGCTGCGGATCGCCGTAGGTGGTGGTTTGCGCTTCATCCAGCATTTCCATGATGGTGAAGTTCATTTTACCAATGTGCATCGCCTCGGCCAGCAGCTCTTCGATGTTATTCGGACGGGTGCCGAGCCATGCCATGATCTGGTGATACTGTTTATAAATATCGTTATCGTAGCGGCCATGAACGTGAGCATGTTCCATATAGGCGGCGGCGCCTTTCAGGCCGTACAGGCAGAGCAGACGCAGACCGACCACATCTTCATGATCTTCACCGGCATTCAGAGCGAATGCATGCGCCTGCTGCTGCAGGATTTCAGCATCGTTGCTGTTAAGCGTCAGGTTAGCCAGCGGATGTTCAGGCTCCGTCAGGCCCAGCAGCGAGCAGCGTGCTTTCAGGCGGTCGCGATAGATTTGCGCCTGAAAAGCGAAATCGATAATGCGACTGGAGTCGAAGTTAACGTTCGTCAGCGTTGAGAAAAAAGCACGTGGTGCGAAACTGTCAATCTCATGCTCGATAATGCCTTCCGTCCGCGCGTGTAATGCCCATGCGGAAAGACTTTGCAGGACAGCGATCAGCAGATCCTGAAGATCGGAGGTTTGCGCGGTTTTGCCACACATGCCCTGCGCCCAGGCGCAGCCATTGCCCGCGGGGGTTCTTATGGTTTGCTCACATTGAATACAGAACATAATATCGTCTCTTTATAAGTTGTATTTCAAATGCAACTTATAAACGATCACCTGGGGTAGCAGGCAAGCAGAGCCTGAAATAATTGCATCTGATTTGATCTAAAGCAAAAGGGAAGCGGCGGCTGACACGCTTTTGCCAGCCCTGTCCGTTTCAGGATGAAAACAACGCGATCAGCACTGGTGCCGCGAGGCTGAGCGCAAAGCCATGCACGATAGCTGCCGGTACGATCTCAAGGCCACCGGAGCGCTGTAATACAGGAAGGGTAAAGTCCATTGAGGTGGCACCGCACAGGCCCAGCGCGCTTGAGCGATGCCGCCGAATCAGTACCGGTATTAGCATAATCGCCAGCAGCTCGCGCATCAGGTCGTTAAAGAAGGCGGCGCTGCCGATGACCGGCCCGAAGCTTTCGCTCATCAAAATGCCGGAAAGCGAGTACCAGCCGTAGCCGCTGGCCAGCGCCAGACCGGTCGTTAGCGGCAGGCCCAGCACCAACGCGGCCAGTGCGCCGCCGACAAAGGCGCTCAGGCAAACGACGATGGCTACCATCATGCCACGGCGGTTTAAGACGATTTGCCGCAGCGTCATACCGCTGCCGCGCAGCTGCAAACCAACCAGAAACAGCAGAAAAAACAGGGCGTACTCGCTTGCCTGTGTGGCATGATGCAACACCTTCCAGCCGGTCAGGCCGAGCAAAAAGCCCAGCACTACCACGCCCAACAGCTTTAGCGACTCCAGCGCCATATGCAGCCGTGACGGCAGCGCTTCTTGCTGATGTTGATGATGCCAGGGAGACCTTTTTTCCAGCAGGCGCAGCGCAATAAGATTGCAGGCCAGAATAGCGATGACGCTGACGACAGCGATATGCAGAATCGCCAGCAGGTTTGCCGCCAGGTTGTCCAGAAATGCCAGGCTGATACCCATAAAAAAGAGAATGATATAAACCATCCAGCTTAGCAGGCGGTTAACCGCGCGTTGCAGCATGGCAGATTTCAGCGGCAGCAGATAGCCGATAATCAACGGCAGAAGAATAATAAGCAGGCCTGAGTACATATCCCTGTGAAATCCGTAAATAAATTTGATGATCGTCACGCTAGCTAAAAAACCGTACGGCGTAAAGCGTAACCTGAAAACGACCTGCTTCTCTGGCGCATGAGGCGCGTGCTGATATGGATGGTTAACGCCACTTAACCCGTTCTTTTAGCTGTATCCCCCATATGGTGTAATTTTTTCAATCTGAGCTTTTTTGTCCCGGCTGCGGGAAAATAATCTGGTTTTCCCTAAAAGATGTATTTAATATGCAACTTATAAATCCATGTGAGGTAAAGGTCATGTCATTACGCACAACATCTTTAGGTGAAATTGCCATTGCAATCCCTGGTTCCACCGCGCTGTTTCATAAATACGATCTTGATTTCTGCTGCGGCGGCAAACATACGCTGGCTGAGATGGCTGAACGACGCGGCCTGGATATCGATAAAATTGAGCAAGAGCTACAGCAGCTGACCCGGCAAGAAACCAACAACGATGAAAACTGGCGTGAAGCGCCGCTTGCTGAGCTGATCGATCATATCATTACGCGTTATCACGATGGGCATCGTCAGCAGCTACCCGATCTGATTGCCATGGCGGAAAAAGTGGAGCGCGTGCACGGTGCAAAAGCGGCCTGTCCTCGCGGTCTGACCAAAGTCATTGACGAGGTCTATCAGCACCTCAGCGAACATATGATGAAAGAAGAGCGTGTACTGTTCCCGATGATCAAACAGGGTTTTGGCTCACGCGCTTCCGATCCGATCGCGGTGATGGAATTTGAACACAACGAAGCGGGCGAACAGCTGGAAGTGATCAAATCACTGACCAACAACCTGACGCCGCCGGAAGAGGCCTGCACCACCTGGCGCGCGCTCTACAGCGGTATCGATAATTTTATTCAGGAACTGATGCAGCATATCCACCTGGAAAATAACCTGCTGTTCCCACGCGCGCTGCGTGGCGAGTAATAAACGCTGCGTTAATCATGACAGAGGCTCTGCATTGCGGAGCCTTTATTCTTTCAATAGCGTCTTCGCCTCTGCCGTTTTTTCAGCCTGTTGTGCCATCCTTTCCTCAGCATTAATGCAGTAATAATCCAGCGCTCTTAACGTTATTTTTTTCTGGTGGCGGGCATCGTCCTACCTTACAGACAGCAGCAAAAAAATAACGCGATGCATCAGTGGGATAAGGTATCGGGGCACAAAGGGTGTAGCGCACGCTGGCGCAATAACTATGCTGTATAGCGTATTTGCGCCGCCATCGTATCAATAAGCAAAAAGACGTTGCTGGCGTGACAGGAAAATGCGGGGCAGGGTTGAAATGGCAGCGGGCGTCCCCACCTCTGTTTGGTCTCCATCGTAAGTAATAAAAATGCCAGCGTCCATGACTGGCATTTTTTAGTCGGGTTGTACAGAATGTGTCAGCACAGGTTCAGGCCCGGGCGCCTTCAGTCGCCGCTTCAAGCGGAACGATAAGGCTGGCGTGATTACCTTTAGGTCCTTGATGGACAGCAAACTGTACCGGTTGTCCGGCTTTTAGCGTCCTGTATCCCTCCATCTGAATTGAGGAATAGTGGGCAAAGATATCATCGCCGCCGTCGATCGGGCAGATGAAGCCGAATCCTTTGGCATTGTTGAACCATTTAACTGTACCCTTCTCCATACTTCTGGTTCCCTCGCAAGACGTTTTTTACTGAATAAGTGAGGTCGTCAAAGCTGCGTTGAGTTGTTTAAAACTCAATCAGCTGGAGCTTGTAGAATGTAAAGAAACAGGGTAAAGCGTCAAGCTATCGACAGGTTCATCTATCGATCAAATCGTCAAACTTTGAGGCAGTTAACGCTATTTCTGATTTTGTGATAGCGGTCGCGCTGACGGAGCGGCGGATATTTTTTCACCCGCGCGAAGCCTGACGGCGTGCGTGTTACAATTATGGTATGGCGCGGAGTTTTTCGTGCCGGCGCGCAATACAGATTACGATGGAATTCTATGGGAAACACTAACGACTGGCTTAACTTTGAACATCTGGCGGAAGAGAAACTGCGTGAAGGTCTGCAACCGCCTTCGATGTATAAAGTTATACTCAACAATGACGATTACACACCAATGGAATTTGTGGTTGACGTACTGCAAAAGTTCTTTTCTTATGATATTGAGCGTGCAACGCAACTGATGCTCAGGGTGCATTATCAGGGCAAGGCGATCTGCGGCGTTTTTACCGCAGAAGTGGCGGAAACCAAGGTTGCGCAGGTCAATCGCTACGCGAAGGAAAATGAGCATCCGTTGCTGTGTACGCTGGAAAAAGCCTGATCGGCCTTGTGCCATTCCGGCATGAACCGTAGGGCGATAATTGGGGGAGGTGCCTAATGCTCAATCAAGAACTGGAACTCAGTTTAAACATGGCTTTCGCCAGAGCGCGTGAGCACCGTCATGAATTTATGACCGTCGAGCATCTGCTACTGGCGCTGCTCAGTAACCCGTCGGCCAGAGAGGCACTGGAAGCCTGTACGGTGGATATTGTGGCTCTGCGGCAGGAGCTCGAAGCCTTCATCGAACAAACCACGCCGGTGCTACCGGCAACGGAAGAAGAGCGTGACACACAGCCGACGCTTAGCTTCCAGCGCGTGTTGCAGCGTGCGGTTTTCCATGTTCAGTCGTCCGGGCGCAGCGAAGTTTCTGGCGCTAACGTGCTGGTAGCTATTTTCAGCGAGCAGGAGTCGCAGGCGGCTTACCTGCTGCGTAAGCATGAAGTCAGCCGTCTTGATGTGGTGAACTTTATTTCCCACGGTACGCGTAAAGATGAGCCCGGTCAGGCGCAGGGGTCCGAAAATCAAATTAACGAAGAGCAGGCAGGCGGGGAGGAGCGTATGGAAAACTTCACCACCAATCTCAACCAGCTTGCTCGCGTTGGCGGTATCGATCCGCTGATCGGTCGCGACAAAGAGCTGGAGCGTACCGTGCAGGTGCTGTGCCGTCGACGTAAGAACAACCCGCTGCTGGTGGGCGAATCAGGCGTAGGTAAAACGGCCATTGCGGAAGGCCTGGCCTGGCGTATTGTCCAGGGTGACGTGCCGGAAGTGATGAAAGATTGCACCATCTATTCGCTTGATATCGGTTCGCTGCTGGCAGGAACCAAATATCGCGGCGATTTTGAGAAGCGCTTTAAGGCGCTGCTGAAACAGCTGGAGCAGGATGAAAGCAGCATTCTGTTTATCGATGAGATCCATACCATCATCGGTGCCGGTGCCGCTTCCGGCGGGCAGGTTGATGCTGCTAACCTGATTAAGCCGCTGCTGTCGAGCGGGCGTATTCGCGTGATGGGGTCAACTACCTATCAGGAATTCAGCAATATCTTTGAAAAAGATCGTGCGCTGGCGCGTCGTTTTCAGAAAATCGACATTACCGAGCCGAGTATTGATGAAACGGTGCAGATTCTTAACGGACTGAAACCGAAGTACGAAGCGCATCATGACGTACGCTATACGGCAAAAGCGGTGCGTGCGGCGGTAGAGCTGGCGGTGAAATATATCAACGATCGCCATCTGCCCGATAAAGCTATCGACGTGATTGATGAAGCGGGCGCACGCAGCCGACTGATGCCGGTCAGCAAACGCAAGAAAACCGTTAACGTCGCGGATATTGAATCGGTTGTGGCGCGCATTGCGCGTATTCCGGAGAAGAGCGTTTCTGCCACCGACCGTGACACGCTGCGCAACCTTGGCGATCGGCTGAAAATGCTGGTGTTTGGTCAGGATGATGCCATTGAAGCCTTAACCGAAGCGATCAAAATGAGCCGCGCCGGTCTGGGCCATGAGCGCAAACCGGTGGGTTCCTTCCTGTTTGCCGGCCCTACCGGGGTGGGTAAAACGGAGGTGACGGTACAGCTGGCGAAGGCGCTGGGCATTGAGCTGCTGCGTTTCGATATGTCCGAGTATATGGAACGTCATACCGTTAGCCGCCTGATCGGTGCGCCTCCGGGCTACGTTGGTTTCGATCAGGGTGGTCTGTTGACCGATGCGGTGATCAAGCATCCGCACGCCGTGGTGCTGCTGGATGAGATTGAAAAGGCACACCCGGATGTCTTTAACCTGCTATTGCAGGTAATGGACAACGGCATGCTGACGGACAACAACGGGCGCAAGGCGGATTTCCGTAACGTGGTGCTGGTGATGACTACCAACGCCGGGGTAAGGGAAACCGAACGTAAATCGATCGGCCTGATCCATCAGGATAACAGCACCGACGCGATGGAAGAGATCAAGAAGATCTTTACGCCGGAGTTCCGTAACCGTCTCGACAATATCATCTGGTTCCGTCACCTCTCTACCGACGTGATCCATCAGGTGGTGGATAAGTTTATCGTCGAGCTTCAGGCGCAGCTGGATGCGAAAGGCGTGTCGCTGGAAGTCAGCGACGAAGCGCGCGACTGGCTGGCGGAGAAAGGGTACGACAAAGCGATGGGCGCACGTCCGATGGCGCGCACCGTGCAGGAGAATCTGAAGAAACCGCTGGCAAATGAGCTGCTGTTTGGTTCGCTGGTGGATGGAGGTTCAGTATCGGTAACGCTCGATAAAGAGAAAAACCAGCTGGCCTACCATTTCGTTAGCGCAGAGAAGCGTAAAACGGAAGGAACGGTGCACTAAGTCGTCAACCTATGTAAACAGAAAAGGCCGGATAATACCGGCCTTTTTTTGTCGTGAGTAACGCTGGAAATGCGAAAGGCCGGTATTATCCGGCCTTTTTAGTAGACAGGCGTTAGCCTGCACCTCAACGCAAAACGTTATTAACGACTACGGAAGACAATGCGGCCTTTGCTCAGGTCGTACGGGGTCAGCTCAACAGTGACTTTGTCGCCCGTCAGAATGCGGATATAGTTTTTGCGCATTTTACCGGAGATATGAGCGATAACCACGTGTCCGTTTTCTAATTCCACGCGGAACATGGTGTTAGGTAACGTATCAAGTACGGTACCCTGCATTTCAATATTGTCTTCTTTGGCCATCGAATCCTCTGGGTGGACTTCCAAGTTTTGAACCGGCAAGATAATGCCGAATTCCACGAATTATGTAAAGAATAGTTGGTTATTATACCAACGCCTGCATGCACCTGTAGCGCAGCATACAGGCATAACCTTTGTCGTCTGGTGACAGTGACGCTAGCGGGGGGAACAGCGGCTAAGAATCTGTTAACCGGCTCAAGCCATAAATAACAGTTCTGAAGATGCATGGTAATTCCCGGCTCGGTAACTCCGATGCGCTGACGCAATAAACGGACGACATACCAAACCCGCCTATTATACCACTATTCCTCACGGTTGCGTGTAAAACATCGGATCGGCGTTAAAAAGCGTATCGCTCTGCCAGCAGGCATCGTCAACCGGTGCGTGTGCCAGCCTGCCAAGCGCCAGCAAATAGTCGAGGCGTGGGATCTCCTGAGCGCCGAGCGAAGCGGTGTGCGAGTTAAGTATCTGGCAGTCAATAAGCTGCCCGCCATGCCGTTTAAAATGTTGGCAAAAAACCAGTAGCGCGGTTTTGGAGGCGTTTTCGCGGCGGCTGAACATCGATTCACCGCAGAAAATTTGTCCCAGCGCCAACCCATACATGCCGCCCACCAGCTCATCGTCAAACCACACCTCAATCGAATGCGCATGACCCGCATCGTACAGGCGGTGCCAGGCGCGTTTGACTTCAGGCGTAATCCAGGTGCCTTCATCACGTGCGCTGGCGCAGCCTTCAACGACATCCGCAAAGGCGCGGTTCATGGTTACGCGGTAGGGCGAACGACGATGAAAACGCTTCATGCTACGGCTGAGATGAAACGCGTCCGGCAACAGGATCGCTCGCGGATCGGGCGACCACCACAAAATGGGATCGCCAGGTGAAAACCACGGAAAAATACCGCGATGATAGGCGTGAAGCAAACGTGCCGGGCTTAAATCGCCGCCCATCGCCAGCAGTCCGTTGGGTTCACGCAGCGCCATCTCCGGCGGCGGAAAATTAAGCGAGTCGCGTGACAGCTGGATCAATCGCATCTATGAAAAGCCCTGCTTCCTGAAAACTATGACTATAGCGTAAAGCGCTGCTGAAAATGCCAGTAGCGTCCGCGTTTCGCCATTAATTCATCGTGTTTGCCTTGTTCAACGATCTTGCCCCGATCCATAACGCAAATGCGAGCGAAATTATCCAGCCCCTGCAGGCGATGGGTCACCATGATGGTGGTTTTATCAGCGGTGACGCGCGCCAACAGAGCCAGAATCTGCTGCTCCGTTTCCGCATCCAGCCCTTCGGTTGGTTCATCAAGCAGCATGATAGGGCTGTTATGCAGCAGCGCGCGTGCGATAGCCAGACGACGCAGCTCGCCGCCGGAAAGCTGGCGTCCTCCTTCGCCCAGCCAGGCGTTAAGGCCCTGATCGTCAGCCAGCAGCTTCTCCAGCCCCACCTGCTTCAGGACATCGATCAGCGCTTCATCGCTGCACTCCGTTGCCGCCAGCAGTAAATTATCGCGCAGCGTCTGGTTAAACAGATGCACCCGCTGGCTGACTACGCCAATCGCCGCGCGCAGTGCAGGCTCGCTCCATTCTGTCAGCGCTATATCGCCAATGCGGATTTCACCTTCCTGTGGATCCCAGGCGCGGGTAAGCAGCTGTAATAGCGTGCTTTTACCACATCCTGTTGGGCCAAGCAGGGCGACGGACTCACCGGGCTGTACCCGAAGCGACAGGTGTTGCAGGGCAGGGCCAAGTGCATTGGGATAAGAGAACGTCACATTGTTTAGCAGTAGCGCACCTGCGCTCGCCGTTTGGTTATTCTGTGAAAACCGTACGGCAGGCCGCTGAGCCAGCACCTGCTGGATGCGGGCTGCGGAGGCGAAAACCTGTCCAAGGTGGAGAAAGGCGCTACCCACCGGTGCCAGCGCCTCGAATGCCGCCAGCGCACAAAAAACAAACAGCGCCAGCAGCGCGCCGGGCGGCTGCCATACCCCGACGCCGCCTGCGCTCAGCCAAAGTATCAATGTTACCGTTGCGCCACTAATCAGCAGCAGTAACGACTGTGAAAGCCCCGTCAGGCTCGCCTGGCGACGCTGCGCCTGCTGCCAGCTTGCTTCGGTCTCATCCAGCTGTTGACGGCTGTTTTCAACGCTGCCGTAAAGTGAGAGTTCAGCCTGCGCCTGTAGCCAGCGGGTCAGCTGTTGACGATAGCGTGCGCGCTGGAACGTCATGGTTTCGCCAGCAGGACGTCCGATATGGTAAAAGAGCGGCGGCAACAGCAGCAGCGTAAGCAGCATAATCGTGCCCAGCGTCAGCGCCAGCGGAATATCGAGCCAGCACAGCCCCAACGTCACTACGATAATGACCACCAGCGCGCCGATGAAAGGGGAGATGATGCGCAGGTAGAGATGATCGAGCGTATCGACATCAGCGACAAAACGGTTAAGCAGGTCGCCCTGGCGAAAATGCGCAATGCCCGCAGGCGACAGCGGCAGCAGACGGCTAAAGGTAAAAACGCGCAGATGCTGCAATACGCGGAAAGTACCATCATGGCTGACCAGCCGTTCAAAATAACGCGCTACGGTGCGAATAATCGCTGCTCCGCGCACGCCAGCAGCGGGAAGCATGTAGTTAAAGCTGTAAAGGCCCGCACCGCCCGCCAGTGAAGCGGCGGCAAGAAACCAGCCTGACAACGTTAACAGACCGGTACTGGCTAACAGCGTAACGATCGCCAGCAATATGCCCAGCGTAAGACGCCAGAAATGGCGGCGGTAAAGCCGCAAAAAAGGTCGCAGAATCGTCATTATGCCAGTTCCCCCTGACGATGGGCGAGCAGGGCAGCAAAAGGCCCCGGCTGCCCGGCGAGCTGTTGCCAGCCGCCACGCTGTATAATTTGTCCGTCGCGCATCACCCAGATTTCATCCCACTGCGCCAGATCGTGTAGCTGATGTGTTACCAGCAGCGTGGATTGCTGCCGGGCGGCGGTTAACAGCGCGCGCATCACGTGCTGTTCGCTGGTTGCATCAAGACTGGCGGCCGGTTCGTCAAGCAGCAGCAGCTGGCAGGGTTTCAACAACGCCCGCGCGACGGCAATACGTTGCGCCTGGCCCTGAGACAGGCCGCCGTTTTGATCGCCAATTTCACTCTCCAGCCCCTGCGGCAGCCGGGCGATAAATTCATCTACACCAGCCAGCTGGAGTAGCTGTTCTAAACGTGCCGCAGAAACCGACTGGCCGTTAAGAATATTATCCCGTACCGTCGCCTGCGGCAGCTGAGGATTTTGCCCCACCCAGGCCAGCGCCCGATGCCAGCTGTCCCGCTGTAAATCACGCAGCTCAACGCCATTAATTAACAGTGAACCCTGGTAGGGAAGGAAGCCGAGCAGAACGTTAATTAAGGAACTTTTACCGGCGCCACTCTGCCCGACCAGCGCAATACGCTGGCCCGGCAGCAGTGAAAAATCGAGCGGCCCGGCCAGCACTGTGCCATCCGGTGCCAGAATTTTAAGCGCTCGCGCCTCTATATGCAGCGGGCTATCGTCATTCAGCGGCCGTTTTCCCTCAGATGACGGCGATTCTTCATGCGTGGAAAGAAAATGGTGTAACGCATCGGCAGCGCCGACCGCCTGCGCTTTGGCATGATAAAAGGCACCGAGATCGCGTAACGGTTGAAAAAATTCCGGTGCCAGAATCAGGGCCAGAAAACCGGCAAACAGCGTAACGCGTGCACCGTAATGACCAAAATCGAGTTCGCCAAGATAGGAAAAACCAAAATAGACGGCGACGATAGCAATTGAGACCGAGGCGAAAAACTCCAGCAGCGCCGATGAGAGAAACGCCAGCCGCAGCACTTCCATTGTGCGCTGGCGAAAATCCTCGGTCGCGTTGGCAATCGCCTGGGTTTCTGCCGTACCGCGATGAAACAGACGCAGCGTATCCAGCCCGCGTAATCGATCGAGAAAATCGCCGCTAAGACGCGCCAGCGCCTGAAAGTTACGGCGGTTTGCATCGGCGGCCCCCATACCGACCAGCGCCATAAACAGCGGGATCAGCGGTGCGGTAACCAGCAAAATAACGCCAGCGGCCCAGTTAACCGGAAAGATAACCAGCAGAATCAGTACCGGCACCAGCACCGCCAGATTCATTTGTGGCAGATAGCGTGCGTAATAATCCTGCATCTCTTCTATCTGCTCCAGCAGCAGCGTTGCCCAGCTACCGGCGGGCTTTCCCTGAATCCATGCCGGGCCCAGCTGTTGCAAACGATCGAGCACCTGCTTGCGCAATGCGCGGCGGATGTGCTCGCCGGAGCGATAGCCTGCCTGTTCACGCAGCCAGCCAAGCAGGGCGCGTGCGGCAAAACAGAGCAGTAGCAATAGCATGGCAGGCAGCCACTGGGCGCGCGGCTGCTGCGCCATAATTAATCGATCCATTAGTGTCGCCAGCAGCCAGGCCTGAGCGACGATCAGCAAGGCGCTGGCCAGACCCAGCAGTGTAGAAACTGAAGTCCAGGGGCGAGCATGTACGCGCTGTTGACGCAGCCAGCGGGTAAGTTGTTGTTGACGTTTTTTTTCCATGCGAGGCCGTTTGATTATAAAAACAGGCTGGCCGATTCATCAGATGCAGGCCAGCAGAGGCGCAGGCAATGTAGCATGGTGACCAGAAAAAAGGCGACTGTTGAACAGTCGCCTGGAAGAAATAAGATCAGATAATTAACAAGTTAAGTATTGTTTTTAACTAATCCATCCAGATAGCGTTCTGCATCCAGCGCCGCCATACAGCCAGTACCGGCAGAGGTAATCGCCTGACGATAGGTATGATCCATTACGTCGCCCGCAGCAAAAACACCGGGGATGCTGGTCTGGGTGGCGTTACCATGCAGGCCGGACTGAACTTTGATATAGCCGTTTTCCAGTTCCAGCTGACCGGCGAAGATAGCGGTATTCGGGCTGTGACCGATAGCGACAAACAGGCCAGCCACTTCCAGCTCTTCCGTCTGTTGCGCATCATGGGTGGCGCGCAGGCGCACTGAGGTAACGCCCATCTGATCGCCCAGTACTTCATCCAGTTCACGATGGGTGTGCAGGATGATATTACCGCTGGCGACTTTTTCCATCAGACGGTTAACCAGGATTTTTTCCGCACGGAAGCTGTCGCGACGGTGGATCAGATGAACCTCGGCGGCGATGTTAGAGAGATAGAGCGCCTCTTCCACGGCGGTATTGCCGCCGCCAACGACCGCTACTTTCTGTTTGCGATAGAAGAATCCATCACAGGTCGCGCAGGCGGAAACGCCTTTCCCTTTAAACGCCTCTTCAGACGGCAGGCCAAGGTAACGGGCGGAAGCGCCGGTAGCGATAATCAGGGCGTCAGTCGTATATTCTCCGCTGTCACCGATCAGGCGAAATGGGCGATTCTGCAAATCAACGGTATGGATATGATCGAAAACGATCTCGGTCTTGAACTTCAGCGCGTGCTCGTGCATCCGCTCCATTAATAGCGGACCCGTTAAATCATCAGGATCGCCTGGCCAGTTTTCAACTTCAGTCGTAGTGGTTAACTGGCCGCCTTTTTCCAGGCCGGTGATTAACACCGGATTCAGGTTAGCGCGTGCAGCGTAAACGGCTGCGGTGTAGCCTGCCGGACCAGAGCCCAGAATAAGCAATTTACTGTGTGTGGCCGTGCCCATGAGATCCTCATTATTTAACTGGCAACATGGGAACCGATTGTAGGGAATTTACCGGCGCAAAAAAAGCATTCTGCGATTTTGTTAACAATTGATGTAAAAGGTTTAATCGATAGACCATATCGTGCGGGAAAAGAGTAGTTAAAAAGGGTGCGGGAACGTTGAAGCACAGCTCAAAAGGCTGAAATAACCACTTTAAATGGTTCCGGCCCGCAATGGGTTGGCATGTTCTCCTGATTTTCAATGTTTTGCTTTGACAATCGCCTGCGCTTTTGCGAAAACATTGTGGGAAGCAGAGAATATTTGGGCTATGTAAATAGGTTTTCATACCACTTTTTACGTTTAATACCGAATAAACTCAGCCTGTCATTGGTAATGGCGCATGGTGTGGACAGACAGTATGCGTTATGCGGATGAATGCTGGTACAGCAACAGGCTTACTGACTTCGCTTAACAAAAGACCCTGTACACAGATAATGTTCAGGGTATGGCAGGCAAAGGGAAGGAATGAAGAGAGACAATAATAATGGTAGACAATAAAAAACGCCCCGGAAAAGACCTCGACAGAATCGACAGAAATATTCTGAACGAGTTACAGAAAGATGGTCGTATTTCCAATGTTGAACTTTCCAAACGCGTTGGGCTATCGCCTACGCCGTGCCTGGAACGTGTACGCCGCCTGGAACGTCAGGGCTTTATTCTCGGCTACACTGCGTTGCTTAATCCCCATTATCTTGACGCATCCCTGCTGGTTTTCGTTGAGATTACTCTGAATCGCGGCGCACCCGACGTGTTTGAACAATTTAACGCCGCTGTACAAAAACTTGAGGAAACTCAAGAGTGTCACCTCGTTTCCGGTGATTTTGACTACCTGCTGAAAACGCGCGTGCCGGATATGTCTGCCTATCGTAAGCTGCTGGGCGAAACCCTGCTGCGTCTGCCGGGCGTTAACGATACGCGCACCTATGTGGTGATGGAAGAGGTAAAACAGAGCAACCGGCTGGTGATTAAAACGCGATAACACAGGGCAGGTGCAAAACCTGGTGGTATTCGGTACACTCCTGTGAATTCATACAGGCACAGCGTCGGTTAGTCCGGCGCTGTTTCCTTCATAGTTTACAGGCACCTGGAGAGTTCTCTTGAGCCAGGAATATACAGAAGATAAAGATGTGTCTCTTAAGCCGCTGAGTAGCGGTCGTCGCCTGCTCGAAGCGTTGCTGATTCTTGTTGCGCTGTTTGCCGTCTATTTGATGGTAGCGCTGGTCAGTTTTAATCCTTCCGATCCCAGCTGGTCGCAGACCGCCTGGCATGAACCTATCCATAATCTGGGCGGCAGTGTTGGCGCCTGGCTGGCCGATACGTTACTGTTTATTTTCGGCGTAATGGCCTACGCCATTCCTCCCGTTATTCTGGGGCTGTGCTGGATTACGTTCCGTCAGCGCGATCGCCAGGATTATATCGATTATTTTGCTGTCGGCCTGCGTCTGATCGGCGTGTTGGCGTTGGTGGTCACTACCTGTGGTCTGGCGGCGCTCAACGCCGATGATATCTGGTATTTTGCTTCCGGCGGCGTAATTGGCAGCCTGGTCAGTAATGCGATGGGGCCTTATCTGAACGGTGCCAGCGGAACTCTGGCTTTGCTCTGTATCTGGGCGGCCGGGCTGACGCTCTATACCGGCTGGTCCTGGCTGACGATAGCTGAAAAAATTGGTGCGGTGGTTATGGGCGTGCTGACGTTTGCCAGCAATCGCTCGCGCGCTGAAGAAACCTGGTATGAGGACGATGAGCCCGCTCCCGCACCGAAAATTAAACGCGCAGCGCGGCTGGACGACGATGAGGATGTGCTGCTGTCGGCACCGCGTAAGCAGCGGGACGATGATGAAACAGATGTCGATCCGCTACTGGCTGATGCGCCAGAGAGTGAGGAGAGCGCAACCTCGATACCGCAGGCCGATACTGCACCGTCACAGACGGTGACCGCTCAGTCCCAGCCAGCGGCTGCTCCATCTGCAGTCGGGCAAATGCCGGTGGCTCAGCCACAGGCAGCAGCTGCACAGCATGATACCCGTTCTGCATACACCCCGCAGGGCGAAGGGTTACAGCCAGCTCCCGCGATGAGTGCGTCTCAGTCAAATCATCCGGCGGCTCCGGCTGATGGCGTTGCGCCGCCGCTTTACCGCTTTGAGGTACCGCAGCAGGCAAGTGATGCCTTTACGCCGTACGCCGAAGATGAAGGGCCGCAGATGGGCAACTGGCAGGATACCGCAACAACAACGCCGCAAGCGGGTGCTGCCGCAGCAGCCATTGCTTCTGCCGCCGTTTCGCCACCGGCGTCGCCCTTTATGCCAGCCAGCGCGCCGGAAGAGAATAATCCGCAGATTAAACAGGGCATCGGCCCTGAACTGCCGCGTCCGAAGCCGGTCAAGTTGCCGACGCGTCGTGAGCTGGCCTCCTGGGGAATAAAACTGCCGTCGCAGCGTCTGGCGGAAGAGAAAGCCAAACAGGAAGCTCAACAGCAGACGACTGTACCTCAGGATGATGAGCAGGCCGCCGCGCAGGATGAATCTCAGCTGCGTAACGCCTTTATGGCGCAGCAGAAAGCGCGCTATGGACAGGATTACGCCAGCGAAGAAGAGGAAAGCGCAATGCAGCAGGCGGCGCTGGCGCAACAGTTTGCTCAACAACAGCAGCAACGTTACGCGCAGGCGGAGCAGGTCGAGCCCGCTATATCACAGACGATAGCACAGCCGATGCAGGCCGTTCAGTCGGAGACGCAGCCGCACTATGCGCAGCCGACCCGTCCCGATTTAACCTGGCAGCATCAGGCAATGCCGCAGGATAATCCGCCGCAGCCTGAAACCTCTGGCTTCACATTGGATCCTGCCGCCGCCTTTGATTTTTCCCCGATGGAAGATCTGGTTGATGATGGTCCGAGCGAGCCGATTTTTACCATCGCAGCACCGCCGGAGCCGGAAATGCCCGCCAGCGATGCGCAGTGGCAGCAGCCTGCGCAGGAAGTTGAGCCGCATTATTATCGTGAGCCGGAAATCGTTCCGGCTCCGCAGCCAGCTGCACCGGTCACGCCTGCTTCACCATCCGGCTGGCAAAGTGCGCCGCAGCCTGCCTTCTCATCGGCACCAGAACCGCACTCTGCGTTCTCTCCGGCAGACGAACAGCAGGCTGCCTTTGCGCCAGTGGCTGAGCCGCAGGTGCAGGAAGCCAGCGAATCATCGCTGTCGGATAGCCTGATCCATCCTTTCCTGATGCGTCATGAGCAGCCGCTGCATAAGCCGACGACGCCGTTGCCAACGCTGGATTTGCTGACTTCACCGCCCGCAGAGGAAGAGCCGGTAGATATGTTCGCGCTGGAGCAGACCGCTCGCCTGGTTGAGGCGCGACTGGCAGACTATCGCGTTAAGGCAGAAGTGGTAGGTATCTCGCCGGGGCCGGTTATTACGCGCTTTGAGCTGGATCTGGCGCCGGGCGTTAAGGCTGCGCGTATCTCCAATCTGTCACGCGATCTGGCTCGTTCACTTTCAGCGGTCGCCGTGCGTGTGGTAGAGGTGATCCCCGGCAAGCCTTATGTTGGCCTGGAGTTGCCAAACAAGCGTCGTCAAACCGTCTATCTGCGCGAGGTGCTCGACTGCGCCAGCTTCCGCGATAATCCGTCACCGCTTGCCGTGGTGTTGGGTAAAGATATTGCTGGTCAGCCGGTGGTTGCCGATCTGGCGAAGATGCCTCACCTGCTGGTGGCTGGTACAACCGGTTCCGGTAAATCGGTTGGGGTAAACGCCATGATCATCAGCATGCTGTATAAGGCGACGCCGGAAGAGGTGCGCTTTATCATGATCGACCCGAAAATGCTTGAGCTGTCGGTTTATGAAGGCATCCCGCACCTGCTGACGGAAGTGGTTACCGACATGAAGGATGCGGCCAACGCGCTGCGCTGGAGCGTCGGGGAGATGGAGCGCCGCTATAAGCTGATGTCTGCGCTGGGCGTTCGTAACCTCGCGGGCTATAACGAGAAGATCGAACAGGCTGAAGCGATGGGCCGCCCGATTCCCGATCCGTTCTGGAAGCCGGGTGACAGTATGGATATGCTGCCGCCAACGCTGGAAAAACTGCCTTATATCGTAGTGATGGTGGATGAATTCGCCGATCTGATGATGGCAGTTGGTAAGAAAGTGGAAGAGCTGATCGCTCGTCTGGCTCAGAAGGCGCGTGCGGCAGGTATTCACCTTGTCCTGGCTACGCAACGTCCATCGGTAGATGTGATTACCGGCCTGATTAAGGCAAATATTCCTACGCGTATCGCTTTTACCGTATCGAGTAAGATTGATTCGCGTACCATTCTCGATCAGGGCGGCGCGGAATCGCTGCTGGGAATGGGGGACATGCTCTATATGCCGCCGAACTCCTCGATACCTGTGCGCGTTCACGGCGCTTTCGTCCGCGATCAGGAAGTACATGCGGTGGTGCAGGACTGGAAAGCCCGTGGACGCCCTCAGTACATCGACAGTATTACCGCTGGCGAAGAGAGCGAAGGTGGCAGCCTGGGGCTGGATGGCGATGAAGAGCTGGATCCGTTATTCGATCAGGCGGTGGCTTTTGTGGTGGAAAAACGTCGCGCCTCTATTTCCGGTGTACAGCGTCAGTTCCGCATTGGCTATAACCGCGCTGCACGTATCATTGAACAAATGGAAGTGCAGAGCATTGTTTCGCCGCCGGGGCATAACGGCAACCGCGAGGTGCTGGCACCGCCGCCGCACGAAATGTAATAAAACGGCGTTCGCGCTGTCAGAGAGTAAGCGGGCCGGCATAACCGGCCCGTTGTTTATTTATGCATCAGGCAGCTTCTGCCACAGCGCTTTCAGCATATTCTCCTGTCGGGAAGCGAACTGTCAGTCTAATCTGTAACAGGAGTTGGAACTGACACGAAATAAAACGACATGAAAAGGAATCGGTAGTCATGAAGAAATTAGTTATTGCATGTGGTTTACTTTCAGCGCTGACCTCCGCTGGTGCGCTGGCCGATGCCTCCAGCGAGCTACAGCAGCGCCTGGATAAAGTCAGCAGCTTCCATGCCAGCTTCAGTCAAAAAGTGACCGACGCCAGCGGAGCGAACGTGCAGGAAGGGGAAGGCGAACTGTGGGTAAAACGCCCAAACCTGTTTAACTGGCACATGACCGCACCGGATGAGAGCATTATCGTTTCCGACGGCAAAACGTTGTGGTTCTATAATCCTTTTGTTGAGCAGGTCAGCGCTACCTGGCTGAACAGCGCAACCAGCAACACGCCGTTTATGTTGATTGCACGTAACCAGCGCAGCGACTGGCAGCAATATAATGTGAAGCAGCACGGCGACACTTTTGAACTGACGCCAAAAAGCGATGCCGGAAATCTGAAGCAGTTTATGGTGAACGTTTCCAGCAACGGCACGATTAACCAGTTCAGCGCTATCGAGCAGGATGGCCAGCGCAGCAGCTATATGTTAAAAAGCCAGCAAAACGGGGCGGTCAGCGCCGATAAATTTACCTTTACGCCACCAAAAGGGGTGACGGTAGACGACCAACGTCAGTGAGGTTGAGTTGAGTAATCTCTCGCTTGATTTTTCTTCTGAGCAGTTTCAACCGTTGGCCGCGCGTATGCGGCCAACGCTGCTTGAGCACTATATCGGGCAGCAGCACCTTCTTGCGCTTGGAAAACCACTAACGCGTGCTATTGAAGCGGGCCATCTGCATTCCATGATCCTGTGGGGGCCGCCCGGCACCGGCAAAACGACGCTGGCCGAGTTGATTGGACGCTACGGTAATGCTGACGTTGAGCGCATCTCTGCCGTTACCTCCGGCATTAAAGAGATCCGTGAGGCGATCGAGCGGGCGCGCCAGAATCGTCAGGCTGGACGCCGGACTATCCTGTTTGTTGATGAGGTGCATCGCTTTAATAAAAGCCAGCAGGACGCATTTTTGCCCCATATTGAAGATGGTACTATCACCTTTATCGGCGCGACGACCGAAAACCCTTCCTTCGAACTAAACTCGGCGCTGCTGTCGCGTGCGCGTGTCTATTTGCTGAAGTCGCTTACTACCGACGAGATCGAAACCGTGCTGGAGCAGGCGCTGACCGACAGCGAGCGCGGACTGGGTAAAGAGAACATCGAGCTGCCTGCGGCAACGCGTCGCATGATTGCGGAGCTGGTGAATGGCGATGCGCGCCGGGCGCTGAATACGCTGGAAATGATGGCCGATATGGCTGAGAGTGACGCACAAGGAAAGCGTACGCTAACGCCTCAGCTGTTAAATGAGGTTTCCGGCGAGCGGGCGGCACGTTTCGATAATAAAGGCGATCGCTATTACGATCTGATCTCGGCGCTGCATAAGTCGGTACGCGGCTCTGCGCCGGACGCCGCGCTTTACTGGTATGCGCGCATTATCACTGCCGGTGGCGATCCGCTCTATGTGGCGCGCCGCCTGCTGGCAATCGCTTCTGAAGATGTCGGCAACGCCGATCCGCGAGCTATGCAGGTCGCTATTGCCGCGTGGGATTGCTTTACCCGCGTTGGCCCGGCGGAGGGCGAGCGCGCTATCGCCCAGGCGATTGTTTATCTTGCCTGTGCGCCAAAAAGCAATGCGGTCTATACCGCTTTTAAAGCGGCAATGCGTGACGCACGTGAAAAACCGGATTTCGATGTGCCGGAACATTTGCGCAATGCGCCAACGAAATTAATGAAAGAGATGGGGCTGGGCAAGGCCTATCGTTACGCGCATGATGAACCTAACGCCTACGCGGCTGGAGAGGATTATTTCCCCGCGGAAATGGCGCAGACTCGCTACTATCAACCTACCAGCCGTGGGCTGGAAGGTAAAATTGGTGAAAAGCTCGCCTGGCTGGCGAAGCAGGATCAAAATAGCCCGACAAAACGCTACCGCTAACCCAGGCGTTGCGGTAAGGTTAGCGCAATAGCCAGGTGGACCCTGAAGGAACGCTTTGGTTCAACATTCTTTTTTTAATTACAGTAAGCACAGGATAAGCATGCTCGATCCCAATCTGCTGCGTAACGAGCCAGACGCAGTCGCAGAAAAACTGGCACGCCGAGGATTTAAACTGGATGTGGAGACGCTCAACTCGCTTGAGGAGCGCCGTAAAGTTCTGCAGGTAGAAACGGAAAATCTGCAGGCCGAGCGTAATGCCCGTTCTAAATCCATCGGACAGGCGAAAGCGCGCGGGGAAGATATTGAGCCACTGCGTCAGGAAGTTAACGCACTGGGCGAGCGTCTGGATGCGGCTAAAGCCGAACTGGATGCGCTGCAGAACCAGATTCGGGATTTTTCACTGGCGTTACCTAACTTACCGGCTGACGAAGTTCCGTTGGGTAAAGATGACTCTGAAAATCTGGAAATCAGCCGCTGGGGGGAACCGCGCCAGTTTGATTTCCCGGTACGCGATCATGTCGATCTGGGCGAGATGGCAAAAGGACTGGACTTTGCTTCCGCAGTAAAACTGACCGGCTCACGTTTCGTGGTGATGCAGGGACAGATTGCGCGCCTGCACCGTGCCCTGAGCCAGTTCATGCTCGATCTGCATACGCAGCAGCATGGTTATACCGAAACCTACGTTCCCTATCTGGTCAACCATGCCACGCTATATGGTACCGGCCAGCTGCCAAAATTTGGCGAGGATCTGTTCCATACCCGTCCGCTGGAAGAAGAGGCAGACAGCAGTAACTATGCGTTGATTCCAACGGCAGAAGTACCGCTGACCAACCTGGTACGTGACGAAATCGTTGAAGAAGAATCTTTACCGATCAAACTTACCGCCCATACGCCGTGCTTCCGTGCCGAAGCAGGCTCTTACGGTCGTGATACGCGTGGTCTGATCCGTATGCACCAGTTCGATAAAGTTGAGATGGTGCAGATTGTTCGTCCGGAAGATTCAATGCAGGCACTGGAAGAGCTGGTTGGCCATGCGGAAAAAGTGTTGCAGCTGCTGAATCTGCCTTATCGTAAAGTGCTGCTCTGTACCGGTGATATGGGTGCTGGCTCAGCCAAAACCTACGATCTGGAGGTATGGCTGCCAGCGCAAAATACCTATCGTGAGATCTCTTCCTGCTCCAATATGTGGGATTTCCAGGCCCGTCGTATGCAGGCTCGCTGCCGCAGCAAGCACGATAAAAAATCGCGTCTGGTGCATACGCTGAACGGTTCAGGTCTGGCCGTAGGCCGTACGCTGGTAGCCGTGCTGGAAAACTACCAGCAGGCTGACGGTCGTATTGAAGTGCCGGAAGTGCTGCGCCCTTATATGGGTGGCCTGACAATTATCGGCTAATGATTTAATCGATCCAGCCCGCCGCTGATCCCGGCGGGCTTTTTTATGGTTATAGCTAAAAAACGGTGATGGGGCAGAGCGGTTAGTTATCGCTATCTGAGAGCGATCCGTTAGCTTATTTCGGATAAATAAAAGCGCGCCTGTAATTATTTAAATACGCCAGCAGACCAAAAAATAAATATATCGAGATTTTTATTCTTATTAATTATAACTATCTGATTATAATATATTTTATCAAATATTTAACGCCAATTTTTCCACCCGCCTACGTTGATTAATAAAAAAATTAAATCGCGCTGATGCAAATCGTGCCGCCAAGAAATGCCATACATTGACTTTAAAAACAGGAGTGGCACTATTCGCTCACTTTCTCTCATTTCCCTGTGATTTTTACCGATGTCCACCTGGTCTCGTCCCGTTGTGCTGCTTCTCTGCGGCCTGCTGTTGCTGACGGTTTCTATCGCCGTAATGAACACGCTGGTTCCGTTATGGCTGACCCATGATAATTTGCCAACCTGGCAGGTTGGTATGGTGAGCTCTTCCTATTTTACCGGCAACCTTGTTGGTACTTTGGTGGCTGGCTGGCTGATCAAACACTACGGCTTTAACCGTAGCTATTATCTGGCTTCGCTGGTGTTTGCCACCGCCACCGCATCGCTGGGATTCAGTGACGGCTTCTGGAGTTGGACAGTATGGCGGCTGGTCGCCGGTATTGGCTGCGCCTGGATATGGGTAGTCGTGGAAAGCGCCTTGCTGTGTAGCGGAACGCTGCGTAATCGTGGACAGCTGCTGGCAGCTTATATGATTGTTTATTATCTCGGCACGGTAGCTGGTCAGCTGCTGGTCAGTAAAGTTCCTACGGGGATAATGAACGTGCTGCCATGGGTAAGCGCGGTGATTCTGGCTGGCGTGTTGCCTGTTCTCTTTATGAGAATTAATCCGGTCGCTAATGAAGAAGAGGGTGCGCCGGGACGCATATGGCCCATGTTACGCCGCCGTAGCTCAAGGCTGGGAATTAACGGCTGTATTATGTCCGGTATTGTACTGGGTTCACTGTATGGCCTGATGCCACTCTATCTTGCTCATAAGGGCGTCAGTGATGCTAATGTCGGTTACTGGATGGCGCTGTTAGTGAGTGCCGGGATCATTGGTCAGTGGCCAATTGGCCGTCTTGCCGATCGCTATGGGCGTTTGCTGGTGCTGCGGGTGCAGGTGTTTGTGCTGATTCTTGGCGCCGTAGCGATGCTGAGCAATACGGCGATGGCTCCGGCACTGTTTATCCTGGGGGCTTCATGTTTTACGCTTTATCCGGTAGCGATGTCGTGGGCTTGTGAAACAGTTAAACATCATGAGCTGGTGGCAATGAATCAGGCGCTGTTGATGAGCTATACCATCGGCAGCCTGGCAGGTCCAAGCATGACGGCGATGCTGATGCAGCACTACTCTGACCGTCTGCTGTTTGTGATGATTGCTGCGGTGGCGCTGGTTTATCTGATTATGCTGTTACGTAAGGTGAATCACCACGTTACGCCGGTGGCCCAGGCCTGACATCTGAGCCTGATTTCCGAAATAGAGAAGGGCGACCGTGTCGCCCTTACTTATTTTTTAACGTCTGTCAGCGCTGTTTTCTAATACATCACTTTATGACCGTAGCCTTCAAGGATATGCTTGATGCGATCCATCGTATCTGCTTTTGGCGGTTTCACACCTTCCAGCTTATATTCTTCGCCCATGGCAATCCATTTATGTTTGCCCAGTTCATGATAGGGCAGCAGCTCAATCTTCTCGATATTGCTCATGTCACGGGTAAACTCACCAAGTCGGTGGGCTGAATCATCATCATCGGTGTAGCCCGGTACGATAACGTAGCGTATCCAGGTGCGGATACCTTTTTTTGCGATATAGCGCGCAAAATCCATGACGCGGTGATTCGATACGCCGACGAGGATCTGATGGACATCATCGTTAATCTGCTTCAGATCGAGCATTACCAGATCGGTCACTTCCAGCAGTTCATCAATAACCGGATCGTAGCGACGTACAAAACCGTTAGTATCCAGACAGGTATGAATGCCTTCCGCTTTACAGGCGCGGAACCAGTCGCGTACAAAAGCCGCCTGCAATATCGCCTCGCCGCCTGATGCGGTGACGCCGCCGCCGGAAGCATTGATGAAGTGACGGTAAGAGAGCACGTCCCGCATCAGTTCTTCAACCGTCACTTCTTTACCGCCGTGAGTATCCCAGGTATCGCGATTATGGCAATAAAGGCAGCGCATCAGGCAGCCCTGAAAGAAGGTGATAAAGCGGATTCCGGGACCGTCAACGGTGCCACAAGATTCGAATGAGTGAATACGACCGGTACATGACATTGCGATGAGTTCTCCAAAGTGAACCTGCCTGGCAGGTGACGCAGTCTTTAAGCGTTGCTGCGTTCAATTGAGTCTGATTTGCCAGATGACCTGATTATAGATCCCTGGCAAATCAGGCTGCTGGTGAAAAGGCTCCCGAAGGAGCCTTTATCACAACAGAGGGGAATTACAGGGACTTAGTGAAAGTACGAGTAATAACGTCCTGCTGCTGTTCTTTCGTCAGTGAGTTGAAACGTACGGCGTAGCCAGAAACGCGAATGGTCAGCTGCGGATATTTTTCCGGGTGTTCCATTGCATCCATCAGCATTTCACGGTTCATGACGTTAACATTCAGATGCTGACCGCCTTCAACCATGGTGTTTGCATCAACTTCATGGTGGAAGTAACCATCCATCAGACCAGCCAGGTTGGTTTTACGTACGTCATCATCTTTACCCAGCGCATTCGGTACGATAGAGAAGGTGTAAGAGATACCATCTTTAGCGTAAGCGAACGGCAGTTTTGCTACGGAGGTCAGAGAGGCAACGGCACCTTTCTGATCGCGTCCGTGCATTGGGTTAGCACCCGGTCCGAAAGGCGCACCGGCGCGACGACCGTCCGGAGTATTACCGGTTTTCTTACCGTACACCACGTTAGAGGTGATGGTCAGTACAGACTGAGTCGGTACTGCGTTACGGTAGGTGTTCAGTTTCTGAATTTTCTTCATGAAACGTTCAACCAGATCGCAAGCCAGGTCATCTACGCGCGGATCGTTGTTACCGAACTGCGGATATTCGCCTTCGATTTCGAAGTCTGTTGCCAGACCATCTTCATCGCGAATCGGTTTAACTTTGGCGTATTTGATTGCTGACAGGGAGTCGGCAGCAACAGACAGCCCGGCGATACCGCATGCCATGGTGCGATAAACATCACGATCGTGCAGCGCCATCAATGCAGCTTCGTAGCTGTATTTATCGTGCATGTAGTGGATGATGTTCAGCGCAGTAACGTACTGTTTAGCCAGCCAGTCCATGAAGTGGTCGAGACGCGCCATAACGGTGTCGAAATCCAGCACTTCATCAGAGATCGGTGCTTCTTTCGGGCCGACCTGCATTTTCATTTTTTCATCGACGCCGCCGTTGATTGCGTACAGCAGGGTTTTAGCCAGGTTGGCACGCGCACCGAAGAACTGCATCTGTTTGCCGACAATCATCGGGCTAACGCAGCAGGCGATAGCATAGTCGTCGTTGTCGAAGTCAGGACGCATCAGATCATCGTTTTCATACTGAACGGATGATGTGTCGATAGAAACTTTCGCCGCATATTTTTTGAAGTTGATAGGCAGCTGTTCTGACCACAGGATGGTCATGTTCGGTTCCGGAGACGGACCCATGGTGTACAGGGTGTTCAGGAAACGGAAAGTGGTTTTTGTTACCAGCGTACGGCCATCAACGCCCATACCTGCCAGTGATTCAGTTGCCCAAATCGGGTCGCCAGAGAACAGTTCATCATATTCCGGCGTACGCAGGAAGCGTACCATACGCAGTTTCATGACCAGATGGTCAATCAGTTCCTGCGCTTCTTCTTCAGTCAGTTTACCAGCCTGCATATCGCGTTCGATATAAACATCCAGGAAGGTGGAAACGCGACCGAAGGACATCGCTGCACCATTTTGTGACTTAACGGCAGCCAGGTAAGCGAAGTAGGTCCACTGTACGGCTTCACGCGCGTTAGTCGCCGGACGAGAGATATCGCAACCATATTTGGCTGCCATTTCTTTCAGCTGGCCCAGTGCACGATGCTGTTCAGCAATCTCTTCACGCAGACGGATAGTGGCTTCAAGATTAACGCCATTTTCCAGATCGCTCTGCAGAGAACCGAACTGAGCAAATTTGTCCTGCATCAGATAATCGATACCGTACAACGCTACGCGACGATAGTCACCGATGATACGACCACGACCATAAGCATCAGGCAGACCGGTCAGAACGCCAGATTTACGGCAGCGCAGGATATCCGGGGTATAAACATCGAATACGCCCTGGTTGTGGGTTTTACGGTATTCAGTAAAGATTTTTTTCAGCTGCGGATCGAGTTCACGGTTATAAGCTTTGCAGGAGCCTTCAACCATTTTAATGCCGCCAAACGGGATGATAGCGCGTTTCAGCGGAGCATCAGTCTGTAAACCAACGATTTTTTCCAGGCTTTGATCGATATAGCCTGCATCGTGGGAAGTGATGGTAGAAGCGACACTGGTATCGAAGTCAACCGGCGCATGCGTACGGTTTTCGATTTTGATACCTTCCAGGACTTTATTCCAGAGCTGTGTGGTCGCCTCAGTGGCACCGGCCAGGAAGGATTCATCTCCTTCATAAGGCGTGTAGTTTTTCTGAATAAAATCGCGAACGTTAACTGATTTCTGCCAGTCGCCAGCGGTAAAACCTTCCCAGGCAGCGTTCAGTTTGTCATTGAGCTCGGTCATAATATACCTACCTTCTGATAAAAGTTCTTTTTTAGACCGGACAGATGATGGTCGTCTGCCCGATCGAATTCGTTACACGGGTGCCGTTAATGGTGAGCGGAGCCGCCGCGTAAATAAATCACCCAATACGTTAGCCCCACCAGCAAGCCGCCACCAATAATGTTGCCGATAGTGACAGGAATGAGGTTATCAGTGATGAAATGGCTTAACGTCAGGTGAGAAAACTGGTCCGCGGTTGCCCCCGTTGCCTGCCAGAATTCAGGTGACGCGAAATCACGGATGACAATTCCCATGGGTATCATAAACATGTTGGCAATGCTGTGTTCGAAGCCGCAGGCAACAAACATCGCTACCGGTAATACCATGGCGAACATTTTGTCCGTCAGGCTACGACCAGAATAGCTCATCCAGACGGCGAGGCAGACCATCAGGTTTGCCAGCGTACCCAGACATACCGCCTGAATAAAAGTATGATGCATTTTATGGTCAGCAGTCTGTAAGACATTTAAGCCCCACGCTCCGTTGGCGACTTCATGCTGACCCGCAAACCAGATAAGTGCGACGAAAAATAGCGCCCCGAACAGGTTGCCAACGTAAACATACAACCAGTTTTTTGCCAGTTGTCCCCAGCTGATGCGACCGCTGGCCTTAGCGACAACAATCAGGACGGTTGAAGTAAACAGGTCGGCACCGCATACAACAACCAGCATCAAACCTAAGGAGAAACAGAGGCCGCCGATCAGCTTGGCCAGACCATAAGGAATATCTGCCGTTCCGGTAGTGGCGGTAATATAGAAAACGAAGGCGACAGAGATAAAAACGCCAGCGTTAATGGCTAAAAAAAACGTGGTTAGTGGATGTTTTGTGGCTTTATAGACACCCGCTTCTTCAGCGACTTTCGCCATAGCTGGCGGTAATAAAAGATTGAAAGGATTGTCAGTACTCATACCAACGCACTCCCATAAAAAATTGTCGGCGTGATACTAACAAAGGAGTATTTGGCAAAATTTGATATAGATCATATTTGGAGATAAGACAGGAAGCGTGAGCCATAAAAAAACTGGATGCAATGCTATTAAGTCTTTGAATTATAAAAATAAAAATTATTTTAATTTATGCAAAAAAAATTGAATGTAGCATTTAATGTATAGCTTTAAAAAGAAGAAAACCAGGGCGGCTGGCAGGATTTGTAATTAAAAAGAAACATGATTGTTTATATTGTTAAGTTATTTCAGACAGTATTAAAGAAGCCAGCTATTATAAAGTAGCTGGCTTGAATTAACAGGCTGGCAACGCTATTTATTTCCAGTAAAGCCGTTTGGCATGCTGTAATTTTTCATAGGCGGCCAGTAAAGCCTGATGAGCAGGGAATGCTTGCAGATCGGAATCCACAGGCTGCAAACCATAAAACGCTTCCTCACCGCTTAATGCCGCTGAGGCTGCCTCAACCGCCTCCGCGCCATACATACGAACAAAGGCCGTGTAGTACTGCTGCGGATCGCGTTCTTCTTCCTGTGCCAGCAACAATAAGGTTTGCAGGCAGCGATAATAGTTAGCTCGTTCTGCAGTAAACACAGAGCTGTTAAACTCCATCGTCCATTCGGTCCAGATCAGCGCCTGATCGAGATCGCCACCTGCTAAAGCCAGCATAGCTTTCAGTTCGCCAATACGCAGGGTATACCAGCCATTATCTTTGCCCGTCGCCAGCCCCAGCAGTTCACGTACCCGGGTAAAGTCGTCATGGCCTTCTTCATCCAGCTGTTCAATAAGAGCCAAATAATCTTCTTTATCCCATTGACTGCCCGGCAGCGCCAGTAGCGTTTCACGCAGATTTGCGCCCATATTATTATTCGCCAGCAGCAGATCTTCCGCCGGATAAATATCGGACATGCCGGGAACGATAATACGACAGGCGTAAACATCCAGATGCTCATAATCTGCAATGTAAACGTCTTTATTTTCCGTCTGGAAAATAGCCATCAGCGTGGCAAATTCTTCTTCCGTACTGCCGTTAAAACGCCAGTCAACAAAAGGATAATCTGCCTCTTCTTTAAACAGATCCCAGGAGATTGCACCGCTGGAGTCGATAAAATGCGTCTCCAGATTAGCGTGCTCGGCGACTTCTTCATCATCAAAGGTCGGTGGAGTAAAGACGTCCAGATCTTTAAGGCTGCGCCCCTGCAGGAGTTCGGTAACGGTACGTTCCAGCGCCACGCCAAAATCGGGATGAGCACCGAAAGAGGCGAAGCAGGTGCCGTTTGACGGGTTAAAGAGCACTACGCAAATGACCGGATATTTACCGCCAAGCGATGCGTCATAGGCAAAAATGGGGAAGCCTTCTTCCTCAAGGCGGGCAATGGCTTCCACAACGCCAGGGTAGCGGTCCAGCACCTGCTGTGGAATCGCAGGTAAACTGATGGCTTCAGCAATAATGCGATTTTTTACGTAGCGCTCAAACACCTCAGAAAGGCCCTGTACCCGCGCTTCGTTACGGGTATTGCCTGCAGACATACCGTTAGAAACGTAGAGGTTGCCGATAATATTCATCGGTATATAGACGATCTGTTCGTCAGACTGACGGGTAAAAGGCAGGGCACAGATACCGCGCGCTGTATTACCGGATTGCAAATCGATAAGGTCGCTGGCGCTCAGCTCATTTTCCGCATCGTAAAACTGGCGCAGGCGTGCATCAAGGATGCCTTCCGGCAGGCTGTCGTCTTCCGGCAACGGGAACCATTTTTCGTTAGGATAGTGAACAAAATCACCATTTGCGATGGTGTCGCCTAACCAGAAATCGGCGAAAAAATAGTTAGTCGATAAGCGTTCAAAATATTCGCCCAACGCAGAAGCCAGCGCCGCTTTTTTGCTGGCACCTTTACCGTTAGTAAAGCAAAGAGGGCAATCACGGTCACGAATGTGTACTGACCAAACATGAGGAACAGGGTTTAGCCATGAAGCTTCTTCGATATTGAAACCTAAATCCTGCAGCTTTTGCTGAAAGCGTGTGATGGAATCTTCCAGAGCGGCATCTTTGCCCGGAATAAAAGTTTGAGTCATGTTGCCTACTATAGGTTGGTTGCGCGTAAGGCGCGCAATGATACGGGCTTTCCGTTCAGGACGCTATTGAAGCGCCAAATTTCCTTAACGATATCCTGGCAAAATTATCATTTTCTTTCTGTCGTTATCCTTCACCGATGCGTGAAGCCTCACAAAATATCGTGCCGCTTTACTTTTGCCCTACAAGCTGTTGCGACAGATGCGGAGAAAATGTGATCGCGACCAGAGAAATGTTTGCAGCATACTAATGGCAGTGATAAAACCGATAGCCTATTCACAACCAACCGATCTGACAGTGGTGACGGGAAATGACGCAGGTTTATAATTTCAGCTCCGGTCCGGCAATGTTGCCGGTAGAAGTGCTTCGTCGTGCGGAACAAGAACTTTGTAACTGGAATGGGCTGGGGACTTCCGTAATGGAAATCAGTCATCGCAGTAAAGAGTTTACTCAGGTGGCACAAGAGGCAGAAAAAGATTTACGCGATCTGCTGAAAGTGCCTGACAACTATAAAGTCTTATTCTGTCACGGCGGTGCCCGCGCGCAGTTTGCGGCGGTGCCGATGAATCTGTTAGGTACGGCGAAAACCGCAGATTATGTTGATGGCGGCTACTGGGCACACAGCGCTATTGAAGAGGCGAAAAAATACTGCGTACCGAATGTTATCGATGCCAAAGTGCAAATTGATGGCAAACGGGCACTGTTGCCAATGAAAGAATGGGGGCTGAGTGATGACGCTGCCTACGTACATTTTTGCCCTAATGAAACTATTGACGGCCTCGCTATTGATGAACAGCCCGATTTTGGTGATAAAATCGTTGTCGCCGATCTCTCATCGACCATCCTTTCTCGTCCGCTGGATGTGAGCCGTTATGGCGTTATCTATGCTGGCGCGCAGAAAAATATTGGGCCTGCCGGGTTGACGCTGGCGATCGTACGCGAAGATCTGTTAGGCAAGGCACAACAGGCGCTGCCGTCGGTGCTTAACTATAAAACGCTGGCAGATAATGACTCTATGTACAACACGCCGCCTACCTTTGCCTGGTATCTGTCAGGTTTGGTTTTCAAATGGCTGAAAGAGCGTGGTGGCGTAAGTGAGATCGATAAGATTAACCAGGCCAAAGCGGATTTGCTGTATGGCGTCATCGATCGTAGTGACTTTTACCGTAATGAGGTTGCTACGGTTAATCGCTCTCGCATGAATGTGCCTTTCCAGCTGGCTGAACCTTCTCTCGATAGCCTCTTCCTGGAAGAATCCTTTGCCGCAGGCCTGCATGCGCTAAAAGGACACCGTGTTGTCGGTGGGATGCGTGCGTCTATCTATAACGCGATGCCGCTTGAAGGGGTGAAAGCTCTGACCGACTTTATGATCGATTTTGAACGTCGTCACGGCTAATCCCGATCTGTTTTATTGCTTACTGAGAACCTCGCCCTGATGCGAGGTTTTATTGCGCTGGTTTATGGAGAAAAGTGTTCACATGCAGGAATCCCTGATATTACAACCCATCGCTCACGTTGAGGGCACGGTTAATCTTCCCGGTTCTAAAAGCGTTTCTAACCGTGCTTTGTTGCTGGCTGCGCTGGCGCAGGGAAAGACACGTCTGAAGAATCTGTTAGATAGCGATGATATTAAACATATGCTTCATGCGCTTACTGCATTGGGGATTAACTATACGCTTTCTGCAGATCGTACCGTCTGTGAAATCACCGGTAACGGTGCGCCGCTAAAAGCGCCGGACGCGCTGGAACTTTTCCTGGGCAATGCGGGCACCGCCATGCGCCCGCTGGCCGCCGCGCTCTGTCTTACCGATAATGATGTGGTCCTGACCGGTGAACCACGCATGAAAGAACGTCCCATTGGTCATTTGGTTGATGCGCTGCGTCAGGGCGGTGCGCAAATTGACTACCTCGAACAGAAGGAATATCCGCCGTTGCGTATTCGCGGTGGTTTTATCGGGGGAGAGGTCAGCGTTGACGGTAGCGTCTCAAGTCAGTTTTTAACAGCTTTGTTAATGGCTGCTCCTCTGGCACCAGAAAATACCGTTATTGTGATTAAAGGCGAGCTGGTTTCTCGTCCCTATATTGATATCACGCTGCACCTGATGAAAACCTTTGGCGTAACGATAGATAACGATAATTATCAGCGCTTCTCTATCCGTGGAAACCAGCGCTATGTTTCGCCGGGAGATTATCTGGTTGAGGGCGATGCTTCCTCTGCCTCTTATTTTCTTGCCGCAGCGGCAATAAAAGGTGGAACGGTACGCGTTACCGGCGTTGGTCGTCATAGCGTTCAGGGGGATATCCGTTTCGCTGATGTGCTGGAAAAAATGGGGGCCAAAATCGAGTGGGGCGATGACTATATCGCCTGTACGCATGGAACATTGCATGCGATCGATCTGGATATGAACCATATCCCTGACGCAGCGATGACCATCGCGACCACGGCATTATTTGCTGATGGCATTACGGTACTGCGCAATATATATAACTGGCGCGTAAAAGAGACCGACCGCCTGGCCGCTATGGCTACCGAATTGCGTAAGGTTGGCGCGGAAGTGGAAGAAGGGCATGATTTTATTCGCATCACGCCGCCTGCACATATCCGCTCCGCTGAAATCGGTACCTACAACGATCATCGCATGGCAATGTGTTTCTCACTGGCAGCATTATCGGATACGGCAATAACCATTCTTGATCCGAAATGCACGGCTAAAACCTTCCCGGATTATTTTGAGCGCCTGGCCGCTATCAGCACGCCTGCTTAAGTGAATTACTGTCGCTCTCTTTATCATGTGAAGAGGGCGACTGACGGGCATAGCTGTTTTACCTTCAGAGGATTGTCCTAAAAAGAAGAATATTTAAGTCCTGTCTATGCTTAAAGTTAACGTTCGGAATGATTGCAGCGTATAATGCGCCGCGACCTGTGATTGAATGCAGGGAGCCATGAGAACGACCAGCAGCGACAGGAGAAGAATATGACGGCAACAGCCCCGGTAATAACCATCGATGGACCAAGCGGAGCCGGTAAAGGCACGCTATGTAAAGCGATGGCTGAAGCGTTGCAGTGGCACCTGCTTGACTCCGGCGCTATTTATCGCGTGCTTGCGCTGGCAGCCTTGCATCATCAGGTAGATATTGAATCAGAAGAGGCGCTGGTACCTATCGCCGCGCATTTAGACGTGCGTTTTATTTCTACCGATGGCGAAATGGCGGTTATCCTGGAAGGCGAAGATGTCACAGGAGAAATCCGTACTCAGGAAGTCAGCAATACCGCCTCGAAAGTTGCGGCATTTCCCCGTGTGCGCGAAGCATTGCTGCGTCGTCAGCGGGCATTTCGCGATGCGCCTGGCCTGATTGCCGACGGGCGTGATATGGGCACGGTGGTTTTCCCCGATGCGCCAGTAAAAATTTTTCTGGACGCCAGCTCTGAAGAGCGGGCGCAGCGCCGTATGCTACAGTTGCAGGAAAAAGGCTTTAGTGTTAACTTTGAACGCCTTTTAGCCGAGATAAAGGAGCGCGACGAGCGTGACCGTAATCGAGCTATTGCGCCGCTGGTGCCAGCGGAAGATGCTTTAGTGCTGGATTCTACCAGTATGAGCATCGAACAGGTTATCGATACCGCCCTGAGCTATGCTCGTGAAAAGCTGGCCTTAGCATAACGGCGGCGGCGAGACAGATGCTATAACCTGATGCCATGGAAGGGCATCAGGCATGTTAAACAACCCCATCCGGCAGGACGTCAGGTGGACGTTAAATTTACCTTTTAAAGATTAAATATGACTGAATCTTTTGCTCAACTCTTTGAAGAGTCCCTGAAAGAAATCGAAACCCGCCCGGGTTCCATCGTTCGTGGTGTTGTTGTTGCTATCGACAAAGATGTCGTACTGGTTGACGCCGGTCTGAAATCTGAGTCTGCCATTCCGGCTGAGCAGTTCAAAAACGCCCAGGGCGAAATTGAAATCCAGGTTGGTGACGAAGTTGACGTTGCTCTGGATGCAGTAGAAGACGGCTTCGGTGAAACCCTGCTGTCTCGTGAGAAAGCAAAACGCCATGAAGCATGGCTGATGCTGGAAAAAGCTTACGAAGAAGCTGCAACTGTAACTGGCGTGATCAACGGCAAAGTCAAGGGCGGCTTCACTGTTGAGCTGAACGGTATTCGTGCGTTCCTGCCGGGTTCCCTGGTTGACGTGCGTCCGGTGCGCGATACACTGCACCTGGAAGGCAAAGAGCTTGAATTTAAAGTAATCAAGCTGGATCAGAAACGCAACAACGTTGTTGTTTCTCGTCGTGCCGTTATCGAATCTGAAAACAGCGCAGAACGCGATCAGCTGCTGGAAAACCTGCAGGAAGGCATGGAAGTCAAAGGTATCGTTAAGAACCTCACTGACTACGGCGCATTCGTCGATCTGGGCGGCGTTGATGGCCTGCTGCACATCACAGATATGGCGTGGAAACGCGTTAAGCACCCGAGCGAAATCGTCAACGTTGGCGATGAAATCACTGTTAAAGTACTGAAATTCGACCGCGAACGTACCCGTGTTTCTCTGGGTCTGAAACAACTGGGCGAAGATCCGTGGGTAGCTATCGCTAAACGTTATCCGGAAGGTACTAAACTAACCGGTCGCGTAACCAACCTGACTGATTACGGCTGCTTCGTAGAAATCGAAGAAGGCGTTGAAGGTCTGGTACACGTGTCTGAAATGGACTGGACCAACAAAAATATCCACCCGTCCAAAGTTGTTAACGTTGGCGACGTGGTAGAAGTGATGGTTCTGGATATCGACGAAGAACGTCGTCGTATCTCTCTGGGCCTGAAACAGTGCAAAGCTAACCCGTGGCAGCAGTTTGCGGAAACCCATAACAAGGGCGACCGTGTTGAAGGTAAAATCAAGTCAATCACTGACTTCGGTATCTTCATCGGCCTGGAAGGCGGCATCGACGGTCTGGTTCATCTGTCTGACATCTCCTGGAACGCAACAGGTGAAGAAGCGGTTCGCGAGTACAAAAAAGGTGACGAAATCGCCGCTGTGGTTCTGCAGGTCGATGCAGAGCGCGAGCGTATCTCCCTGGGCGTTAAACAGCTGGCAGAAGACCCGTTCAACAACTACATCTCTCTGAACAAGAAAGGTGCCATTGTTACTGGTAAAGTGACTGCAGTTGACGCTAAAGGTGCTACAGTTGAATTAGCAGACGGCGTTGAAGGTTACCTGCGTGCTTCTGAAGCTTCACGTGACCGCGTTGAAGATGCAACTCAGGTACTGAATGTTGGCGACGAAGTTGAAGCCAAATTCACCGGTGTTGATCGTAAAAACCGCGTTGTAAGCCTGTCTGTACGTGCTAAAGACGAAGCTGACGAAAAAGATGCTATCGCTTCTGTTAACAACAAACAGGAAGAGAGCAACTTCTCTAACGCAATGGCTGAAGCGTTCAAAGCTGCTAAAGGCGAGTAATCGTCCCCCGGTTCCGGGTTGCCGTTGGTGCCCGGAACTGGAAGCAGGCTGTCAGACCATTCCAACAGGGATTAACCGGAGGATTAATGACCAAGTCAGAACTTATTGAAAGACTTGCGGCCCAGCAAACTCATATCCCGGCGAAAGCCGTAGAGGATGCGGTAAAAGAGATGCTTGAGCACATGGCCACCACGTTGGCCCAGGGTGAACGCATCGAAATCCGGGGGTTCGGCAGCTTTTCTCTGCATTACCGTGCACCGCGCGTTGGGCGTAATCCAAAAACTGGCGATAAAGTGGAACTGGAAGGTAAATACGTTCCCCACTTTAAACCCGGTAAAGAATTACGTGATCGGGCGAACATCTACGGTTAAGGCAGGATGGCAACGCATAGAAAACGACACTACGGTGTCGTTTTTTTTTGCCATTTTCTATTAATGCGTACCTGCTCGCAGTCCATATTGTTAATCAGGTAACTTTTCCATTCTTTTTCTGCTATCGCTTCCGGTAATCCTTTTTGCCACCTGCGGTTGAAAGACCGATTGGGCATACTCATCCTTCGCTTAACAGGATGAAACAATGCCATATTCACTGCCTTTTCTGGCTCTTATGTCTGCGGTTGGTACGCTTCCTTTACTCTTCCTGGCATATTTGCCTGATATAAATTTTTTGCTGCTAATGCTGGGTGTAGCGTTGCTGTCGTTAGCTCAACCCATACGGATTTTGCATTATATCGGTATATGTGGCCTGTTCAGCGTATGGGCGTTGCTGGCAGCACAGCAGGCTTTGGCACCGCTTGCGGTTCTTACACGTATCCCTGTTGTCGTAACGGCGGAAATCGTTCAGGTGCTTGGTGAAAAAGAGCGGCTGATTGTCAGGATTCGCCAGTATGGTAATGAAATCCTGTTTCCACCGCTCTATGCCAATATTGCAAACAGTCGGGTGCAACAGATATGGTGCGCAGGGCAGCGCTGGGAAATGAGCTTGCGGTTAAGGCCAGTACACGGACGGTTAAATGAAGGTAGTTTTGATGCACAGCGTTTCGCTCTTGCCAACAGTATGCCACTGCAGGGAACGCTGCTGGCGGCAAAAGCCATTACCCAACGTTGTTCTGTTCATCATCACCTGGTGAGCCAGGCCCAGCAACAATATCAGCATCTGCCCTGGCACAGCGTTATGACGGCATTACTGTTTGGCGATCGGCAGGGGTTGAGTGCTGATGTTCGCGATATTCTGCGTGATACAGGTATCGCACATCTTATGGCTATTTCAGGTATGCATATCAGTCTGGCTGCCTCACTGGGTTGGATGGTGGCACGCCTGTTACAGTTTCTGTTGCCTGCATGGCGCATCAGCTATCCGTTGCCGTTGCTGTTTAGCCTCAGCGTAGCTGCGCTGTATTGCTGGCTGTCGGGCAGTAATCCGCCAGCAATAAGAGCGTTAATTGCGTTAACGGTATGGGCAGTGATCCGCTTTCAGCATATTAACTGCAATAGCTGGCAGATCTGGCTGGTTTGTATAGGCACTATCTTATTTTTTGATCCAGTAACGGTACTTTCAGATAGCTTCTGGCTTTCGGTGCTGGCGGTAGCAACTTTGTTATTCTGGTATCAGTGGTTTCCTTTGCCTGCCCGCTGGCGACACCGTAAGCGTTGGATGCTTTTACAGCTTGCGCATTTGCAGCTGGGGATGATGATGTTGCTTATTCCACTGCAGGCATTAATTTTCCACGGCCTGAGCCTGACGTCGCTACCTGCAAATATGATTGCGATTCCGGTAGTCTCTTTTATTACTGTTCCGGCATTGCTGCTGGCATTAATTATGCCTACAGCCTGGCTGGCTTTACCGCTCTGGTGGCTGGCGGATCGCTCACTGGCGCTGGTTTTTTATCTGTTAGCTTTCTTGCCGGAAGGATGGATGGCATTGGGCAGGAATGCGCTGATTATCAGCTTACTTTTCTGGCTCTTACTCAGCGCTTTTCGTCTGGGCTGGTGGCGGCGCGCACCGATAGCGCTGTTCGCCGCCTGCGCATTGCCGCTGCTGTGGTATAGCTCGCGCATCCGGCCGGAATGGCGACTGGATATGCTGGATATCGGGCATGGTTTGGCAATAGTTGTTTCGCGCCACGGACATGCACTGATTTATGATACGGGCAATCGCTGGCCCGGCGGCAGTGCCGCACGGCAGACGCTGCTCCCCTGGCTTAGCTGGCAGGGCCTTAAGACTGACGAAATTATTATCAGCCATCAGCATCTTGATCATAGTGGTGGCCTGTCGGATATGCAGAAGGCGTGGCCGAACGCCAGCGTGCGCAGTGCCTTGCCAATTCCCCATCATCAACCCTGTATAGCCGGTATGGTGTGGCACTGGCAAGGCTTACAGTTTGACGTACTTTGGCCGCTGGCTATCTCTTCGCAGGGCGGCAACAATGATTCCTGTGTGCTGCGCATTAGCGATGGTCGTTATCATGTATTGTTGACGGGCGATCTGGAAGCCAGAGCAGAAAGAGAATTATTACGGCGTAATCGGCAGGCAGTTAAGGCCGATATTATCCAGGTACCGCATCACGGCAGTAAAACTTCATCCAGCGCTCCGCTATTGCGCAATGTCAACGGCAGCCTGGCGCTCGCTTCGGTAGCTCGCTATAACGCATGGCGTCTACCTTCTGCTCAAATCGTAGAACGCTATCGTACCTCAGGCTATCTCTGGCGTGATACCGCTCATTCTGGTCAGCTCAGCGTAGCGTTTTATTCTGACGGATGGCAAGTTAATGGCCTGAGAGAACAAATATTGCCCCGCTGGTATCATCAGTGGTTTGGCGTCCGGGGGGAATCCAGGTAAAATGAACGGCTATTTCAAACAATGCTGGTTAAATAATGCATCAAGATAAAGATCTCTCAACATGGCAGACCTTTCGTCGCCTTTGGCCGATGATCGCACCGCATAAAGCGGGATTGATTGTGGCAGCCGTAGCGCTGATCCTCAATGCGGCAGGCGATACCCTTATGCTGTCATTGCTGAAACCTTTACTGGATGAGGGCTTTGGTAAGGCCGATAAGTCAGTATTAATATGGATGCCGCTGGCGGTAATTGGTCTGATGCTGATTCGAGGCGTAACCAGTTATGCTTCGAGCTATTGTATTTCATGGGTATCCGGCAACGTGGTTATGAATATGCGTCGCCGTTTATTCAATCATATGATGGGCATGCCGGTTTCTTTTTTCGATCAACAATCTACAGGCACCTTGCTGTCACGTATTACTTATGATTCGGAGCAGGTAGCGTCTTCTTCATCCAGCGCGCTGGTAACCGTCGTGCGTGAAGGGGCATCGATTATTGGCCTGTTCATTATGATGTTCTACTACAGCTGGCAGCTCTCCCTGATTCTGATTGTGCTGGCACCGATTGTGTCGATGGCAATTCGCACCGTTTCCAAACGCTTTCGCAGCATCAGCAAAAATATGCAGAACACTATGGGGCAGGTTACTACCAGCGCCGAGCAGATGCTGAAAGGGCATAAAGAGGTACTGATTTTTGGCGGGCAGGAAGTCGAAGCCCAGCGTTTTGACAAAGTCAGTAATCGCATGCGCCATCAGGGCATGAAGCTGGTTTCTGCCTCTTCCATTTCCGATCCTGTTATTCAGTTAATCGCCTCCTTAGCGCTGGCCTTCGTACTTTATGCCGCCAGCTTTCCCAGCGTAATGGATACCCTGACAGCCGGTACGATTACGGTCGTATTTTCTTCCATGATTGCGCTGATGCGCCCGTTAAAATCATTAACGAATGTCAATGCGCAGTTCCAGCGTGGTATGGCCGCCTGCCAGACGCTGTTTTCTATCCTCGACAGCGAGCAGGAAGTGGACAAAGGCACGCGAGAAATCGAACGTGCAAAAGGCGATATCGAATTTCGTCATGTCACCTTCAGCTACCCGGGCCGTGATATTCCCGCTTTACGTGACATCAATCTGACCATTCCGGCAGGTAAGACCGTCGCGCTGGTAGGACGCTCAGGCTCAGGGAAATCAACCATGGCCAGCCTGCTGACGCGTTTTTATGATATCCAGCAGGGTGAAATAACCATTGATGGGCACGATCTGCGTGAATATACCCTGCGTTCGCTGCGTAATCAGGTTGCGCTGGTCTCACAAAATGTCCACCTGTTTAATGACACTATCGCTAATAACATCGCCTACGCACGTACCGATGTCTACAATCGTCAGGAGATTGAAAAAGCGGCTGAAATGGCTCACGCCATGGATTTCATTCGTAAAATGGAAAATGGTCTGGATACTGTCATTGGTGAAAACGGTGTACTGCTCTCTGGCGGTCAAAGACAGCGTATCGCTATTGCGCGTGCGCTGTTACGTGACAGCCCAATTCTGATTCTGGATGAAGCCACCTCTGCGCTGGATACCGAATCTGAACGGGCGATTCAGTCAGCGCTGGACGAGCTGCAGAAAAACCGCACCTCTTTGGTTATCGCGCACCGCCTGTCGACGATTGAAAAAGCAGATGAGATCGTTGTGGTGGAAGATGGACGCATTATTGAACGCGGCACGCACGATGAACTTATCAGTCAGCAGGGCGCTTATGCGCAGCTGCATAAGATGCAGTTTGGACAATGATTGAACGTATCTGGAGCGGGCGCTCTCCGCTCTATCTGCTGCTGCTACCGTTCAGCCTGTTGTATGGCTTTATTACCGCTCTGATTCGCTTTAGTTATCGACATGGCTTGCGCAAAGCCTGGCGTTCGCCGGTTCCGGTGATTGTGGTAGGGAATCTGACGGCGGGTGGTAACGGTAAAACGCCGGTGGTGATTTGGCTGGTGGAACAGCTACAGCAGCGCGGTCTGCAAGTTGGCGTGGTGTCCCGTGGTTACGGCGGTAAGGCGGCACGCTATCCACTGCTGCTAACGGCGGAAACGTCGACGCAGGAAGCAGGAGACGAGCCAGTACTGATCGCTCAGCGTACCGGCGCGCCAGTGGCGGTTTCGCCAGTACGTAGCGAAGCGGTTCAGGCACTGCTGGCGGCAGGTCCGCTGGATCTAATCGTTACCGATGACGGTTTACAACACTATGCGCTGGCACGTGATATCGAGATCGTGGTGGTGGATGGTGAACGTCGCTTTGGCAACGGCTGGTGGTTACCGGCAGGGCCAATGCGTGAACGGGCCGGTCGCCTGCGTCAGGTCGATGCGGTGATTGTAAACGGTGGTAACGCCGGGGCGATGGAAATAGCTATGCGTCTTGAACCCGGTGCGGCGATAAATGTGAAATCGGGCGTAAGTCGCCCGCTGTCAGCGCTGACTTCTGTTGTGGCGATGGCGGGAATTGGGCATCCGCCACGCTTCTTTGCCACGCTGCGCCAGCAGGGGGTGACGCCGCTCCAAACCGTGTCCCTGGCCGATCATCGTTCCTGTAGCGAAACCGAATTGCTTGCGTTAACGCCAAACGGAGAAGCTTTAATCATGACGGAAAAGGACGCGGTAAAATATCGTGCTTTTGCTCATGAGAACTGGTGGTATCTTCCGGTCGAAGCGCGTCTCTCAGGCGGCGCGGAGGCGCTATTGGATAAAATTACTGCGCTGGCTCCTCGCTAATTTAAAACTTTTCAGCAGAACGATTACACTGGGTGCTATCTGACAGAAAGGAATAGCTGATGGCACCTCTCTCCCTTTCCCGGCAAACCGCCCGCAATTTGCACCTTGCGGCACAGGCTTTATTAAATCCGCCGAAACGCAAAGCAAATTTTAACGATCTGCTGGCTATTATCAAACGTATGTCGTTACTGCAGATTGATACCATCAATGTGGTCGCGCGTAGCCCTTATCTGGTACTGTTCAGCCGTTTAGGTGATTATCCAGAAACCTGGCTGGAGCAGGCGCTGGCAAACGGCAGCCTGTTTGAGTATTGGGCGCATGAGGCCTGCTTTATTCCTGTGGAAGATTACCCACTGCTGCGACATCGCATGCTGCAGCCGGAAAAAATGGGCTGGAAGTACAACGCTGACTGGATGAAGCAGCATGCCGATGATATTGCCAGCCTTTTGCAGCATATAGCTGAAAAAGGCCCGGTGCGCTCTGCCGATTTTGCTGCCGCACCGGGCCACCAGCCCGGCTGGTGGGCATGGAAACCCTATAAACGCCATCTGGAAAATCTGTTTACTGCGGGTGAACTGATGGTCAGCGGACGGCACAATTTTCAGCGCCTGTACGATTTACGTCAGCGAGTGATGCCGCAGTGGGATGATGCACAGCATACACTTAGCGAGCCAGCAGCGCGCGAACAGATGCTGCGCAACAGCGCCGCCAGTTTAGGCATCTTTCGTCCTGAATGGTTACCCGATTACTACCGCTTAAAACAGGTAGCGTTAAAAGAGATTATTCCTTGCTGGCAGGAAGAGGGTTTCATTATTCCCGTTACGGTAGAAAACATGGGCACTATGTGGCTGCATCGTGATGCGCTGGTTCATCTGGAAAAACCGCTTAACGCCACTCATACAGCGATTCTTTCGCCTTTCGATCCGGTAGTTTGGGATCGGCGGCGGGCGGAGGCGCTATTCGATTTCAGCTATCGGCTTGAATGTTATACACCGGCGGCAAAGCGGCAATATGGTTATTTTACGTTACCGCTGCTACATCGCGGTGCGCTAAAAGCGCGCCTGGATGCAAAAATGTTGCGTCGTGAGCGCTGTCTTCAGATTAATAATCTGTGGCTGGAAGAGAAAACTCGCGTCAGCGCCGGGTTTGTCGCCGATTTACAGCGTGCGATCGGGCGCTTTGCCCGTTGGCAGGGTGCGGATCGGGTTATAATGACGCAGGCGCCTGTTAAAATCAGGCAAATATTGGGTACGGGCTGGCGGTTGGCTGATCAGGCGTGACATTATCGTCCCGTTTCGCGGCTGTGTTATGCTTGCTTTCCTGAGGCTTCGGTCCATTACGGAGGAAACATGGATCATCGTTTACTTGAAATCGTCGCTTGTCCGGTGTGTAACGGCAAGCTCTACTACAACAAAGAACAGCAGGAGCTGATTTGTAAACCGGACGGACTGGCTTATCCGGTTCGTGATGGAATTCCGGTATTACTGGAAAACGAAGCCCGCACGCTGTCAGCAGACGAGATACATCCATGAGCTTTGTCGTTATTATTCCAGCCCGTTTTGCATCAACCCGTTTACCCGGAAAGCCGCTGGTGGATATTCATGGTAAGCCGATGGTGGTACACGTTATGGAGCGGGCACAGCAGTCCGGTGCCGATCGCGTCATTGTGGCTACCGATCATCCTGATGTGGCGGCGGCAGTTACCGCTGCGGGCGGCGAAGTGTGCTTAACGCGTGCCGATCATCAGTCTGGCACCGAGCGGCTGGCGGAAGTAGTAGAAAAATATCAGTTTGCCGATGATACAATTATCGTTAACGTGCAGGGCGACGAGCCGCTTATTCCATCTGAAATTATTCGTCAGCTGGCCGATAACCTGGCGGGCGTGACAGCAGGTATGGCTACGCTGGCCGTGCCGATCGCCAGCGCCGAAGAAGCGTTCAATCCCAATGCGGTAAAAGTAGTGCGTGATGCGCAGGGCTACGCGCTCTATTTCTCCCGCGCGACCATTCCATGGGATCGCGAGCGTTTCGCGCAATCGCGTGACACGGTTGGTGACAGCCTGCTGCGCCATATCGGTATTTATGCCTATCGTGCAGGTTTTATCCGTCGCTACGTTAGCTGGCAGCCCAGCGAGCTGGAGCAAATTGAGCTGCTGGAGCAGCTGCGCGTGCTCTGGTACGGTGAAAAAATTCATGTCGATGTGGCGCAAACGACGCCAGCGGCAGGGGTGGATACCGCAGAAGATTTAGCGCGTGTCCGGGCGGTACTGCAATAACCACCGCCATTGGGGGAACGGAAGAGGCCGTATGGCCTCTTTCAGTCAGCGCGATTCGGTTTACTTCCCGGTACCGTTTTTGCCGTTAAGTTTTTGCCAGAAGGTCCCCATTCCCTCATAGACTGCGCGCTCGCTGTGGCTTAGCCACAGCGGCGACGGCAGCGCTTTCTCCCACCAGTTCAGCGCTGATTCAATCGCCATCTGGTTGGCCGGTGTCGCGAGCGGCATTAATCCCTGATGATGGAAAAAGGCCATCGCGCGTGGCATATGATTAGCAGACGTAACCAGCAGAAACGCGTGCTTTCCAACGATTTTTTTAACCGCCCGCGCTTCATCATCCGTATCTTTAGGCCAGTCGAGCCGGATAATATCCGTCTCCGGAACCCCAAGCGATAGCGCTACCGCCGCTGCCGCCTCGGCATTGCTCACCGGATTTGTTTCTGCTGCGCCGCCGGTGAAAATCAGTTTCGCACCGGGATGTCTACGCCACTGCCTTATGCCTTCAGTGACGCGCGGCAGGCTGTTACCGATCAGATTTGAGCTGGGCGCCCACGCCGGGTTCCACGTATAGCCGCCGCCTAATACCACGATATAACTGACATCCGCAGCGACGTTGCGTGTAGGATACTGCTTCTCCAGCGGCTGCAGCAGGCTATCCGCTACCGGCTGCAGGCTCAGCGCAAAAAGAATTATCCAGGCAGCAGAAATAAGGATTTTCCCGCTTTTTTGCCACCGTGTGAACCAAAGCAGTAAAATACCCGTCGCCATGAGCAGAAGCAGGAGTGGCAAAGGCAATAATATCCCGCCCACGATTTTTTTCAGGGAAAAAAACATATTTACGGATTCCTTTTGTCCGAAAAAACATCATCCGAGAGCCAGAGTTTGCATCAAAGGTTCATTCTTAGCCGGGGTATGACAAAATAGGCGCTACTGAACCGCAATCCACCGGAGCTGCCGCTATGCAGGATCGTAACTTTGACGATATTGCAGATAAATTCGCGCAAAACATTTACGGTACCACTAAAGGACGAATTCGTCAGGCGATCCTGTGGCAGGAGCTGGACGCGCTGTTGCCTACGCTGCCTGACCGTCCGCTGCATATTGTTGACGTCGGCGGTGGGCAGGGGCAAATAGCCTGCGGGCTGGCGGCGCGCGGCCACCAGGTTTTGCTGTGTGATATCTCCGGCGAAATGCTGCAACGCGCACGCGCTAATGCGGAACAGCAGAACGTGCTGACTAATATGGAATTTAAGCAAATTAGCGCCCAACAGCTGGCACAATATTTGGATAAGCCAGCAGATCTGGTATTGTTTCACGCTGTACTGGAATGGGTCGCTGCGCCCGAAGAGATTCTGGCAGTGCTGTATAACACGCTGGCACCGGGTGGAATATTATCGCTGATGTTTTATAACCTGCACGGACTTATTTTGCAGAACCTGGCGCATGGTAATTTTGGCTGGCTGGAATCAGGCATGAAGAAGCGTAAAAAACGCACCCTTTCGCCAGATTATCCGCGCGATCCCCAGCAGGTTTATCAATGGTTAGAGGCATGCGGCTTTGTTATTGAACGCCGCGCCGGCATTCGGGTATTTCACGATTACATGCACGATAAACAACAAAGAATTGATGAATTCGATCGGGTACTGGCGATGGAAACGCAATATTGCCGTCAGGAGCCCTTTATCAGCCTTGGGCGCTATATCCATGTTACCGCGCGGAAACCCGCCCAGAAGGATCGACTATGAGTGATTTTTCCCAGACTGTCCCGGAACTGGTTTCGTGGGCGCGGAAAAACGATTTTTCCGTTTCGTTACCTACCGAACGTCTGGCCTTTTTACTGGCTATCGCCACGTTAAACAGCGAACGCATGGATGGTGAAATGAGCGAAGGCGAACTGATTGATGCCTTCCGCCATGTCAGCAAGGTGTTTGAACAAACCCATGAAACCGTGACGGTACGTGCTAACAACGCGATAAACGATATGGTGCGTCAGCGCCTGCTTAACCGTTTTACCAGCGAGCTGGCGGATGGCAATGCTATCTATCGCCTGACGCCGCTGGCCATCGGCATTACCGACTATTATATCCGCCAGCGGGAGTTCTCTACGCTGCGTCTCTCCATGCAGCTCTCTATTGTTGCGCAGGAGCTAAAGCGGGCGGCGGATGCGGCAGATGAAAATGGCGATGAATTTCACTGGCATCGTAACGTTTTCGCGCCGCTGAAGTATTCGGTAGCGGAGATTTTCGACAGCATCGATTTAACCCAGCGTCTGATGGATGAGCAGCAGCAGTCGGTAAAAAATGATATTGCTGAGCTGCTCAATCAGGACTGGCGCGCCGCTATTTCCAGCTGTGAAATGTTGCTTTCTGAAACCTCCGGCACGCTGCGCGAATTACAGGATACGCTGGAAGCCGCAGGCGATAAGCTACAGGCCAATCTGCTGCGTATCCAGGATGCCACGCTCAACAGCCCCGATTTAGGCTTTATCGATAAGCTGGTTTTCGATCTGCAAAACAAGCTTGACCGCATTATTAGCTGGGGCCAACAGGCGATCGATCTTTGGATCGGTTATGACCGTCACGTGCATAAGTTTATTCGTACCGCGATCGATATGGATAAAAACCGCGTTTTTGCCCAGCGTCTGCGTCAGTCGGTACAGAACTATTTTGACCAGCCCTGGGCGCTGACCTGGGCCAACGCGGATCGCCTGTTCGATATGCGTGACGATGAGATGGCGCTGCGTGACGAAGAAGTGACCGGCGAGCTGCCTTCAGAGCTGGAATACGAAGAATTTAATGAAATCCGTGAACAGCTTGCAGCGATGATTGAAGAAGCGCTGCAGATTTACAAAACGGAAAATAAACCGCTTAACCTCGGTGAGGTGATGCGGGATTATCTGGCGCAGTATCCACGATCCCGCCATTTTGACGTGGCGCGTATCGTCGTCGATCAGGCGGTGCGTTTAGGCGTGGCGGAAGCTGATTTTTCCGGGTTGCCGGCGCAATGGCAGCCCATTAATGATTACGGAGCCAAGGTGCAGGCGCATGTCATCGACAAATATTGAACAAGTGATGCCGGTTAAACTGGCCCAGGCACTGGCGAATCCGCTTTTTCCCGCGCTGGATAGCCAGCTGCGTGCGGGACGGCATATTGGCATTGAAGAGCTGGACAACCACGCCTTCTTAATGGATTACCAGGAATATCTTGAAGAGTTTTACGCGCGTTACAACGTTGAGTTAATTCGCGCGCCGGAAGGTTTTTTCTATTTGCGTCCGCGCTCCACCACGCTGATTCCTCGCTCAGTGCTCTCTGAGCTGGATATGCTGGTGGGAAAAATCCTCTGCTACCTCTATCTCAGCCCGGAACGTCTGGCTAACGAAGGCATTTTCTCCCAGCAGGAACTCTATGATGAACTACTAAGTCTGGCGGATGAGAGCAAGCTGTTGAAGCTGGTAAATCAGCGTTCAACCGGCTCCGATCTCGATCGTCAGAAGCTACAGGAAAAAATGCGCGCTTCGCTGAACCGCCTGCGTCGGCTCGGTATGGTGTGGTTTATGGGCAACGACAGCAGTAAGTTTCGCATTATGGAATCGGTGTTTCGCTTTGGCGCAGATGTACGCAGCGGCGACGATCCGCGCGAGGCGCAGCTACGCCTGATTCGCGTTGGTGAAGCGATAGCGCTTGAGAGCAGCGTTGAAGGACAGGAGACCCCGGAAGAAGCCCAGTCAGAGACAGCGGAGGATGAAGAGGAATGATTGAACGCGGTAAATTTCGCTCGCTAACGCTGATCAACTGGAACGGTTTTTTTGCGCGTACTTTTGAACTTGATAACCTGGTCACGACGCTTTCCGGCGGCAACGGCGCCGGTAAATCAACGACCATGGCCGCCTTTATTACGGCGCTGATCCCCGATCTGACGTTACTGCATTTTCGTAATACCACCGAGGCGGGCTCAACCAGCGGTTCACGCGATAAAGGTTTACACGGCAAGCTGCGTCCGGGCGTCTGCTACTCGGTGCTTGACGTAGTGAACTCGCGCCATCAGCGAGTCATTGTCGGCGTACGGCTACAGCAGGTGGCCGGGCGCGATAAGAAAGTAGATATTCGCCCTTTCAGCATCCACGGCCTGCCGAGTGCTCAGCAACCGACAGAAGTGCTGACTGAAACGGTTGGCACGCGCCAGGCGCGCGTTTTGCCGCTTAACGAACTGAAAGAGCGGGTGGAAGCGATGGAGGGGGTACAGTTCAAACAGTACAACTCTATTATCGATTATCACAGCCTGATGTTCGAATTGGGTATTGTGGCGCGACGTCTGCGCTCGGCTGGCGATCGCAGTAAATTCTATCGCCTGATCGAAGCCTCGCTTTACGGTGGTATTTCCAGTGCCATTACCCGCTCTCTGCGAGATTACCTGCTGCCGGAAAACAGCGGCGTCCGTAAAGCGTTCCAGGATATGGAAGCCGCGCTGCGTGAAAACCGCATGACGCTGGAAGCTATCCGCGTGACGCAATCCGATCGCGATCTGTTTAAGCACCTGATCTCTGAAGCTACCAGCTATGTGGCGGCAGACTATATGCGCCATGCTAACGAGCGACGCATCCATCTGGACGGCGCGCTGGCGCTGCGCAGCGATCTGTTTGCCAGCCGCAAGCAGCTGGCCGCCGAGCAGTATCGCCACGTAGAGATGGCGCGCGAGCTGGCTGAACACAGCGCCGCCGAAGCCGATCTGGAAACGGATTATCAGGCCGCCAGCGATCACCTCAATCTGGTGCAGACGGCGGTACGTCAGCAGGAAAAGATTGAACGCTATGAGGCCGATCTCGATGAGCTGACTTACCGGCTGGAAGAGCAAAACGAGGTCGTCGCCGAAGCGCGCGAGGTGCAGGAAGAAAATGAAGCGCGTCGTGAAGCGGCAGAGCTGGAAGTTGATGAACTGAAAAGCCAGCTGGCGGATTATCAGCAGGCACTGGACGTACAGCAGACGCGTGCCATCCAGTATCAACAGGCGCTGGCGGCTTTGAAGCGTGCGCAGGAACTCTGTCGTCTGCCGGAGCTGAGCGCTGAAAATGCCGAAGAGTGGCAGGAGACGTTTCAGGCGCGCGAGCAGGAAGCAACGGAAACGCTGCTGATGCTTGAGCAAAAAATGAGCGTGGCCGAAGCGGCACATAGCCAGTTTGAGCAGGCATTTGAGCTGGTTTGTAAAATTGCCGGACCGGTGAGCCGTAGCGAAGCCTGGCAAACCGGGCGGGAGCTGTTACGCGATGCGGCGAACCAGCGCCATCAGGCGGAACAGCTTGCCTCGCTGCGTATGCGCCTGTCCGAAATGGAACAGCGTCTGCGTGAGCAGTATGAAGCCGAGCGTCTGCTGAATGAATTTTGCAAGCGTCAGGGTCAGCAGTATGAGGCTCATGAACTGGAAGCGCTGCAACAGGAGTTGGAAGCACGCATTCAGCAACTGGGGCAAAGCGTTGCCGAGGCGGGTGAACAGCGCATGATGATGCGTCAGGAGCTGGAGCAGGTGCGCGAGCGCATCAGCCACCTGACCGCACGTGCGCCGCACTGGCTTGCCGCACAGGAGATCCTGACCCAGCTCAGCGAGCAAACCGGAGAGCCGCTGGAGAACAGCCAGCAGGTGACGGAATATATGCAGCGGCTGCTGGAGCGCGAGCGTGAAACCACGGTTGAGCGCGATGAAATAGCGGCGCGCAAGCGGGAGACGGAACAGCAGATTGAACGCTTGAGCCAGCCTGGCGGTGCAGAAGATCCACGGCTGAACGCTCTGGCAGAACGTTTCGGCGGCGTGCTGCTTTCAGAAATCTATGATGACGTAACCTTTGAAGATGCGCCTTACTTCTCGGCGCTGTATGGACCGTCACGTCACGGTATTGTGGTGCCCGATCTTTCGCTGGTGCGTGAACAGCTGGACGGGCTGGAAGATTGTCCGGAAGACCTCTATCTGATCGAAGGCGATCCGCAATCGTTCGATGACAGCGTATTCAGCGTAGAAGAGCTGGAAAAAGCGGTCGTGGTTAAAGTGGCGGATCGCCAGTGGCGTTATTCTCGCTTCCCGAAGGTGCCGCTGTTTGGTCGCGCCGCTCGTGAAAAACAACTTGAGTTACTGCACAGCGAACGTGAACAGCTGGCAGAAACTTACGCCACGCTTTCGTTTGACGTACAGAAAACACAGCGTCTGCATCAATCCTTCAGCCGCTTTATCGGTAGTCATCTGGCGGTTGCGTTCGAAGAAGATCCTGAGGCGCAGATTCGCCAGCTGAATACGCGCCGTGGTGAAATCGAACGCGCCCTGAACGTGCACGAAAGTGAAAATCAGCAGCAGCGTCAGCAGTATGAACAGGCGAAAGAGGGCGTAGCCCAGCTCAACCGCCTGCTGCCGCGTATCAATCTGCTGCTGGATGAAACGCTGGCCGATCGCTGTGAAGAACTGCGTGAACTGCTGAGCGAGGCACAGGAGGCGGCACGCTTTATACAACAGCACGGTAGCCATCTGGCTCGCCTTGAGCCGCTGTTGAGCGTGTTGCAAAGCGATCCGCAACAGCATGAACAGCTGAAAGCGGATTATCAGCAGGCGCAGCAGGCGCAGCGCGAGGCGCGTCAGCAGGCGTTTGCCATCACTGAAGTGGTGCAGCGCCGCGCACACTTTAGCTATGTTGACTCTGCCGGGATGCTTACCGGTACCAGCGATCTGAATGAAAAATTACGTCAGCGTCTGGAACATGCCGAGGCCGATCGCACCAGAGCGCGCGAACAGCTGCGTGAACATCAGGCCAAACTGACGCAATACTCTCAGGTGCTGGCGTCGCTGAAAAGCGCCTATGACGCTAAACGCGACATGCTGAAAGAGTTGCAGCAAGAGATGCAGGATATCGGCGTACAGGCGGATGCCAGCGCGGAAGAACGCGCCAGAATTCGTCGCGACGAGTTGCATAACGCCCTTAGCCATAACCGTTCTCGCCGTAATCAGCTGGAAAAACAGCTGACCTTCTGCGAGGCGGAAATGGATGGCCTGCAGAAAAAATTGCGCCGCCTGGAACGTGATTATCATATCAGTCGCGAGCAGGTGGTCAGCGCCAAGGCGGGCTGGTGTGCGGTAATGCGCATGGTGAAAGATAACGGCGTTGAACGTCGCCTGCATCGTCGTGAACTTGCCTATCTTGGCGGCGATGAGCTGCGTTCAATGTCGGATAAGGCGCTGGGTGCGCTGCGTCTGGCGGTTGCCGATAACGAGCATCTGCGCGATGTGCTGCGTCTGTCTGAAGATCCGAAGCGTCCGGAACGCAAAATTCAGTTCTTTATCGCGGTCTATCAGCATCTGCGCGAACGTATCCGTCAGGATATTATCCGTACTGACGATCCGGTTGAAGCTATCGAGCAGATGGAGATCGAGCTGAGCCGACTGACCGAGGAACTGACCGCGCGTGAAAAAATGTTGGCGATCAGTTCACGCAGCGTGGCGAATATCATTCGCAAAACCATCCAGCGCGAGCAGAACCGTATTCGCCAGCTCAACCAGGGGCTGCAAAGCGTCAGCTTTGGTCAGGTGCGTAGCGTGCGGTTGAACGTTAACGTACGCGAAAGCCATTCAACGCTGTTAGACGTGCTTTCTGAACAACATGAGCAGCACCAGGATCTGTTTAACAGTAACCGTCTGACCTTCTCTGAAGCGCTGGCGAAGCTCTGGCAGCGCCTGAATCCGCAAATCGATATGGGACAGCGTACTGCGCAAACTATCGGTGAGGAGCTGCTCGACTACCGCAACTATCTGGAAATGGAAGTTGAGGTAAACCGTGGTTCTGATGGTTGGCTGCGTGCTGAAAGCGGGGCGTTGTCAACCGGTGAGGCCATTGGTACCGGTATGTCAATCCTCGTTATGGTGGTGCAGAGCTGGGAGGAAGAGGCGCGACGCCTGCGTGGTAAAGATATCAGCCCGTGTCGTCTGCTGTTCCTTGATGAGGCAGCGCGACTTGATGCTAAATCTATCGCTACGCTGTTTGAACTTTGCGAGCGCCTGGGAATGCAGCTGATTATCGCTGCGCCGGAAAATATCAGCCCGGAAAAAGGCACGACCTATAAGCTGGTGCGTAAAGTCTTTAATAATACGGAGCACGTGCACGTTGTCGGATTGCGCGGTTTCTCTGCCGATCCGCTGCCGGGTAGCAGCCAGCGTGAAGCAGAAGAGGACCAGCCGGAGGATGAAAAAACGCAGGTCTGATGTAGTAAAATTGTTGCTTCACGTTTAATCTAGCCAACGGCATTTGCTCTATAAGACAAATGCCGTTGTTCGTTTATATACTTATTATAATAATTAACAGTCTTGACGGTTCGTTAACCGGAGATAAAACAGGCAGGGGGCAAGGATGTTGCTGGCAGATTTTTATATCGTTAGAAGAACAGCGCTGGCCTGGGCGGTTGCCATCAGCCTGGTACAGGTATGTACGGCTGAAGCGGCGATAACTACGCCCGTACCGGAACATGCGACGCATAAAACCATGAGCGCCGCTGCAGGGCAGCAGGAAATTCTGGCTGCGCTACCGCAGGGTGTAAAACCTTTCTACAGTGGAACGCTGGCATCGCTCTATGCCACGCGCCATATGCAACCGCTGTGGCAGGATCGGGAGGCGGTTCAGCAGTTTCAGCAGCAGCTGGCTGAAATTGCGCTTTCAGGTATCCAGCCTCAGTTTACTCAGTGGGTACAGCAGCTAACCGATCCTGAAATTACCGGCATGGCGCGCGATATTATCTTATCGGATGCCATGCTCGGCTATTTGCAGTTTGTGAGCAGCGTGCCGAAACAGGGGGAGATCTGGCTCTATAGTCAGGTGCCTTATAAAATGGCGTTGCCGCCGATGTCGGTCACTAACCAGTGGATATCCGCCGTTGATAACGGCCATGCTGCAACTTTTGTTCACTCGCTGGCACCGCAGCATCCGCAATACGCACCGATGCATAAAGCGCTCAAAACGCTGCTGGCGGATACGCATCCCTGGCCACAGCTGAAGAATAAGCAGACGCTGCGTCCGGGACAGGTTAGCGATGATGTGCCGGCGCTAAGAGAAATCTTGCAGCGCACCGGCATGTTTACACAGCACGACACGCCAGCGCCGAATGAGGATACTGCCTCCGCTGATACGCATCCTCTGAGTGATGATACGCAGGCGGTAGCCGTTAGCCCTTCAGCGGCAAATGTTATCGATCTGCCAGCAGCAACGCCGGAAAATCCCGGAAACGTGGCTGCTTCACAGCCGGTCGCCAGTAGCGATAATCTCTACGGACCGGAGCTGGTGGAAGCGGTAAAAAGTTTTCAGCGCTGGCAGGGGCTGGATGCCGATGGCGCAATCGGCCCACGTACACGTGAATGGCTGAATGTTTCACCCCAGCTACGTGCTTCGCTATTAGCGTTGAATATACAGCGTTTGCGTCTGCTGCCGGATGATATGCGTAACGGCATCATGGTGAATATTCCAAACTATTCCCTGGTCTATTATGCCGATGGCAATAAAATCTTGTCGTCGCGCGTGATTGTCGGGCGTCCCGATCGTAAAACGCCGCTGATGCGCAGCGCATTAAACAACGTCGTGCTCAATCCGCCGTGGAATGTTCCTACCTCGCTGGTGCGTCAGGATATCATTCCCAAAGTGAAGCGCGATCCTTCCTATTTGTATAAACATGGCTATACGCTGCTGTCAGGCTGGAGCAGTCAGGCCGAGGTTATCGATCCCAGCATGATTAACTGGAACATGGTCTCGGCAGATAATTTCCCTTATCGGCTGCGTCAGGCACCGGGCGCTGGCAACTCGCTGGGGCGTTTCAAATTCAATATGCCCAGTTCCGATGCGATCTATCTGCATGACACGCCCAATCATGGTCTGTTCCAGAAAGATATTCGTGCTTTAAGCTCCGGCTGCGTGCGGGTAAATAAAGCGTCGGATTTGGCAAACCTGCTGTTGCAGGATGCCGGCTGGAATGACGCACGAATCTCCAGCTCCCTTAAACAGGGAGATACGCGCTATGTGCCGATACGACATCATATTCCGGTTAATTTATTCTATTTAACGGCCTGGGTAGCTGATGACGGAAAGACACAGTTTCGTACAGATATTTACAATTACGATACTACCGCTCAGTCGGGGACACGCATCCTGACACAGGCGGTTAAATTGCTGCTTTAGCCTTTGATTTTGTAAGGTTTTTATTGGGCTGCCTGCCCCGCCAGGCAGCCCCTGTATCCCCGCTATTTACGTTGTTCCTCACATTACTGTGGTTTGGCAGCTTGACGTTAACAAAAACGGCGGTTATGGTGCGGGCTTGTATGCTTTTTGCACGCTTCGCTTTCTTTTCGTAGGTAAACGCATTTTATGGCTAATATTGATTCTCAACGTCGTAAGCTGCTGGTTTTTGGTGGAGCGGCAGCAGGGCTTGCGCTGCTTCCAGACTCAGCTTTTGCCTCAGTGTCAACGTCTCGTCCACGTATTCTAACGCTTAATAATCTTCATACGGGCGAAACCCTGAAAACCGAGTTCTTTAATGGTAAAAACTACGATCAGGAAGAGCTGGCGCGGTTAAACTACTTTTTCCGTGATTATCGGGCTAATAAAATTAAAAGTATCGATCCGAAATTATTCGATCAGCTTTATCGCCTGCAGGCAATGCTTGAAAATCGTAAACCCGTTCAGCTTATTTCCGGTTATCGTTCGCTTGCCACCAACAATATGTTGCGGGAAAAAGGAGGCGGCGTAGCCAAGCATAGCTATCACACGCTGGGGCAGGCGATGGATTTCCATATTGAAGGCATATCGTTAAGTAATATTCGTAAGGCGGCGCTAAAAATGCGTGCCGGTGGTGTAGGATATTACCCACGTAGCAACTTCGTGCATATTGATACCGGGCCGGTAAGAACCTGGTAACAGAGCGCTATACTGGCGACCGTTGGTCGCTGATAACGGAGCATTATGGATTACCTTATTATCCCCGTAACGGCCTTCGCGCAAAACTGTTCGTTAATCTGGTGTAATGAAACACGTGAGGCGGCGTTAATCGATCCTGGCGGCGATGCGGAGCGGATTAAACAGCAGGTTGAGACGCAAAATGTGCAGGTTAAGGCCGTGCTGCTGACGCATGGTCATCTTGATCATGTTGGTGCGGCGGTAGAACTGGCAGCGCATTATGGCGTATCGATTGTTGGTCCGCAAAAGCAGGATGCGTTCTGGCTGGATGCATTACCGGTGCAGAGTCAGATGTTTGGGTTAACTGAATGCGCGCCCTTTACGCCCGATCGCTGGCTGGAAGAAGGGGAGACCGTACAGGTAGGTCAGTCTACGCTGGAAGTGCTGCATTGCCCCGGACATACACCGGGCCATATCGTTTTCTTTCATCGGGCCGGACGCCTGCTATTTTCAGGCGACGTTATTTTTAACGGGGGCGTTGGGCGTACGGATTTCCCTCAGGGAAACCATGAAGCACTGATTGACGCCATTAAAAATAAACTGTTGCCGCTCGGTGATAACGTTACTTTTATTCCAGGCCACGGTCCGGTATCTACGCTGGGACGCGAGCGCATCAGTAATCCATTTTTAAACTGATATAGCGGAAACAAAAATGGGCCATTCGGCCCATTTTTAATGCGCATTAACGACTTATAAAACCGTTACGATGGCTTCGCAGAGTGCGGCCATGTTGTCCGGTGTCATACCCGCCACGTTAATACGTCCTGAATTAACCGCGTAAATACCAAATTCCTCACGCAGGCGAACAACCTGATCTTTATTCAGCCCGCTGAATGAAAACATACCGTTTTGGCGAATAATAAAGCTGAAATCGCGATTGGCACCTTTTTCTTGCAGGGTATTAACGAACAACTGACGCATGCGCTGAATTCGCTGGCGCATATCGGTCAGCTCCTGCTCCCAGATAGCGCGCAGCGTATCATTGCTCAGGATAGTGGCGACCACAGCAGCGCCGTGTGCCGGTGGGTTAGAGTAGTTGGCGCGAATAGTATATTTTACCTGGCTGAACGCGGTATCGGCGACGACACTATCGGCTGCGACCAGGGTAAAAGCGCCTACACGCTCGTTGTACAGGCCAAAGTTTTTTGAGTAGGAGCTGGCAATAAGTAACTCGCCATGACTGGCAGCGAAAATACGCAGCCCTTCAGCATCCTCTTCCAGACCACGAGCGAAACCCTGATAGGCAAAATCGAACAGCGGCAGCCAGCCACTTGCCTTCGACAGCTCGGCCAGCTGCGCCCACTGTTCGGCAGTGGGATCGATGCCGGTTGGGTTATGGCAGCAGCCGTGGAACAGCACTACGTCGCCTGCTTTAGCGCCGCGCAGGCTGACCAGCATGGCGTCGAAATCGAGCTGATGGTTTTCAGCGTCATAATAGTGATATTCACAAACCTCCAGGCCCGCTGCGCTAAAAACGTTTTTGTGGTTCGGCCAGCTGGGATTGCTAATCCAGACACGCTTTGCCGTAGTTTGCGTCGCCAGGAAGTCAGCGGCTACGCGCAGTGCGCCCGTTCCGCCAGGCGTTTGTGCCGTGCGGGCACGTTTTTCGCTAATAATGGCGTTGTCGTGACCAAACAGCAGAACCTGAGTACAGCGGGCAAAATCGGCCAGGCCATCAATGCTGAGATAGTTTTTAGTGGTTTCATTTTCCAGCAGATACTGTTCAGCCTTTTTCACGCTGGTCAGCACCGGCGTCTGTCCGGTTTCATCTTTATAGACGCCAATACCAAGATTAATTTTATTCGGGCGATCGTCAGCGCGGAAAAGATCGGCTAGGCCGAGGATAGGATCGGCGGGTGCAGCACTAATATTTTCAAACATATGAGAGGTCCGTAAGCTTCGAAACAAGCGAAAAGAGGCTTCAGGTTAACGCCAGAATGTTTAAATGCCAACCGTTTGCGAGAAAAAGAAAGCGGTAGGTTTGGGATTGAAAAAGAAGAAGTAAAAACGGGGCCAAAGGCCCCGTTGTCTGTATCGAGCAGAGTCAACCCGCTCGCTATCACGCTAACTTAGAACTGGTAAACCAGACCCAGTGCAACGGTGTCGCCAGAGCCGAGGCCCAGACGGTTGTTGTCATCAATCTGGTTGATGATGTAGTCAACGTAGGTGGACATGTTTTTGTTGAAGTAGTAGGTTGCGCCCACTTCAAAATATTTGACCAGATCCACATCGCCGATGCCTTCAACATCTTTCGCTTTGGACTGAACGTATGCCACGGACGGACGCAGGCCGAAGTCGAACTGATACTGTGCAACCAGTTCCAGCTGCTGGGTTTTGTTCGCGAAGCCAACGTTACCGGAGGTCAGGTTACCGGTGGTTTTGTCTTCAATGTAGGTTGCGTTACGGGTTTCGCTATACATTGCCGCCAGGTAGATGTTGTTGGCGTCATATTTCACCGCAGCAGCCCACTGCTCAGCACGCTCACCGCCGTTACCGAAGTAAGAGTTCTGCTGGCCGTTGGTACGGTCGCCAGAACCGTAGCCAGCGGCGAAGCCGAGGCCGATCGGTGAGGTATAGGTGGTAGAGATTGCGTAGCCGTCGCCGTTAGCCTGCTGAATACCGCGGCTGTTAGCGTTTACGCCATCGTCGTTTTTACCCTGATACTGTAAAGCGAAGTTCCAGCCTTCAACCAGGCCGAAGAAATCGGTATTACGGTAGGTTGCCAGGCCATTGCTGCGGCCTACGAAGAAGTTGTCTGAGTAAGCGGAATCACCACCGAATTCCGGCAGCATATCGGTCCAGCCCATTGCATCGTAAACGACGCCATAGTTACGACCGTAGTCGAATGAGCCGTAGTTAGCGAATTTCAGACCAGCAAAACCCAGACGGGTTTTGTTGCCTTCCTGAACGTCGTTGCCGCCTTCAGAACGGTTAGCCTGTACGTTGTATTCCCACTGACCATAACCGGTCAGCTGGTCGTTAATCTGCGTTTCGCCTTTAAAACCGAAACGAACATAGCTTTTATCGCCATCGCTGGCGTAGCCGTCGTTATCAGAGAAATAATGCAGACCTACAGCTTTGCCGTACAGGTCCAGTTTGTTGCCGTTTTTATTATAGATTTCGGCCGCATTTGCTGCTCCGGCAGCTAACAGAGCGGGGATAACCACTGCCAGAATATTGCGCTTCATCATTTTTTATTACCCTCATCGGAGTTATTTGGACACCTGCCACTGCCGTCAAGAATTCTTTACAAATACCTGATCAGAGTTTGGTGTCTTCCTGTGTCTGCTGGCATCTTTCCATTCACAGCCAGGTAATTCTACCTCGAAAATGCTACTAAACCCTAATAGTAGTTTCAAGAAGAAAATATATATTACAAAATGTAAAAATCAGGGAACTTTGTGAGAGAATTCAAAATTTAAAAAAATAAAAAAAGGCTGACGTAGTCAGCCTTTGTAGATATATGAATTTCTTATATTTAATGCGGAATTTTAGAAACTGGCGTTGCGAGGCGTGCGTGGGAAGGGAATAACGTCCCTGACATTCTGTACGCCGGTAACATAGGCGATTAAACGTTCAAACCCTAAGCCGAAACCGGAATGCGGTACGGTGCCGTAACGGCGCAGGTCACGATACCACCAATAATCTTCTTTATTCAGGCCCATTTCATTCAGGCGCTGATCCAGTACTTCAAGACGTTCTTCACGCTGCGATCCGCCGATAATCTCGCCGATGCCTGGCGCGAGAACATCCATCGCGGCCACGGTTTTACCGTCGTCATTAAGACGCATGTAAAACGCTTTAATATCTTTCGGATAGTTTTTGACCACCACCGGTGCTTTGAAATGTTTCTCCGCCAGGTAGCGTTCATGTTCGGAAGAGAGATCGATGCCCCATTTAACCGGATTTTCGAAGCTCTGACCGCTGGCGAGCAGGATATCAATCGCGTCGGTATAATTAACTTGCGCAAAATCGGCCGTAACAAATTTTTCCAGGCGAGAGATCGCTTCTTTGTCTACGCGTTCAGCAAAGAACGCCATATCGTCCGCGCGTTCTTCCAGCACAGCCTTAAAGACATATTTCAGCATCGCTTCCGCCAGATCAGCCGCATCATCCAGCGAAGCAAAAGCAATTTCTGGCTCCAGCATCCAGAATTCAGCCAGGTGGCGACTGGTATTGGAGTTTTCAGCGCGGAAAGTCGGGCCGAAGGTATAAATTTTTGACAGGGCGCATGCGTAGGTTTCGCCATTAAGCTGACCAGATACCGTCAGGAACGCTTCTCTGCCGAAAAAATCTTCATTAAAATCGACTTTGCCCTGTGCATCACGCGGCAGGTTTTCCAAATCCAGCGTGGATACGCGGAACATTTCGCCAGCGCCTTCGGTATCGGACGCGGTGATCAGTGGAGTAGAAACCCAGAAGTAGCCGTTTTCATGGAAAAAGCGGTGCAGCGCCTGGGCCAACGTATGGCGAACGCGCGCAACAGCGCCGATCAGGTTGGTACGCGGGCGCAGATGCGCAACTTCACGCAGATATTCGATGCTGTGACGTTTCGCCGCCATCGGGTAAGTATCGGGATCTTCCACCCAGCCTACCACTTCAATTGCAGTCGCCTGAATCTCAAAACTCTGTCCCTGGCCCGGAGATTCAACCACTTTGCCCGTCACAATAACGGAACAACCGGTAGTTAAACGCAGCACTTCGCTCTGGTAATTAGGCAGAGAATTATTGACGACAGCCTGAACGGGATTAAAGCAGGAGCCGTCATACACGGCGACAAAGGAAATACCGGCTTTTGAATCTCTTCGGGTACGCACCCAACCGCGCACGGTGACATCGCTGCCTACCGCAACCTGGCCGAGCAGTACGTCCGCTACAGGCACTACGCTCATAAAGTTCTCTCTTTATTAGTTCGAAAATAAACAGGTTAACCCCGAATTTAGGGCTAATCTATGTTACTTGCCGTCCGTCAGGACACAAGCAGAATTCATCGCTACGGGAGAGTTTTCTCTTTATTTCGTGGTTTATGCGACCGGAAGAGGGGATAACTGCGCCAGCACAGCGGAAAATTGGGCTGGCGCGATAGATTAGCTGGCTTTTTTTACCAGGGGCAAATCGAAGGCTTTACGCAGGGCGCGCACGAAGGCTTTATCCTGACAAATGGTTTTTCCCGGACTGTCAGAAAGCTTGGCGACCGGTTTTCCGTTGCACTCCACCAGCTTAATCACAATATTCAGCGGCTTAACCTGTGGAATATCGCACGTTAAACGTGTGCCGATGCCAAAAACAACGTTGGTACGTTGACCGAAGTGGCGATAAAGGTCGATGGCTTTGTTGAAATCAAGATTGTCGGAGAAGACCAGCGTTTTGCTGTGCGGATCGATCTCCAGCTTTCGGTAGTGCGCCAGCGCCTTTTCTCCCCATTCGACCGGATCGCCGGAGTCGTGACGCAGCCCCTGATAACGACTGGCAAAACCGGGGCCGAAATCGCGCAGAAAAGCATCCATTGTGATGCAGTCGGTCAGAGCGATGCCGAGTTTATCGTCATATTCATCCAGCCAGGCCTGTAGCGCTGCGCGTTGGCTGTTTGCCAGCACCGGACTAATTTGCTGATGCGCCTGAAACCATTCATGCGCCTGAGTGCCGACCGGCGTAATACTGAGCTGACGGGCGATATCGTAATTACTCGATCCTACCAGCCAGGGGAAATCGCTTTTCAGCGTGCTGACGATGGCAAACTGTACGTCGCGGGAAAAGCGACGGCGGGTACCGAAATCCATCAGGCTGAAGCGGGTAAGATCGACATCCTGCGTGCGCTCCCTGAAATCGCTGATTTTCTCCAGCAGGCGTTCAACCGCCATTGCCGGCGTCGCCTGTGGTGAACGGTGACGGTGAACCACTTCACTGATCAACGCCAGCAGTGGAACTTCCCACATGATTACTTCACGCCATGGGCCGCTGATACGGATATCCAGTTTGCCGCCGTGATTGCGAACCCGCACCTGTTCAGGGTTATAACGAAACGTTTTCAGCCAGTCGAGATAGTCCTGCTTAAAGAAAGGACGGCTCGCCAGATAAGCGTATTCCTCTGCACTCAGCGCCAGATGCTGCATATGGGCAATCTCAGCGCGAATCTCATCGGCGTAGATACCTAACAGATCGTCGCCCCGGCAACGGAACTCTGCGGTAACGGTCACGTTGTGATAGCGATGAAAAACAGCCTGTTGCATATGCAGCTTATAAGCATCGGTATCAAGCATCGTGGTCAAAATCGGGGAAGCGTATCGTGTCATGGTGCGTTTCAGCATCCTCTCGCGCGGGGCGTTTCCGTGGGTGTAAACAGATCTTCAGGACGAAAAGTATAACCTGCCGACAGATTAATAGAAGCCGATCACAGCATAAAACCGGGGGAAAGGTCGAGGAGAAATAGGTCAGGGTAAAAGGTATGTAGCATTAACTGCGAAAAGCGCCGTTTCGACGTGGCAAGCCGGACGCAACCAGAATAGACTTAGCGGTTAAACCATTGTAGACGCGAGAAGAATGTATGACGCAACAGCCACAAGTGAAGTACCGCCATGACTACCGTGCGCCAGATTACACCATTACCGATATCGATCTGACCTTTAACCTCGACGCCAGCACGACGCGGGTAACGGCGGTCAGTAAAGTAAAACGTCTCGGTGACAGTCAGGCCGCGCTGCGTCTCGATGGCGGCGATTTAACGCTGGTTTCGCTGCTGGTGGATGAGCGTCCGTGGCCGGATTATCAGCAGGAAGAGGGGGCGCTGGTTCTTAACAACCTGCCGGAAAACTTTACGCTGACTATCGTCAATGATATTCATCCCGACGCCAATACCGCCCTGGAAGGCCTTTATCAGTCCGGCGACGGTCTCTGCACCCAGTGCGAGGCTGAAGGCTTTCGTCATATTACCTGGTATCTGGATCGCCCCGACGTGCTGGCCCGCTTTACCACCACGCTGATTGCCGATCGCGCACGCTATCCGTTCCTGCTCTCTAACGGCAACCGCATCGATGCCGGAGAGATGGACGATGGACGTCACTGGATCAAGTGGCAGGATCCGTTCCCGAAACCCTGTTACCTGTTTGCGCTGGTGGCCGGTGATTTCGACGTGCTGCGCGACAGCTTTACCACCCGCTCCGGCCGTGATGTGGCGCTGGAAATCTATGTCGATCGCGGTAACCTCGATCGTGCCGACTGGGCGATGACCTCACTAAAAAACAGTATGAAGTGGGACGAGGAGCGCTTCGGGCTGGAATACGATCTCGACATCTTTATGATCGTCGCGGTGGATTTCTTCAATATGGGCGCGATGGAGAATAAAGGTTTAAATATCTTTAACTCTAAATATGTGCTGGCGAAGGCGGAAACCGCCACCGATAAAGATTATCTCGGCATTGAAGCGGTTATTGGTCACGAATATTTCCATAACTGGACCGGCAACCGTGTAACCTGCCGTGACTGGTTCCAGCTCAGCCTGAAAGAAGGGCTGACGGTATTCCGCGATCAGGAGTTCAGCTCCGATCTCGGCTCGCGTGCGGTTAACCGCATCGATAATGTGCGCGTGATGCGTGGCGCGCAGTTTGCGGAAGATGCCAGCCCGATGGCGCACCCGATCCGTCCCGATCGCGTCATCGAGATGAATAACTTTTATACCCTGACGGTGTATGAGAAGGGATCGGAAGTGATCCGCATGATGCATACGCTGCTGGGTGAAGAAAACTTCCAGAAGGGGATGCAGCTTTATTTCCAGCGTCATGACGGCAGCGCCGCCACCTGCGACGATTTTGTGCAGGCGATGGAAGATGCTTCCCATATCGATTTAACTCAGTTCCGCCGTTGGTACAGCCAGTCGGGTACGCCGGTGCTGACCGTACGCGATGACTATAACCCGGAGCTGGAGCAGTATACGCTGCACGTTACCCAGGCTACGCCGCCGACTGCCGATCAACATGAAAAGCTGCCGCTGCATATTCCGCTTGATATCGAGCTCTATGATGATAAAGGCGAACCGATTGCGTTACAGCATAACGGCGAGCCGGTGCATCATGTGCTGAACGTGACCGAAGAGTTCCAGACCTTTATCTTCGATAATGTGCCTCAACAGCCGGTGCCGTCGCTGCTGCGCGAGTTTTCAGCGCCGGTTAAGCTCGATTACAGCTGGAGTGACGCGCAGCTGACGTTCCTGATGCGTCATGCGCGCAACGATTTCTCGCGCTGGGATGCGGCGCAAAGCCTGCTGGCTACCCACATTAAACTCAACGTGGCGCGCTATCAGCAGGGACAACCGCTGTCGCTGCCGCTGCATGTGGCCGATGCGTTCCGTGCGGTGCTGCTGGATGAGCACAGCGATCCGGCGCTGATGGCGCTGATCCTGACCCTACCGAATGAAAATGAGATTGCCGCCCTGTTTGATATTATCGATCCGGAAGCCAACGCCGCCGTGCGTGACGCACTAATGCGTACCCTGGCCGTGGAATTGGCTGACGAGTGGCTGGCGGTTTATCGCGCTTATCAGACGCCGGAGTACCGCGTTGAGCATAGCGACATTGGCAAACGCGCCCTGAAAAATGTTTGTCTGAGCTATCTGGCGCTGGGCGATGCGAAACAGGCCAACAGCCTGGTGCAGGCACAATATCAGCAGGCGAATAATATGACCGATGCGCTGGCAGCGCTGACGGCAGCGGTCATGGCGCAGCTGGATTGTCGCGATGAAATGCTGCGCGAATGGGATGATCGCTGGCATCAGGATGGTTTGGTGATGGACAAATGGTTTACGTTACAGGCCACCAGCCCGGCACCGGACGTGCTAATGCGCGTACGCGAACTGCTGCAGCATCGCTCTTTCAGCATGAGCAACCCGAACCGTATCCGTTCATTAATTGGCGCTTTCGCCTCAGCTAACCCGGCGGCTTTCCATGCGAAAGATGGCAGCGGTTACCGTTTCCTGGTAGAGATGCTGACCGATCTTAACCGTCGTAACCCGCAGGTTGCTGCACGGATGATCGAGCCGCTGATCCGCCTGAAACGTTATGATGCGGATCGCCAGCGGATGATGCGCGAGGCGCTGGAAGAGTTACAGGGGCTGGAGAAACTTTCCGGCGATCTGTATGAAAAAATTAGCAAAGCGTTAAGCGCCTGAGGAAAGAATCTTTATCCGTAATCTGCGGATAAAGATTAATTGGTTGATTAATTATAAAGGTTCATTATTTAATGATGAACCTTTTTTCATTTTATCATTATCTCCCATCGTGATTTTGCTTTGTCGTATTCCATAATTGATAAAAATGCGTAGCTAATTATTTTATATTTAATTATGCATTATTCATTTAATGATATTAGCAGATTAGATAATGACAAAGCCATTAATTATGGTGAGAATTAACACAGCTCTATTCAGATAAAAGTTAGCATTTAAATTGATCTGATTAATATTTAGTATATTAACTAATTACCTGATACCACCCGTGATTCTGAAAATGGAATTTATCTATGTTGAACCGTATTACCGCCACGCTGCCGGTGGAGGGACTGCTTTTCTGGAAGCTGGAAGGCCGCGAAGCCTTATCGCAGCCTTTTGCCCTGAACGTCACCCTGCTCGGTACTGACGCGCGCGTTGAGCGCCACACGCTGCTGGGTCAGCCGCTGACGCTCGCCATCCCCACCGGCCTGCTGCTCTCCGGCGGCGTGCGTTACCTTAACGGTAAAATTACCCGCGTGGCGGTGCACAGCGAAGAGCTGGGCGGTACGCGTTACGCCGTCTATAAGCTGACCATTGAGCCGGACCTGTGGCCGATGAAGCGCGACAAAAACTCGCGCATCTTTCAGGAGCAGACGGCGGTGCAGATTATTCATCAGCTGCTGGCGGAATATCATGTGCAGGTGGAAGACCGGCTTACTGGCAGCTACCGCGTATGGGAATACTGCGTGCAGTACCAGGAGAGCAGCTTCGCCTTCATCAGCCGCCTGATGGAGCTGGAAGGGATTTATTACTGGTTCCGTCACGAGGCGGAGCGGCACATCATGGTGCTGTCGGACGCGCCGGAGGCGCACGAGCCTTTCCCCGGCTATGAAACCATCGCTTATCACGTGACCGGCAGCGGCGGGGTCACCGGCGAGCAGGGCGTCAGCCACTGGGCGCTGGAGGACCGGGTGACGCCGGGGCTGTACAGCATCGACGACTATGATTTTCGCAAGCCGTATGCGTGGCTGTTGCAGGCGCGGCAGAACCCGGCGGCACCGCAGCCGGGACAGACCGAGGTGTTTGAGTGGCCGGGGCGCTTTGTGGAGCACGCGCAGGGTGAGAAATATGTGCGCGTGCGCCAGGAGGAGTGGCAGGCGGCGCACCGGCAGATAAGCGGAAAGGGCACGGCGCTGGGTATCGCACCGGGGTACACCTTCAGGCTGCGTAACGCCCCGCACGTCGGCGACAACGGGCAGTACCTGACGCTGAGCGCGGACTACCGGCTGGAGGAGAACCGCTACGCCAGCGGCGGGGAGGGCAGCACGCTGCATGAGATAACGTTCCGGGTGCTGCCGGCGGAGGTGGTATTCCGCCCGGAGCCGACGACGCCGTGGCCGAAAACGCACGGGCCGCAGACGGCGCGGGTGGTGGGGCCGAAGGGGGAATCCATCCACACCGACCGCTACGGGCGCGTCAAGGTAAAGTTCCACTGGGACCGGCTGGCGAAGGGCGATGAAACCAGCTCGTGCTGGGTGCGGGTATCGAGCGCGTGGGCGGGCCAGGGCTACGGCGGGGTGCAGATACCGCGGGTGAACGATGAGGTGGTGATCGATTTCATCAACGGCGACCCGGATCGTCCGATAGTGACGGGACGGGTGTACAACGAGGGCAGCATGCCGCCGTGGTCGCTGCCGGGCGCGGCGACGCAGATGGGTTTTCTGAGCCGTACGAAGGATGGCACGCCTGATAACGCCAACGCGCTGCGCTTTGAGGACAGGGCGGGAGCGGAGCAGGTGTGGCTACAGGCGGAGCGTAATCTGGATGTGAATGTGAAGAATGATGCCAGCATGGTGATTAAAAAAAATAACACCCGATTTGTTGGCAAAAATGAGAAACAGCGCATTGTTCAGGACAGGGTGACAGGTGTTAAAGGTCACAGCACTTCTTTAACGGGCAAGACGTGTACGGTCAATGCCGTGGAGCGTTTTACCATAGGATCGGGAGAGGCGATCCGTCTGGAGTGTGGCAAAAGCGTGATAGAACTAACTTCAGACGGCAATATCAATATTAAAGGCGTTAATTTTAATATTACCGTAGAAAAAGATGGGCAAATTAATACAACGAACGGTGAATTACATCTTAATCCTGCGGACGGTGGTGCTGAAACCATTGCGCCCGGAACTACACATCAGGAAAGAATAAAGTCCGATCTGGACAGTTTGTTTGTGTCTGGTGCTGAACAAGGAAAATAATATGGCAATATTCAGGTTGCAGGAAGCCATGCTGGAGATCCCTGATATTTATAAAGACAGAACGATGAATCTTTTTGTCCTTAGCGAAAACAGCGCCAGCGATTTTAGTTTTGTGGTTTCACGGGGGACGGCAAAGTTTGATGATAAAGTGCAGGGTGTCGCTGCGCGTCTGTTAAAAGAACTGGAAATAACCGTACCAAAATTCAAGCTCATTTCCTCGGTCATGACCGTCATTGATGGAATGCCCGCCGCTGAAATTTTTTATCATTTTGAAAGCAATAATGCGCAGGTGTGGCAGAAACAGACCGTCGTTTTGTTGGATGATAAACCGGCAGGAAAAAAGATGATTAGCTATATTGGCTCTTGTCCTGATAGCTTTACTGACTATTATCAAAAACAATATGCTGAGATTTTAAAAAGCATCAGGTTTCATCGGCACGATAACGATGGCTTTATTAGTGAAGCTGTGCCGGCGGATGCGCAAAGCATTTTTTTCGTGATTGATACCGATCTTCGCCAGCTTAATGTTTTTGAAAGCGTTCAGGCACTTTATCAGCATGTCAATTTACAACGTGCATTAAACGGGCAGTATCTTTTTTATTGTTCGACCGGTCACCCGCTTCATATTGCGGCGGTGGTAGACAGCGAACCGGTTCGTTATGGGCTTTGGACATCCTCGCCAGAAAATTTCCAGCCTCTCTCGTCTCTGTTATCCGTGTGCCGTTCTGTCAGCGGGCCAGAAGCTCTGAATAGCATTGATAAAATAAACAGATTTATTTCAGATAAATAAGAAGAGGACTCTGTGTCTGAATTTAATGCTGCACGGGAACAGGATGAAATAGCCCATACAGCGTCTGAAGGATGGCTGATTGCCGGTGCGATCGGCGGTGCGTTAGTGGCGGGAGCAGCGATTGTGGTAACCGGTGGCACGGCGCTGGTAGCTGTGTCAGCCGTTGCGGCAGGTGCCTGTACCGGCGGTGGGCTGGGCGAACTGTTGGGCAGCATGTCCTGGGCACCCCGTCATACCACTGGTCAACTGGCTTCTGGTTCACCTGATGTTTACATTAACGATCGTCCCGCTATCCGTGCCCATCTGTCTACAGGTGCATGCGATGAGCATAGCGGCAGCCCGCAGCGGGTTGCCGAAGGGTCAATAAAAGTCTTTATCAACAACTATCCCGCAGCCCGTATCGGCGATCGCCTGACCTGTAGCGCTGAAATTTTTTCCGGATCGCCTGATGTTTTTATTGGCGGCGATAAGATTCAGACGGATGAAATCAGCCCGGAAATACCGGAATGGATTAACTGGGCGATGTTAGGTATCGGCGGCGCGGCGCTGGTGGTGCTGGCTTCTCCTGCCATAGCGGTGCTGGGCACCCTTGGCGGTATGGGCGGCGGCTATGCAGGCAGTTATCTCGGCGGAAAGCTGTTTGGTGAGGGCAGCGACGGACAAAAATGGATGATGCTGGCAGGCAGCCTGGTCGGTGGAGCAGCGGGCAGCAAAGGCGGGATGAAGTTCGATGCCTGGCGGAGCAATAAAACTGCTGCAATTCCGCCTAAATCCACGATGAGTTTAGCTGACGCAGTAGGAAAAGATCGGGCAAGTCGGTGGATTAATAGAGGAAGGGAACTTGCAGATCAATACAACCCTACGATATCAGCATTATTAAGCGATGATCAAGTAGGTGCTTTGCACGGCTATACTACTGAAGCTGGATATAAAATGATTAATCCAGCATTAAGGGGGGTAAAACCCCTGACTCCGGAATTAGAGGCATTTGCTAACCATGCTGTAGAAGGAATGAATAAACTACCTGTATTCGAGGGAGAAACTTTCCGAGGTATAGATACTTTGCCTGCCGAAGTATTGGATGCTTATCAACCAGGTAATATAGTTGCTGATAAAGCATTCATGAGCACAGATATTATCGAACCTTTTAAAGGAAACATCATACTTAATATTGAAGGGAAATCTGGTAAAAACATTCATTTCTTGTCTGCATTTAAGTCAACAGAAACCGAAGTACTGTATCCTCCAGGAACTAAGTTTGAAGTTGTTAACAGAATAGAAGAAAATGGTTCCATCATAATTCAACTTAAGGAAATTGAATGATTGATCTACACGAAGAAGATGCAATAGTTAACCGCTATGCAGACAGGTATCATCATTACTTACCGGTAAGTGCACGAGCGCAATATTCTGAGAATAACGAACGTCCAGGAGAACTCCGTAACGCCTGGGATCAAAAAGTAATATGTAGTCTTACTGAGGAACAATCCTGTGATAAAGCCGTAGGCGCGTTGGTAGGGCTTGCTGTTGGCGATGCGGTGGGCACGACACTGGAATTCCTCCCTCGCGATAAGAAAAATATTACAGATATGGTAGGTGGTGGGCCTTTCCAACTCAAAGCGGGTGAGTGGACTGATGATACCTCTATGGCTTTATGTCTCGCTGAGACGTATCTTCAAGAAGGCATTATGGATATCACCTGTTTCAGAGAAAAACTGGTAGGCTGGTACCATTATGGCGAAAACAGCTCAAATGGCAGATGTTTTGATATAGGCAATACGACAAAATATGCGCTTGAGCAATATCTTTTACAAGGTTCTTCATGGTTCGGGAATACGGCTAAAAATACCGCAGGTAATGCGGCCCTGATAAGAATGGCCCCTGTGCCTATATTTAGAAGACGTTCACTAAAGAAAACATATTTTGACTCTGAAACACAAAGTCTTGCTACGCATGGTGCCGTTGAGTCCATCTTTTCCTGTCAGTTTTTAGGTTTGATAATCAATTATTTGATTAATGGTTGCTCAAAAGAAAAAGTCTTTTCACCCCATGCGATTCCGCTTAGCGCAAGGGTATTAATCATCAACGCAGGTGAATACAAGCAGAAAACACGCGATCAGATCCGTTCGAGCGGCTACGTTATCGACACGCTTGAAGCGGCGATGTGGGCGGTATGGAATACGGATAACTTCCGCGACGCGATTCTTCTGGCTGCGAATCTGGGTGATGACGCCGACAGCGTGGCTGCCACGGCAGGTCAGATTGCCGGTGCGCTGTATGGTTATTCGGGGATACCGCGGGAATGGCGCGACAGGCTGGTGCAGGAAAAAAGAATCGCCGCTATGGCAGAAGCACTGTTCAGGCAGGCTCCTGAAGAGGAGCGGTAATAAACCCGTCTGGCGTAGCTACCTGTTACTGTTGGTGATGGCACAGGCGGGACATTTACCATACGGAAAGTCAAAAATTGCCGTCCCTGGCTTTATTCCTTACTGTGTCTGTCTTCAACGCTCAGCGTAACGCACCGCTGGCGGCGGCGTGCGGCGCATCACCCGCTCCAGCACCTGCTGTTCCAGCTCCGCCAGCCGGGCGGAACCGCGACGGCGCGGGCGTGGCAGATCGATAGTTAAATCCAGCCCGATACGCCCATCCTCAATCAGCAGCACCCGATCCGCTAAGGCAACGGCTTCACTGACATCATGTGTTACCAGCAAGACGGTGAAATGTTGCTGTTGCCAGATAGCCTCAATCAGTTCCTGCATCTCAATACGCGTCAGGGCGTCCAAGGCGCCCAGCGGTTCGTCCAGCAGCAGCAAGCCGGGGCGATGGATCAGCGCACGCGCCAGTGCCACGCGCTGCCGCTGACCGCCCGAAAGCGCGGCGGGCCACTCTCCGGCACGATCGGCCAGATTAACTTCTTCCAGCGCCCGCATAGCATCGGCGCGCCAGTTACCACGTAACCCGAGGCCAACGTTATCGATTACCCGTTTCCACGGCAGCAGGCGCGCGTCCTGAAACATCAGACGTGTTTCTTCATGTGCGGTAGCAAGCGGCGCCTGCCCGGCCAGCAGATCCCCTTCGCTGGGAAACTCCAGACCGGCCAGCAGGCGCAGCAGGGTGCTTTTACCGCAGCCGCTGCGTCCTACCACCGCGACAAACTGGCCGGAAGGGATGTGTAAATCGATACCCTGCAGGATAGCGCGATCGCCAAAGCGTTTACTGACGCTCTGTAATCCAACGGGCGTGCCGACGTTAAGACGCGACGGCGCTGCAATAGCGTTCATACCACGGCCTCCTTCAGTTGATAAGCGGGGTGCCAGCGCAGCCACAGGCGTTCCAGCAGCACGGCGCTGACATCTGCCAGTTTGCCCAGCAACGCATAGAGCACGATGGCAACGACGACAATATCGGTTTGTAAAAACTCACGCGCGTTCATCGCCAGATAGCCAATACCGGAATTAGCGGAGATGGTCTCCGCCACGATCAGCGTCAGCCACATCAGGCCAAGCGCGAAGCGCACGCCGACCATAATTGAGGGCAGGGCACCCGGCAGCATCACCTGGCTAAACAGCCGCCAGCCGGAAAGGCCATAGCTGCGCGCCATCTCCACCAGACCGCGATCGACATTACGGATACCGTGAAAGGTATTGAGATAAATGGGAAACAGCGTGCCCAGCGCTACCAGGAAAATTTTGGCGGATTCGTCGATGCCGAACCATAGAATCACCAGCGGAATCAGTGCCAGATGCGGGATGTTGCGCAGCATCTGCACCGAGGTATCGAGCAGGCGCTCGCCCCAGTACGAGGCCCCGGCCAGCAGCCCAAGCGCCAGACCAAGCGTACCGCCGATAATAAAACCGGTCAGCGCTCGCCAGCTGCTGATTGCGAGATGTTGCCACAGTTCGCCGCTGGCGCTAAGACGCCAGAAGGTCAGTACCACGCTTTGCGGCGCGGGCAGAATGCGCGTTGAAAGCCATCCGCTTTGCGAAGCGATTTGCCACAGCGCCAGCAGCAGCACCGGCAACAGCCAGGGGACCAGTGGATGACGTGCGCTGAATTTGCCTTTGCTCATCATGCGCATCCTCAGCTTTGCGACACTTTTTGCGGCGCAAAATCATTCGCCACCGCTTCGCCATGGGCTGGTATACGGCGTGGCGCGGGTACGTCAGGCACTGCCAGATCGAGGTGAGGGAACAGCAGCTCGCCAACCCGGTAAGCTTCTTCCAGATGGGGATAGCCAGAAAGAATGAAGGTCTCGATGCCGAGATCGGCGTACTCCTGCATACGTGCCGCCACCGTTGGGCCATCGCCAACCAGCGCCGTGCCCGCGCCGCCACGTACCAGGCCGACGCCAGCCCAGAGATTGGGGCTGATCTCCAGCCGATCGCGGCGACCGTTATGCAATGCCGCCATACGCTGCTGACCGACAGAATCGGTACGTGCCAGCGCCGCCTGCGCTTTGGCAATAGTGGCATCATCAAGGTGCGCGATAAGCCGATCGGCGGCCTGCCAGGCTTCAGCATTGGTTTCGCGTACGATAACGTGCAGGCGAATACCGAAACGCACTTTGCGCCCCTGTGCCGCCGCTTTAGCGCGGACCTGTTCGATTTTCTCTTTGACCTGGGCCGGTGGTTCACCCCAGGTAAGATAGACATCCACCTGCTCCGCCGCTAAGTCCTGCGCCACCGTTGACGATCCGCCAAACCAGAGTGGCGGACGCGGCTGCTGTACCGGTTTAAACATCAGGCGTGCGCCGCGCACCTGCAAATAATCGCCCTGATAATCGACGGTTTCTCCTTCCAGCACGCGCCGCCAGATACGGGTAAACTCGGCGGATTCCGCATAGCGTTCGGTATGATCGAGGAAGACGCCATCGCCCGCCAGCTCTTCCGGGTCACCGCCGGTCACCAGGTTAAACAGTGCACGACCATTGGACAGGCGGTCCAGCGTCGCGGCCTGACGCGCAGCCTGGGTTGGTGAGATAACGCCAGGACGCAGCGCTACCAGAAAGCGCAGCCGCTGGGTAACCGGAATCAGCGACGCGGCAACCAACCAGGCGTCTTCGCAGGAGCGCCCGGTAGGGATCAGCACGCCGCCAAACCCCAGCCGATCTGCCGCCTGGGCAATCTGTTGCAGATAACCGTGGTCAACCGGGCGTGCGCCTTCCGCCGTGCCCAGATAGTGACCGTCGCCGTGGGTGGGTAAAAACCAGAAAACGGATAATGCCATGATATTCTCCTTACTCACTGAACGGTTGCGCCGTGCCAGATATGGCGGGTGACGTCGAGCTTCACGGGAAGCAGGTGATTTTGGTAAAACAGATCGGCGGTATGTTGCTGCGCCTGTACCGTTTGCGCACCGACCGGCGTAATGCGTGTCGGCGGCCGATGATCGAGGTAGCTGGCGATGACGGCCTCAGGCAATCCCATACTTTGTGCCAGCAGCCTGATGCTTTCAGGGCGCTGACTCTGCGTCAGGGCGTCCGCCTGGCTGAAAATATCGAGCACCGACTGAATAAATGCGCCATGCGCTTCGGCATAGCTGCGGGTAGCCAGATAGAAAGAGCCGGTAAGATTGAGCGTGCTGCCATCGGTCAGTACCCGTACGTTGCCCTGCTGTAAGGCGGCAGAGTAATAAGGGTCCCAGATGGCCCAGGCATCGACATTGCCCTGCTGGAAAGCGGCGCGCGCGTCGGCAGGCGTCAACCAGACAGGCTGAATATCCGTAAACTGCAATCCCGCTTTTTGCAGCGCGCGCAGCAGCAGATTGTGAGAACTGGAACCTTTCTGTAGCGCTACCTTATGGCCTTTTAAATCAGCAACCGTTTTGATGGAGCTGTTATCCGCAACCAGAATAACCTCCGCCTGCGGCTTGGGTGGTTCCGCACCAACATAGAGCAAATCGGCACCGGCGGCCTGCGCAAACAGCGGTGGGATATCGCCGGTGCTGCCGAGATCGATACTGCCTACGTTAAGCGCCTCCAGCATCTGTGGGCCGGCAGGAAATTCTACCCAGCGAATTTGCGTGTTGGGATAGCGCTGCTCCAGCAGGCGGTGTGTTTTAGCCAGTACCATACTGACGGAGCCTTTTTGGTAGCCGATACGGATAGCGTCGGGTGCCTGCGGTGCGGCGTAAGCGATGGCACTGAGGCCAAGCAGCGCCAGCAGAGCGGCAGCAAGATGACGGGAGAAACGAGACATTGGCTACTCTCCTTATACCGCTTGTGCCAGGCGCGCTTCACGCTGCCGCAGGGCATAGCAGAAGGTGGTCAATGCGTCATTTAACCGACTGTTCAGCAGGTCGCTAATTTCAGGTTGACGATCGTAGTGGCTGATTTGGCTGTCTTCGGCAAAGATGCCATGCAGCACTTCTTGCGCTTTCAGTGCGCTCAGCACCGGTTTCAGTGCGTAGTCGACCGCCAGCATATGCGCCAGCGTGCCGCCGGTAGCCAGCGGCAGCACAACTTTATGTTCCAGCGCGCGTTCTGGCAGAAGATCGAGCAGGGTTTTCAGCGCGCCGGAAAAAGAAGCTTTATAAACCGGCGTGGCGACAATAAGCCCGTCGGCTAGCGCTAAATCTTCTTTGAGCGCCAGCAGAGCAGGAGAGTCGAAGCGTGCATAGAGCAGATCCTCCGGTGGAAAGTTGTGAATGTTCCAGGGCGTGACCTCAATGCCACAGCCTTCCAGTGTATGCTGGCACAGCGTCAACAGCGCCGTAGATCGTGAGGGAAACCGCGGGCTTCCGGCCAGAGTAATCACACGCATCGCCACTCCTTATAACGTAAAGTTATTATATTGAACTTATTGAGAACCAGTGGCTTTATAGTGGCAGAGGGGGCGACGGTGATTAAATGATTTATCCAGTAATAGAAAGCTAATTTTGCGCTAAAGCAGGGCAAGCCGGTGCGATATCAGGTTTACTGGCGCCGAGGTTTAACATCTCTGGCTTTTTACTGCCGTTATGCCAGATAATATCGCCCCGTTTGCCACCGGGAATTCAGGAGAGCCCATGTTTTACCCCTTCGCACGTAAAGCCTTGTTTCATCTTGACGCAGAACATGCCCATGAACTAACGCTGCAGCAGCTGCGCCGTATCAGCGGTACGCCGTTAGAAGCATTGATTCGCCAGCGCTTACCGGCGCGTCCGGTGACATGCATGGGGCTAACCTTTAAGAATGCGCTTGGTCTGGCGGCCGGAATGGATAAAAACGGCGACTGCATTGACGCATTCGGCGCAATGGGTTTCGGTTTTGTTGAAGTCGGTACGGTAACGCCGCGTCCCCAGCCGGGCAATGATAAGCCGCGCCTGTTTCGTCTGGTGGAGGCCGAAGGGATTATTAACCGCATGGGCTTTAATAATCTCGGTGTGGATCGGCTGGTAGAAAATGTGAAACGCGCCAGTTTTAACGGCGTACTGGGTATTAACATCGGTAAAAATAAAGATACGCCGGTTGAGCAGGGCAAAGAGGATTATTTGACCTGTATGGATAAAGTCTATCCTCTGGCTGGATATATCGCCGTGAATATCTCCTCGCCCAACACCCCAGGCCTGCGAACATTGCAATATGGTGAGGCGCTGGATGATTTGCTGATGGCAATAAAAGCACAGCAAAAACTGCTGGAAAAGAAACATCTGAAATATGTGCCGGTGGCGGTAAAAATTGCGCCTGACCTCTCGGAAGAAGAGCTGGTGCAGATTGCAGATAGTCTGGTTCGTCATCAGATTGATGGCGTTATCGCGACGAATACCACGCTCGATCGTTCTCTGGTCAGCGGCATGAAATTTAATGAAGAGACGGGTGGACTGAGCGGAAGACCGGTACAGCTACGCAGCACCGAAGTTATCCGTCGCCTCTCTCAGGAATTACAGGGCAAATTACCAATTATCGGTGTGGGCGGAATTGATTCCGTGATTGCCGCGCGTGAGAAAATAGCGGCAGGGGCCACGCTGGTACAAATCTATTCCGGCTTTATTTATAAAGGTCCCGGTTTAATCAAAGAGATTGTGACGCATCTCTGACCTTCCTGAAGAATCTGGCCGGGGGCTTTTAATCTGTTTCCGGCTGGTTTATATTTTGTACATACTTTGTTCTCTGATGGAAAATTATTATTCACGGTTTTGATATTTTCTGTTTATGCCGTGTCTGATGAACACTATTTTGTTTCAGGTTGACGATAACCTGAAGTTCGGAACCCTCAACTTGTAGTAAGGCAAACCATGAGGATAAAACCTGACGACAACTGGCGTTGGTTTTTCGACGCAGAGCAGGATCGTATGATGCTCGACTTAGCGGATGGTATGCTGTTTCGCTCGCGTTTTTCCCGCAAAATGCTGACGCCGGACGCGTTTGATGACGCAGTGTTCAGCGTTGACGATGCGGCGCAGTTTTATACCTGGCAGGAGAGCTGCCGCGAAGCAGCGCTCAGCGATGAACAGAACGCCGAGCTGCTACTCAACGCGTTGGTTGCTTATCGTTTTCTGAAGCCTCTGATGCCGAAAAGCTGGCATTTTCGCGTTCGTCAGCGTCACTGCTGGCAGCCGGGTGAAAGCGATCTGGTTACGGTTACCCTGAATGAAAGCGGGGAAGAGGCCAGGCTGCTGGTGGTTGAAGCGGGAGAAAGCGCGGCACTGTGCGTACTGGCGCAGCCCCAGCTGCAGCTGGCCGGTAAAACCATGATGCTTGGCGATGCGATTAAATTATGCACGATCGCCTGCAATCCTGGCATGCCGAACAGGCGCAGCATTACGCCTGGGCCGGTTGACCGCGCATTCGGCGTCAGGCCAGCTCAATATCTCCGGCGGGAATACAGCTACAGCTTAGTAGGGTGCCATCAGCGTGCACGGCGTCCTGCTTCAGCGCCGTTACCTGACCTGAGAGCAGGCGCATTTCACAGCTACCACACAGGCCGGCACGACAGCTGTAGGGAATGCGGTGGCCCTGCATTTCCAGCTGTTCCAGTATAACTTGCTGGTTATTGCCGATGAACGATTTGCCCTGGTAGCTAATCGTCACGCTGCTTTCCGCCGCCGCTTCCACATGTAGTGTCTCTGTGACTTTACCCGCGCCATATAAGCGCGGCGGCTGGGTTTGTAACACTTCCAGCGTATCGCCTACCCGAATAACGCCGCTGTTGCGGGCAATCAGATTCATTCCAAAATCGACATCACCGCTATCATCCAGCGCGCTGCGGAAACTCTGTAACGTTTTAAGCGGTTCGCCGGAAGGATGCTTTTGTCCACGCTCCGGGCTGATGGTGGTGAAAATGCAGCGGCTGCAAGGTTTCGCGACGTCAAACTCCACTTCACCAAGGCGCAGGCGCGCCCAGCTGTCCTCTTCCCAGGCGACCGCGCCGGTAACCGTCAGGTTAGGACGAAACTGCTCCAGTCGGATACTTGCCGTACAGCGCTGTTGCAAATCGTGCAGTGACGCTTCGTTTACCAGCAAAAATGGATAGCCGTCGGCAAAGCCGAGCGGCACGTCAGGATGGCGTTTGACCCGACGCGTCATCTCCGGGCCGACCCAGCGTAGCTGAACCGGATGCGGGAAAAAGCCGCTCAGCCAGTCATTGATCGGCTGCGGTGCGATACGGGCGGTGAAATGATTGCCCCAGACTTCGGTCGCGGCATCCTGTGGCTGAAAATCACTATACCGCAACGTTGCGCTGCTGTTGTCCGGTGCCTGTAGCCACAGCCCGTCCGGCATCAACGCCGGAATAAACTGCACCAGCTGTGGAAACTGGCGAGCGGTAATAAAGGTGCCGTCTTCAGCCGTCAGCATAAACAAGCGATCAAAGGCCAGACCGCTCTCTCTTACCTGGGCGTGCGAGAGCTGTAATCCTCGCATTGATTTGACCGGATGAATAAACAGGCGTGACAGAACAATCATAATGCTCTCCGAACTGGACCACGGGCAATACAGGAATCTGCGCTTAAAGGAAGCTAACTTTATGACATGCGGCGGCGATTAGCTATAATGCGCAACAATTTTCCCAATACTGTAAGTGATGATATGAATTCTCTGTTTGCCAGTACGGCGCGTGGGCTCGAAGAGCTGTTGAAGAGTGAGCTGGAAGCGCTGGGGGCGCAGGAGCTGCAGGTGGTGCAGGGTGGTGTACATTATCAGGGTGACGATCGTTTAATGTATCGTAGCCTGCTGTGGAGCCGCCTGGCATCGCGTATCCTGCTGCCGCTGAGCGAATGCTCCGTCTATAGCGATCTCGATCTCTATCTTGGCGCCCAGGCTATCGACTGGACAAACCTGATTGACGGTACTTTTGCCGTCCACTTTAGCGGTACTAACGAAGCGATTCGCAACAGCCAGTTCGGTGCGTTAAAAGTAAAAGATGCCATCGTTGACAGCTTTACCCGTAAAAATCTGCCGCGCCCGGATGTCGATCGTGAACAGCCGGATGTGCGCATCAATGTCTGGCTGAATAAGGATATCGCCAGCATTGCGCTCGATCTGAGCGGGGAAGGAATGCACCAGCGCGGCTATCGCCAGCAGACGGGGCAGGCACCTATGAAGGAGAACCTGGCCGCGGCGACAGTGCTGCGCTCTGGCTGGCAGCCGGGTACGCCGCTGATCGACCCGATGTGTGGTTCCGGTACGCTGCTGATTGAAGCGGCGCTGATCGCCAGCGATCGTGCTCCGGGTCTGAACCGCCGTCAGTGGGGGTTCAAAGGCTGGAAAGCACATCAGCCTGAGCTGTGGCGAGAGCTAATCGACGAAGCGCAGATCCGCGCCCGCCAGGGCGTGCAGCAGACAACTTCGCGCTTTTTTGGCTATGATAACGATGAGCGGGTGCTGGAACGCGCGCGCGGCAATGCCCGTCGCGCTGGCGTGGCCGATCTTTTTACCTTTGGCGTGCAGGATGTGGTGCAGCTGAAAAATCCGCTGCCGCAGGGGCCGATCGGCACCGTTATCAGCAACCCGCCCTATGGCGAACGTCTGGAGAGCGAACCGGCACTGATCGCACTGCACAGCCAGCTGGGGCGCGTAATGAAAAGCCAGTTCGGCGGCTGGCATCTCTCGCTGTTCAGCGCCTCGCCCGATCTGCTGAGCTGTTTGCAGCTGCGTGCCGATCGTCAGTTTAAAGCGAAAAACGGCCCGCTGGAGTGCGTACAGAAAAACTACCAGCTGGCGGCAAGCAGCAGCGAAGGAATGCCTGCGCAGGTGGCGGAAGATTACGCCAATCGCCTGAAAAAGAATATGAAGAAGCTGGACAAGTGGGCGCGTCAGGAGGGTATCGAATGCTATCGCCTGTATGACGCCGACCTGCCGGAATATAACGTCGCCGTCGATCGCTACGCCGACTGGGTGGTGATTCAGGAGTATGCGCCACCGAAAACCATCGATGCGCTCAAGGCACGTCAGCGTCTGTTTGATGTCATCAGCGCCACGCTGACGGTACTGAAGTTGCCAGCTAATCGTCTGGTGCTGAAAACGCGCGAAAAGCAGAAGGGTAAAAGCCAGTATCAGAAGCTGGGCGAAAAAGGCGAATATTTTGAAGTTAGTGAGTTTAACGCGCGCTTCTGGGTAAACCTGACCGACTACCTTGATACCGGCCTGTTTATCGATCATCGTCTCGCGCGGCGTATGCTGGGCCAGATGAGTAAAGGCAAGGATTTCCTTAATCTGTTCGCCTATACCGGCAGCGCCAGCGTGCACGCCGGGCTGGGTGGCGCACGTTCCACCACTACGGTGGATATGTCGCGCACTTACCTGGAGTGGGCAGAACGCAATATGCGTTTAAACGGCCTCAGCGGGCGTCAGCATCGACTGATGCAGGCAGATTGCCTGAGCTGGCTGCGTGAAAGTCATGAGCAGTTCGATCTGATCTTTATCGATCCGCCTACCTTCTCTAACTCAAAACGTATGGAAGAGAGCTTTGACGTGCAGCGCGATCATTTGCAGCTGATGCGCGATCTTAAACGTCTGCTGCGTGCGGGCGGCACCATTATGTTTTCTAACAATAAACGTGGCTTTAAAATGGATCACGAAGGCCTGGCCGCTATCGGCCTGCGCGCCCAGGAGATCACTGCCAAAACGCAGTCACAGGATTTTGCCCGCAACCGCCACATTCATAACTGCTGGCTGATAACCCATGCCGGTAAGGAATAACGCTGTATGTCATTAATTAGTATTCACAACGCTTATCTCTCTTTCAGCGATGCACCGCTGCTCGATCACACCGAATTGCATATTGAAGAGAATGAGCGCGTCTGTCTGGTAGGGCGCAACGGTGCCGGTAAATCCACGCTGATGAAAATTATCAACGGCGAGCAGCCGCTGGACGATGGGCGCATTATTTTCGAGCAGGATCTGGTGGTGGCGCGCCTGCAACAGGACCCGCCGCGTAATATCGCCGGTACGGTATATGACTTTGTTGCCGAGGGCGTAGCGGAGCAGGCGGAGCATCTGAAGGCCTACCACGCCATTTCTCACGTGGTGATGAACGATCCGAGCGAAAAAAACCTTAATGAAATGGCGCGCCTGCAGGGCGTGCTGGATCACCATAATCTGTGGCAGCTGGAATCGCGCATTAATGATGTGCTACAGCAGATTGGCCTTGAGCCGGAAGTGGAGCTGTCGTCGCTTTCGGGTGGCTGGTTGCGTAAAGCGGCGCTGGGGCGCGCACTGGTCAGCAATCCGCGCGTGCTGCTGCTGGATGAACCCACCAACCATCTGGATATCGAAACCATCGACTGGCTGGAAACTTTCCTGAAAACTTTCCAGGGCAGCATCGTCTTTATCTCTCACGACCGTTCATTTATCCGTAATATGGCGACGCGTATTGTCGATCTCGATCGCGGCAAGCTGGTTTCCTGGCCGGGCGACTATGATAAATATCTCACCGGGAAAGAAGAGGCGCTGCGCGTTGAAGAGATGCAGAACGCTGAATTTGACCGCAAGCTGGCGCAGGAAGAGGTCTGGATTCGTCAGGGCATCAAAGCTCGTCGTACCCGTAATGAAGGCCGCGTGCGTGCGCTGAAAGCGCTGCGTCGTGAGCGCTCGGAACGCCGCGAAGTGATGGGCAAAGCGCAGATGCAGGTCGAGGAAGCGTCACGCTCCGGCAAGATTGTCTTTGAGCTGGAGAACGTTAACTACAGCATCGGCGATCGCACCCTGGTCAGAAATTTCAGCGCTCAGGTGCAGCGTGGCGATAAGATCGCGCTGATTGGGCCGAACGGCTGCGGTAAGACCACGCTGCTGAAACTTATGCTGGGCCAGCTTAAGGCAGACAGCGGACGCGTACACAGCGGCAGCAAACTGGAAGTCGCCTACTTCGATCAGCATCGCGCTATTCTCGATCCCGATCGTACGGTGATGGATAACCTCGCAGAAGGCAAACAGGAGGTGATGGTTAACGGCAAACCTCGCCACGTGCTCGGCTATCTGCAGGAGTTTCTGTTCCATCCGAAACGTGCGATGACGCCGGTACGCGCGCTTTCCGGCGGTGAACGCAACCGCCTGCTGCTGGCGCGCCTGTTCCTGAAGCCAAGCAACCTGCTGATTCTCGATGAGCCGACTAACGATCTGGATGTAGAAACGCTGGAGCTGCTGGAGGAGCTGATTGATGGCTATCAGGGCACCGTACTGCTGGTAAGCCACGATCGTCAGTTCGTGGATAATACCGTTACCGAATGCTGGATTTTCGAAGGCAACGGCGACATCGGTGCCTTTGTTGGCGGCTATCATGATGCTCAGCATCAGCGTGCCACATCGCGTCAGAGCCGCGTCGCACCGGTAAAAGCGTCGGCGCCGGTGGAAAAAGCGCCCAGGAATGAGGGGGCAAAACAGCCAGCTGTAAAACTAAGCTATAAGTTACAGCGCGAGCTGGAACAGTTGCCGCAGCAGCTGGAGGCGCTGGAAGCACAGATTGAACAGCTGCAGACGCAGATGGCGGATGCCAGCTTCTTTAGCCAGCCGCATGATAAAACCCAGCCGGTTCTGGATGCGCTGGCGGAGGCTGAGCAGCAGCTGGAAAGCGCTTTCGAACGCTGGGAATACCTTGAATCGCTGAAAAACGGCGCCTGAGATCGGGAGTAGGCTATGTGTTCATCCGAACACTCAGAAGAGTGGATGCTTTGTCCGCAATGCGACCTGATGACGCGGCTGCCGCCGATTGCCATCGGGCAGAAAGCGAGCTGTCCACGCTGTCACGCCACCCTGACCATTAACTGGAGCGAGCCGCGTAAGCGGCCCTCCGGTTATGCGCTGGCGGCGCTGTTTATGCTGCTGTTGGCTAATTTGTTTCCCTTTGTGAGTATGCATGTCTCCGGGTTGAGCAGTGAAATTACCCTGATGGAAATCCCACAGGTAATGGTTTCAGAAGATTACACCAGCCTCGCCACGCTGTTTATGCTGTTTGTTCAGGCGGTGCCTGCCTTTTGCATGGTGACATTACTGCTGCTGGTTAATCCGCTACCGTTGCCACAGCCGCTGCGTATTGGCCTGGCGCGTATTCTGTTTAAGCTTAAAAGCTGGGGAATGGCGGAAATATTCCTCGCGGGAGTGCTGGTCAGCTTCGTTAAGCTGATGGCCTACGGCGATATTGGTATCGGCAGCAGTTTCCTGCCCTGGTGTCTGTTTTGTCTGTTGCAGCTACGCGCTTTTCAGTGCGTCGATCGACGCTGGCTGTGGCGGGAAATCGCCGCAGAACCGCCGCTTCCTTTCAGGCCGCAGGCTGGTATCAGTGGATTGAAGCAGGGGCTGCGATCCTGTCCGTGCTGTACTGCCGTGCTGCCCGCCGATCGTTCTGTCTGCCCGCGCTGTACAACGGTAGCGCATGCGCGTCGTCGGCATAGTCTGCAGTGGACGCTGGCGCTGCTGTTCACCTCGGTTATTATCTACATTCCCGCCAATATTTTACCAATTATGGTAACCGAAGCGCTGGGTGACAAAATGGGCTCCAATATTATGGCCGGGGTTATCCTGCTGTGGAGCGACGGCTCTTATCCGGTGGCGCTGGTCATCTTTATCGCCAGTATTATGGTGCCATCGCTGAAAATGCTGGCTATCGGCTGGCTGTGCTGGGATGCCAACGGGCACGGCAGACGCGATAGCGAAAAGATGCATCTGATTTATGAAGTGGTGGAGTTTGTCGGCCGCTGGTCGATGATTGATGTTTTTGTTATTGCCGTGCTCTCCGCTCTCGTACGAATAGGGCAGTTAATGAATATTTATCCCGCACCGGGTGCGATACTCTTTGCGGCAGTGGTGATCCTGACAATGTTTGCCGCCATGACGTTCGATCCCCGTCTTACCTGGGATCGTGAACCAGAGAATATGATGAAGGAGCCGAGTCTTGACGGAAAATAACCACGGCGTCGCCAAAGTGGATCAAATTAAACGCTGGTCGCCGGTATGGATAGTACCTATTGTTACCGTCCTGATTGGTGCCTGGATTCTGTTTTACCACTTTAGCCATCAGGGACCGGAGGTGACGCTTATCACCACCAATGCTGAAGGCATTGAAGGTGGGAAGACGGCGATTAAGAGCCGCAGCGTGGATGTAGGTGTAGTGGAAAGCGCCGTGCTGACCGACGATCTGCATCATGTAGAAATCAAAGCCCGGCTCAATGCGGGAATGGAAAAGCTGCTGCATGAAGACAGCGTTTTCTGGGTGGTAAAACCGCAGGTAGGGCGCGAGGGGATTACCGGCCTTGGTACGCTGCTTTCCGGGGCTTACATTGAACTCCAGCCGGGTAGCAAGGGAACCAAGCCCGATCGGTATAAATTGCTTGATGCTCCACCGTTGGCACCGCCTGACGCGAAAGGTATTCGTATTGTGCTGGATAGCACCAAAGCGGGTCAGCTTAATGCGGGCGATCCGGTGCTGTTTCGCGGCTATCGAGTCGGTTCGGTGGAAACCAGCAGCTTTGATGCCGACAAGCGCGCTATGCAATATCAGCTTTTTGTCGCCGCGCCTTATGATCGGCTGGTCACTTCTAATGTGCGCTTCTGGAAAGATAGCGGTATTGCGGTAGAGATGTCGGCATCGGGTATGCGTGTTGAAATGGGATCGCTGACTACGCTGTTTAGCGGCGGCGTCAGTTTTGATGTGCCCGATGGCTGGGAGCTGGGCGTGCCTGCCGAAAATAAGGCGGAATATCATCTTTATGACGATCAGCGCAGCATTCAGGATTCGCTCTATACCAAACATCTTGATTTCCTGATGTTCTTCAACGATTCAATTCGCGGTCTGCAGCCGGGGGCGCCAGTAGAGTTCCGCGGTATTCGCCTTGGTACCGTAGCACAGGCACCTTATACCGTGCCGGGCTGGAACCAGTCGCTGAATAATGATTATCGTATCCCGGTACTGGTACGGATCGAGCCCGATCGTTTTATTAACCGTCTGGGTAGCGATTTCGATATTGAACAGCATCTGCAGGATGGTAAAAAACGTGGTCTGCGCGCCTCACTGAAAACCGGTAACCTGCTTTCCGGTTCGTTGTATATCGATCTCGACTTTTATAGTAACGCGCCGCAGTATAAGGGGCCGGAAAAAGTCGCCGGGTTGGAAATTATCCCTACCGTCACCGGCGGGCTGAGTCAGATTCAGCAGAAGCTGATGGACGCGCTGGATAAGATTAACAATCTGCCGCTGAATCCGATGATTAATCAGGCTACCGGTACGCTGAGAGAAAGTCAGCGCACGCTACAAGAGCTGCAAAAAACGCTGGATAACGTGAATAAAATTACCGCCAGCCCGTCAATGCAACAGCTGCCGCAGGATATGCAGCAGACGCTGCGCGAGCTGAATCGCAGTATGAAAGGATTGCAGCCAGGATCGCCTGCCTATAACAAGCTGGTGGGGGATATGCAGCGGCTCGATCAGGTATTGCGCGAACTGCAACCGGTATTGAAAACGCTTAATCAGAAGAGCAACGCGCTGGTGTTTGAAGCTAAACCAGGCGAGGATCCGCAGCCGAAGAGGGCGAAGCAATGATGAAATGGATGCCGCTGGCGATGGTGATGGCGTTAAGCGCCTGTAGTACCACCACGCAAACCACGATGTACCAGCTGCCAGCGGGAGCGCCAGCAATGGCGCCGGTCAGTCAAAGTACGCTACTGGCGGAAAGTGCGTTGCCGCTGTGGGTGGAACATGTGTCGGTGCCCGATTATCTGGCGGGCAACGGTGTGGTTTATCAAACCAGTGACGTAAAATATGTTATCGCAGCGAACAATCTGTGGGCCAGCCCGCTCGATCAGCAGTTACAGCAAACGCTGGTAACCAATCTTAGCGCTGCCTTACCCGGCAGGCTGGTTTCCGCTTTACCGTTGGGTGAGCAGCACGACACGCTGAATGTGAGCGTTACTGGTTTTCATGGACGTTATGACGGGCAGGTAGTTATCAGCGGTAGTTGGACGCTGGAGCATGGCGGGCGTATTACCCGTCAGCCGTTTAACCTGACGCTGCCACAACAGGAAGATGGGTATGATGCGCTGGTAAGAACGCTGGCGCAGGGCTGGCAACAGGAAGCGCAAAAGATGGCTATTGCTTTTTCTGCTCTGCAAAATAATTAAATATTCTGTCTCTGATTCCGATCTGTCGGTGCCGTTCAGCGCGCCGGGATCGGAATTTTTTTATTTCACAATCAGAACGTTGTCCGGTAACAGCTCCTCTCACCAGAAAAAACTCTAAAAATAGCGTATTCATATGACAATGGCGTGAATTTTGCGCATTGACCTTTTTTGCCGATAGGGGTAGAACAGGAATGTGGTTGCACATTTTGTGACCATTGTTTTCTTTCCACCAGTTCCACCATACCTGAATGAGGGAAATGAGGCATGAAGAGACAAAAACGAGACCGCCTGGAACGGGCACATTCACGAGGTTATCAGGCTGGCATCAACGGGCGCTCAAAAGAAATGTGTCCTTATCAAATGATCGAGGCTCGGTCTCACTGGTTGGGAGGTTGGCGAAAAGCCATGGAGGACAGGGCGGTTAGCGTCAGTACGGCGCTGGCCTGACGGCCTGTTCAGAAAAAGGACAACCTCCGCTGTAAGCGGAGGTTTTTGTTGATGTAGGACTCTATCTGTAAAGTGTTCATGCTAAATACTAGCCCGTTTTTTTAAAAACAATAAATTGTATGATCAGATATGAATCCGCTTCCTACGTATCCTGTCGTTGTCAAAATCATTATATATGAACATTAAGTAAAAATACGAAAGTTCGAAAGGCGATCGCGTTAAAGAGTTCTATTGCACCATTTTAATTTTATACACGATAAAAATATGCAATGGTTTTAAGTTAAGTAATCAAGTCGAGCGCATATATCTGAAGCCAGAATCTCACCCATTTTTATTTTTTTGAATTAACAGATTCTGTAAAAAAATATACTTTCACTAACGACAAATTTTGCATATCTTACCTTAGGGAATAAGTTAGGCGTGTAGTTCAGGTTAACGGAATAACAATAGAACAAAATATTTAAAGACTTTTAAGGGAAGGAATCCCCCTGCTATGCAAGTGGAATCCTTAGCGACTATTTTTTTAGCATCAAGGGTTTTTCAATATACTTATGTAATAAAGTAGAAATTAGGATGCTTGAGCCGATTAATATTAAAAATTTCAGAAAGCTGTAATGGTGCATACCAAATGTTGGGAAGTGTTTTTCATATAATAATAATATTGGGAAATGAATTAAATACAGAGTGTAAGAAATATCTCCCATAAAGGATAATGCTCTGAATTGAAATTTTATTAACAGAGGTTCAAGTAATAATAAGCCTAAAAAAAGCGGGAGGGTAAACCAAAAAAAACCATCCATACCGAATCCGGTGTTATGGTATTTAATAAAAACAAAAAAAGAAACAATTAATAATAGTACGCCTAAAGGAATATAAGTCTTGGGTTTTAGTGTTTTAATTTTATCATAGTTATACGCTATAATCATGCCGGCTATAAATTCAAATAATATCGTAGTGCTAAGTAGTTTAATTACAGCCTGTCCTGGATTCTTAACGTCTAAGTGCGCCGAAATAGAAGAGTTAAAGTGAAAATTTCCATTATATAAATATTGCAGGCCTACAACTGCCAGGATAATAGTAGCTGTTGCCACATGAATTCTTCTACGATGATTTATTTTCATAGCAAGGGCAAATATAAAATAAAATACTACCTCATAGGCTAACGTCCACGGAGGGCCCAACATATTCCAACCATAACCAGGTGCAGGTTGACTGTAATCTTTATGCAGTAGAAATAAAGACTTTAAAATTGTAGAAAGAGACTCATTGTAATATAAGGTAAGACAAAAAAATAACCAGACAATAAAGTAAATTGGATAAATTCTTAAAAACCTTTTCCTCAAAAAATGAATAATACTTTTGTTTTTTGATGTAGTAAGAGTAATTATAAAACCACTAATTATAAAGAACAAATCTACGCCAAATTTCCCAAAAGAAAATAAATTATTTATATAGGCTCCGTAATGTAAAAGAACGACAATCAGACATGCAAAACCCCTCATGTAATGTACTGAAATGACTTGACTTTTTTGAAGTTGATGTGTTGCGGTCATGAAGATAAGAAAAGTAATAATGAAAAATTAAAAATAGCATTTTTTCTGATAATTATCAACAAAAATATGTAAGCCCAACATATCGCTACACTGCTTAAGCTATATGGTAGACTTAATCCTGCCTGCGAAAACAAAGTAGGAAATTAAGTATTGTTTATTATCATTTTAACTAATGATGATTTTGTTTTAAAGTACATATGTAACGTAGGTTTCTTAGTAAAAAACCACCTGCATAACAGGTGGCTTTGACACAGCCCCTTAAAAGGGGGCTTAAACACTACCCTTCCACTCCAGCTGTATTTGTCTTTCTTGTTCCTCTTTGGTTACCTTGTCCTGGTACCGTACATATCGTCTGATTATTTCTTCATTTGTCTCTACTGAATCCACAAAATATCACTCTTTAACAAGAGTGATTAACCCAAAGTTTGTGCTTCCTGAGATAAGGAAACTTCACGAACAACCTGATGGCTGTTCGCCCTTCACAAATCCCATTAATTTGGAAACACTTAAACTCGGTGGGGTTCTGACAACCAGATGTATATGATCTATTTGCACATTTAGTTCTACTACCGTGCATTTATTTATACTGCAGTGAATGTAGATATTATGGTAAAGCTCTTTACCAGGGTTACCCTTGAGGATTTTGTATCTGTACTTCGGGGCCCATACGAGATGATACTGACAGCGATAGAATACGTGGGAAGCGGGTTCATATCTGCTCATGCTATTTACTCCTTGATTTGCTGGTAACAAAACAGGGTAATATTTAGCATGGGCATGCTATAGGCAGAGCCCGCATGAACGATCACCATCTCCATAGGAGGTGGTTTAAAATTGATAAACAAAAAATCTATTGTTGAAGGGTCTTATGACTTATTATATAATATCGGCTAAGAAGGTAATGTTATAACCCATGCAAAAAATGATTTTGATTATATTGCTTGATCCAATGGTTTGTTAAAAATATTCAAAATAAAAATAGTGAATTATATTAATCATCAAATTAGAATGTACTTGTTTTTAATAAGTACTTTTATCGCTTATAGAACCCGTCTCCAGCCAGGGATGCATGAAATTTTTAGTTTTAAGATAGCTATAAAATCTCTTTTGTTTTGTTAAAATACTCTGCTGCGTGGCAATTAAAAAGTTCAAACAAAAAACAAAAAAGAATCCCAGGAGTAGATGAAAATATTTAGCGCATACCTGCTGCAACTGTAAATACCATAATTTGTTGTTCCGAATTAACGCTTATAGGTATCGGATGCGGAGAAATGCATTTCGTCGAAGATGACGTGTCTTGCTTTATGAGATGTTCGAAAGAGGAAAGCAAACTGATGCTATATGTGAAATTTGGTTATTTAAAGTATAAATACAAGAACAGAGTATTTTAGTGCAAAGGGTGCATTGTCGTTTAGTTGTGGATAACGATAAATTAAATGTACAGAACTATATAAAACTCTACTCTGAAGACGATGACAGATGAGTAGTTATCGATTCCATATATAGGCAACCTATAAGTACTCTATAAATACTAAGATACTCCTGTAAGAACACAACTGGTAACATATTCTACAGGTATGCCTGAAAAACCTCCGGCTATGCCGGAGGGTATTTATTTTGGATGCTTAAAACGCGGTAGTGTCTTTAAACAGACCCACTTTCAGATCGCTGGCAGTATAAATCACGTTACCATCAACCAGTACTTCGCCATCCGCTACGCCCATTACCAGCTTACGGTTAATGACGCGTTTAAAATGGATACGATAGGTGACCTTCTTCGCAGTCGGCAACACCTGTCCGGTAAATTTCACTTCACCAACGCCCAGCGCACGACCTTTGCCTTCCGCGCCAAGCCAGCCCAGGTAAAAGCCAACCAGCTGCCACATTGCATCCAGACCCAGGCAGCCCGGCATTACCGGATCGCCGATAAAGTGGCAGGAGAAAAACCAGAGATCGGGATTAATATCCAGCTCTGCTTCAACATATCCCTTACCGAAGTTACCGCCTTCTTCGCTCATTTTGACCACGCGGTCCATCATCAGCATATTGCCAGACGGCAGCGGTGGCCCTTCAGCGCCAAAAAGCTCTCCGCGTCCAGAGGCAATCAGATCTTCTTTTGTGTAGGAGTCGCGTTTTTCAACCATGTTCAATAAGCCTTGTTTAGTGAATCACGAAGTTTAGCTAACAGGTGTAAGCTGAACAACTCCGATCAGCTGTGGTTAAACCAGTTTAGCCAACGCAGAGGCCAGGGGCGTTGCCGCGCTTCCTGTTGGTTAAATTCTGTAATGCGCTCCTGAATTGACTGTAACAAACATGGTGCGTTGTCTTTTTTCCAGGCAATACCGGTCAGCAACGGCAGAGCTTCAACCACCTCGTTGACGGCCCACAGATGAAACTGACCTTCACGCACCGCATCTACCACCGCCTGCTGCAGGCAGAGATGACGTACGTTTGCCGCCGGGATAATTACGCCCTGCTGGCCGGTCAGGCCGCGCTGCTGACAGACTTCAAAGAAACCTTCAATTTTTTCATTCAGTCCACCAACCGGCTGAACATGACCAAACTGATCGACTGAACCGGTTACCGCAATCTGCTGATTGATCGGCTGTTCGGCCAGGGCACTGACCAGCGCGCACAGCTCAGCGAGCGAGGCGCTGTCGCCATCAACTTCGGAATAGGATTGCTCAAATACCAGAGAGGCGGAGAAGGGAAGCTGTTGATCGAGCTCCAGCTCGGCAATCAGGAAAGCCTGCATGATCATCATGCCTTTGGCATGAATGTTTCCGCCCAGCTCGGCTTTACGTTCAACATCGGTGAATTCGCCATCGCCCACGTGTACAACGCAGCTGATACGTGACGGTTCACCAAACGCACGTGGATGACCGGGGAATTCAATAACCGACAGGCCGTTAATTTGCCCAACTATAGCGCCTTCGGTTTCTATCAGAATTTGGTCAAGCAGGATTTCATCGCGCATCTGCTCCGGCAGGTAATTTTCCCGCCAGCTGCGGGCGTCCAACGCGGTTTGTAACGCTTCTGCGTCCAGCCTTTCGCCATACTCTGCGGCCTCACGCAGCTGGCGACCAAGCCAGGCAGGGCAAAGCGGCAAAATTTCCTGATCGCCGCTGTAGCGTACCGCTTCCTGTAGTAACAGAGGCCAGAAATCGGGCGTGATGTCTGGTAGTCTGGCCTGGCGTGACAGCGCGGTAACCCAGCGGCACCACAGGGCCATGTCTTCCTGCTCTTCAACGCGCAGGCTCTCTTCGTATTCACTGTAGATAGCCAGCGAAGCAAGCTCAGGTTCCATCTCCTGAAAGTCGGCCATCGCATCGCGATCGCCACACAGTACCAGCTTCAGCTGCATTGGCATTGAAGGAATGCCGATCGGCAGCGGGCGTGATTCATCTGGTGAAAGCCAGTCAAAACGCTGCTGCTGCACAATCTGCTTCAGACGCAGCCACATTAGCGGTTGTGCCAGTAGCGCACGCAAAGAAAGCAGTAGCGTACCGCCGTTAGCGCGATGAATCAGTCCCGGCTCCAGCGTAACGCGTTGGGCAAAGATACGCACACAGCCAAAAAGCTGTTCTGGTTCGATCCAGTCAGCAAACTGCGTCTCGCCGCGGCTGGCAAATGCATCTTCTGCTATTTGCGCCGGTTGCCAGGTAATCTGTTCTTCATTAATCAGATAGTTACCGCCGTAAAGATCTTTCTTCTTGACGTCGTTATGCTGTAATGTTTGCGCCAGCAATGACAGCGTCTCACTGTTTTCCGCACAGCGAATCAGCAGCAGTGGGAAGGGCGCACGGCTACGCTGCAGCAACTGGGCGGCATCAAACAGGCGAGGCTGGATGTCAGGCAGAATATCAGAGCCGTTATCGCTAAAATCGCGGGAAAAAACAGGCTGGAAACTATCGGCATCAGGCTGTAGCGCCTGCCATGCAAGTCGGTTGCTGGTCAAAGTAATCGTATTTGTCTTGTATTAATGTAAAGCGCGATTATACAGCTTTTCAGGCTGTTAAGCACGGCAGAGATTGGGATGTCCTTGAGAAGGGGAACGGTGAATATGTCGCTGCGCCTTTCTCTGCCGCAAGAGATAAAAAAGCTGTTATTCTTAGTTTGTTACCTGCTCATGATGAGATTCCGATGAAATATCAGCAGCTGGAAAACCTTGAAAGCGGATGGAAATGGAAGTACCTGGTGAAAAAACATCGGGAAGGGGAAGCGATCACCCGATATATTGAAATCAGCGCCGCGCAGGAAGCTGTAAAGGCCTTACTGGCGATGGAAAACCATCCGATAGACGTGCTGAAATGGATTGAGCAACATATCAATCCGGCGCTGGAAAACCGTATGAAGCAGACGATTCGCGCACGGCGAAAGCGTCATTTCAATGCTGAACATCAGCATACCCGTAAGAAATCTATCGATCTGGAATATCTGGTATGGCAAAGGCTGGCCGGACTGGCGCAGCGTCGCAGCAGCACTCTGTCTGAAACTATTGTACAGCTTATTGAAGATGCCGAACGTAAAGAGAAATATGCCAGCCAGATGTCTACGCTACGCCAGGATTTACAGGCGATTCTTGGCAAAGACGATGTAAAGTAGAACGAAAGTTACAAACGCAGCCATAAAAAAACCCCGCCTGAGCGGGGTTTTTCGTAACGACTATTACTTAAGCCTGCGGCTGAGTAACAACGTCTTTCATGCCTTTAACTTCGATTTCTACGCGACGGTCCGGTGCCAGGCAGTCGATCTGGGCGTTACGGCCTTTCACGCTGTCACAGGTGTTGCCAGTAACCGGGTTAGATTCACCCATGCCACGTGCAGAGATCTTGTTAGACGGGATACCTTTAGATACCAGGTAATCAACAACAGACTGAGCACGTTTCTCAGACAGTTTCTGGTTGTACTGGTCAGAACCGATGCGGTCAGTGTAACCCAGAACGATAACAGAACCATCTTTCGGATCCATTGAGCTCAGCTGAGAGTACAGCTGATCCAGTGCCTGCTGACCTTCACCTTTCAGGGTAGCTTTGTTGAAGTTGAACAGCACGTCAGATTTCAGCGTGAAGTGTTTGGTTTCAACAACCGGAGCCGGAGCCGGAGTCGGGGCCGGCATCGGAGCCACTGCATCATCCTGACCGAAGCGGTAAGAAACACCCAGGCTCAGCATGGCGTTATCAGGGCGTGTACCAACGGTACCTGCGTCGCCGATGTTGTTAACCCACTGGTAATCCAGACGGGTTGCCCAGTTTTTGGTCAGCGCGTATTCAACACCAACGGCAGCCAGCGGTGAAACGCCGGTGTCGTGGTCTTTACGGTTGATATTAGTACCAACAACGTGCTGAGTAGAGTCAGCGCGCCATACCATACCACCCAGACGGGTATAGATATCCAGATCATCCATAATCGGGTAGCTCAGTTTAGCTGCCAGCTGGATGCCTTGTGCTTTGAAAGCGCCGTTCACTACGTCGCCTTTGTACGGCATGCGGCCAAGCCAGTCATAACCCAGCTCGAAGCCAAGATAAGGATTAGCCTGATAACCAACGAATGCACCAGCGCCCAGCTGGCTTTCGTGAGTCGGGCCATCGTTATTTACGTAGTTGTTACCGTAGTAACCAGTATCGTGATACTGAGACCAGCCCAGTTTAGCACCGGTGTACCAGGTGTCATCTTTCGGAGCGGCCTGCGCTACGGTAGCGAAGCCAGCCAGTGCCACTGCAATTGCGATAGCTGTCTTTTTCATTTTTTGCGCCTCGTTATCATCCAAATAGGCAAGGAGCTTAAAGTAAGCTCTTGGTTGTAATCCTTCGCCGGGTCCTTTTGCTCGATTATTACTCTACCGGAAAACGGAGGTTATAGAGCACCCTGGCGAGATAAAGTCTACAACGTGGCGAGAAACTTACAAGTAAGATGTGAGGCAGGTGCGCAAAAAAAGACTGTTCCGTACACAATTTTTAACATCTGCCCTGATTTTTAGCGCCAAAAAAAGTATAAGTCAGTGTGGCGAAACTCAGGCGCAGCCGCGCCAGAGTAGAATCAGCGGGTTATCGGAAGAATGTCTCTGTTTTTAACTGAGATTTATCTTATATTTACTTAATGATACAAAGTTGAGTGAATTTTCAGCCTGTTTTTTTGTCCGTCAAGTAACGAACAGCCCGATTGAGGACGCATAATCAGTCCTAAAGCCTGCCCCACTGAAGCCGCTTCTTCAAGCTGGCGACGCTCATTTTCACTGATATCGTACGGAAACCATCCTAACACCACGCTGTAATTACCCGTCTGCAATGCTTTTACCATCGCTTCAACCGTACCTGCTTTTGGCTGATTGGTGATTTGCATCATTTTATCCAGCGGTAACCCGGATGCTTTCAGCCAGCTTCGACTGATCTTTTGCGGTGGAGTCAGCCAAAGCTGCCAGCGGGACTGGGTGCCCAGCTGCTGTAGCAGCGGTAGTAACAGCAGCTGCGTCAATCCTGGCTGTGCTTCACTGTAACTTAATTCGCTAATCCAGCCGTGAGCCAGCGACGGTGACAAAGAAGCATTGGGATGGCCTGACAGCGCCGCGCGAGCAAAGGAAGACTTCAGTAAATGAGTACGCATGATTATCAGCTCATGTGGTTACTGTATGGATATACAGTAATGCGATAAAAGCCTAAGATCAACCTCATTTTTTGAAAACGTCTCGCAATTTTACGACTTAAATTACGGCAAGCTCATTTAGTAATTGAACCGTTAACCAGAATTGCCTATGTTTTTAGATGATGTAAAACAGGGAGTTAGTCTGAGACTCTTAAGGAAATGGAGCCGCATATGGATACACAACAAAGGATTGCTCAATCAAAGGCACAGCTGGCCGCATTAGGGAATATCACCGTCCGCTCGCAGTTTGGTGGCTATAGTCTGGCAGTAGAAAAGGTCGTGTTTGCCTTGATCGCTAATGGTGAACTTTATCTACGTGGCTGCGAAACGTTAAATAGTTATATCAGGATCAGCAAACAGCTTTTATCACCGCTGGTCATTAATAAAAAAGGCCTGCCGGTTATCCTGCACTATTACCATATCAACGAGGCGCTGTGGGCCGATCGGCCTCTGCTTATCAAACTGTCAAAATCCTCGCTGGCGTTGGCCCGACAGCAAAAAAATGCCCGCCGAAATAACGTGCGTGTCAAAGATCTGCCTAACATGGGCGTGCGTATGGAAATGCTGTTGCGGGAGATTGGTATCAACAGCGTGCATGCTCTGCGTGAAGCCGGGGCGAAAGATTGCTGGTTACGATTAAGAGCGCGCAATCAACATTTGGGGCTGAATTGTCTGTTGGCTCTGCAGGGCGCCATTTCCGGACATCACCAGGCGGCGCTGCCTGCAGAGGTAAAAGAAGAGCTGCGTCACTGGTTTTATCACACGGTAAACGCAGGTAAAGGACGACATCGTTAAGGCGCAGACGGTAACGCAAGCTGCTTTTTCAAATGGGCGATTTCCGGAAGCAGGGCTATCAACAGGCCGATTTGCTGTAGCACCAGCTGTCCCTGGGAATCTGCTTCACTGTTTAAATGGTTAATACGGATAGATAGCGTGTTCATCATCTGCTGTACCTGTTGTTCGCTGACGATGTTGACCTGCAAAACATCGTCGACATAGCACACTGCATCGTCCAACAGCGCCAGCAGTTCTGGTTGCGTTATCTTTTCCCGATGCGCGCCCAACGCGGATATATAGCTTAAAAAGGAATGATTAAGACAAAGTAAACGAAAAGCCGCCTCACGCTGTAGCGGATCGGGGCGCATTTCCGTTGACAGATTAGAGACAACGGATGCAAGCTCAGCGTCACCGTTATGTGCATCGCGCCGCGCAATACGGTAGGTCAGGCGGTTATCTTTACCCTGATGATACTGTTCGAGGATCGCATCCAGATAACGGCAGTTCGCCGTAAAGGTTTTTTCTGCCACGGCGGGTAAACGGCGGAAACGCCAGTCTGGCCAGATGTAACTGACGGCAAGCCAGGCAATACCGCAGCCAAGCAGCGTATCGACGATACGCGGTACGGCGACCACAAAGCCTTCACCCAGCAGATTAAAGCAGAGCAGCACGAGCAGTGTAATAAACATGGTGGCATGCGCGTACTGTACCTGACGAAAGGCGAAAAACAGCACGCCGGACAGCACGATTAACAGTAGCTGACCATCAATAGAAGGTACCAGCCATAATACTGGTAACCCAATCGCGATACCCGACAGCGTGCCGATAATACGCAACGCCAGACGCCGTCGCGTGGCGTTATAACCGGGCTGGCAAACAAACAGGCTGGTTAACATAATCCAGTAGCCACGTTGCAGGCCGGTGAGCTGAATAAAAGCGTAGCCGACACAAAGTACCAATGACATACGCACCGCATGACGAAACAGCGGTGATTCTGGCGTCAGGTGACGACTAAAGCGTAGGCGAATATCGCTCCAGCCGGTTAATCCTTCGCTGGAGAGGTGGGTGTCGCTGCCGTTCTGCCGCGCCTGTTCCTGCGCCTGCTCTGATTCAATAGTTGCCAGCTGCGCATCAATCGCCTTCAGGTTTCTCAGCAGATAACGCAGCGCTTTTTGTCGTGCTTTGTCTTCCGGCGTGTCAGGCAGGCGGTCCAGCGCCGCCTGCAAATGATTAAAGGCACGTTCGAAGCGGTTATCGTGCTGATAACTCTGGCGCAGTAAAATAGCTTCCGATAACTGTCGACAGGCCTGTGCCTGCATTGTCAGCAGGCGTTCAAAACGGAACAGAATTTCACTGTAGCGCCACTCTTGTCGCAGCGCATGATACTGGATGTGGGAGGAACTGGCGCGTTCGTGAATATCCTGCGCGACGAAATAGTAATGCAGCGTGCGGCGCGTACCGCGCTGGCCCCGATCGCCGCGCAGGCGACTTTGTATCGAGGTTTTCGTTTCATTAAGTACCGCAACCAGTTTACCGTTAGCCATGGCTACATCAACTAAACCGCGATCGTCGTTCTCTTCAACATCAGGATCGAACAGATTGGCTTTGGCTTCCAGATATTGTGCCAGCAGGCTATAGCTACGCGCCAGGTTTTCCTGTAGCGGGCGAATAGGGAAAAGTAAATGCCCTACCAGCGTGAGCAGGTTATACCAGACTGCACCGAGCAGCAGCAGTATCGGCTGTAAATACCATTGTGAAAACAGGCTGATACCGAGCATGGTATAGATAGCAATCAGCAACGCGCCGAACGCGATAGTGGCATAACGCTGTCCAAGTGCACCCAGCAGAATAAATCCCCAGGCAGAAAAGGCCAGCCCGATAATGAACAGCCATGGCCAGGGAAACAGTAGTTCAACTGAAACGGAGGCAATACAAAAGCAGAGCAGGGTAATCAAAAGATTACGTAACCGTCCGGTAAAGCGATCGTCAAGATCGGCCAACGCGGCAGCAACTACGCCCAGCGTTAGCGGCAGCGTCCAGATAATTTGATCGATCCACCAGGGAAAAGCGGCGGCACCTGCCAACGCAAAAAAAATGCGGGTCAGATATAACCCGCTACTGTTGGCGATATAACGACGCATTCCTGCTGTCAGCGCTAACATTGTTTGCCCGCCTTATTGATAACGACGACGTGCATTGGCTTCGCGTGCGGCACGAGCCTCTTCGGTAGAAACCACGCGGCGACCGACCGGCCAGAGCGCGATAGCCGCCAGCTTAAAGTTAGCGATACCAACCGGAATCCCAATAATTGAAATGCACTGTGTGATGCCGACCATAATATGAGAAAGGCAGAGCCACCAGCCGAAAAAAATGAGCCATAAAATATTAAGTAACGTGCCGCCGGTGTTCATCAGGACATTACGTCGATCGGGATGCAGTTCATCAACATGAACCGCTTCATTGCCATAAGGTAGCAGCGAGAGCTTAGTGATCTCCCAGCAGGAACGCGTCAGCGGTAAAGTGAAGATAAAGATAATGCTGACCAGCGTCGCCAGTAACCAGCTCAACGTGGTAAAGAAGCCACCCAGCACAAAATTAAGGATATTCAAAACGGTACGCATTACAGGCTTCCTTCAGAAAACAGTATTTATCAGAGATAGCAGCGTTTGATTGTAACCTGTTTTATCGGTGGAGCGGTAAACTACAGCCCGGTAGACTAGCCCTTAATCGAATCCGTATACTTTTGGTTATAACGCATGGAATTAAAAGCAACTTCACTTGGCAAACATCTGGCGCAGCATCCTTATAACCGGGTGCGTCTGTTAAGCGCGGGAGTAGAAGTCAGCGGTGAAAAACATGAATATCTCATCCCGTTTAACCAGTTACTGGAGATCCAATGTAAACGCGGCCTGATTTGGGGCGAGCTGGAATTTACCCTGCCGGATAATAAGGTAGTCAGGCTGCACGGAACGGAATGGCAGGAAACGCAACGCTTTTATCATTATCTGTCGCAGGCGTGGCAGCAATGGAGCGCGGAGATGAGTGAGATCAGCGCGCAGGTATTGCAGCAGTTAGTGGATGAGCTGCTGCGAACGGCGGCTCAGGATCGCTGGCTGAAGCGAAACGAGCTGGCTGAACGTCAGGCACAAATCGAAGATACCTTTAGCGCATTGCCGTTGCCTGCTGTACGGCTTGATGATTTCGAAAATTGTAGGAGCCTGTATCAGCAGTGTCTGCACTGGCTGCACAAAGGCGAAGCCACGCTGGCAAATCATAACCAGGCCTGGACGGAACGCATGCTACAGCAGTATGCGGATTTTTTCTCCTCGGTGGAGAAGACGCCGCTAAACAGCTCGCAGGCGCGCGCTGTAGTGAATGGAGAAGAGACGCTGTTGGTTCTGGCAGGGGCTGGCAGCGGAAAAACGTCGGTGCTGGTGGCGCGTGCAGGATGGCTACTGCTGCGTCAGCAGGCGCAACCACAGCAGATATTGCTGTTGTCGTTTGGACGCCAGGCAGCGCAGGAGATGAATGAGCGCATCAAGGCTCGTCTGCATAATAACGATATTGAAGCGCGTACCTTTCACGCACTGGCACTGCATATTATTCACGAAGGAAGTAAGAAGAGGCCGGTAATTTCCCGCCTGGAAACCGACAGCACGGCACGACGCCAGCTGTTAATTGAAACCTGGCGGCAGCAGTGTGCCGGGAAAAAAGCGCACGCCAGCGGCTGGCGTCAGTGGCTAACGGATGAACTGGCATGGACGGTGCCGGAAGGCGATTTCTGGCAGGATGAAATGCTGACGCAGCGTCTGGTAAGCCGCCTGGAGCAGTGGCTGGGTCTGATGCGGATACATGGTGGTGCTCAGGCGGCGATGATTGCCGATGCGCCTGAAGCCGTGCGCGATCGCTTTGCAAAGCGTATCAAGCTGATGGCCCCATTAATGAAGGCGTGGAAAACCGCGCTGAAGGAGGAAGGGGCCGTGGATTTCTCCGGGCTGATACATCAGGCGGTAAATCTGCTGGAGAAAGGGCGCTTTATTAGTCCCTGGAAACATATCCTTGTCGATGAGTTTCAGGATATATCACCACAAAGGGCGGCGTTGTTAAGTGCCCTACGTAAGCAGAATCGTCAAACTACTCTGTTTGCCGTTGGCGATGACTGGCAGGCAGTTTATCGCTTTAGCGGCGCGGAAATGAACCTGATCAATCGGTTCCATCACCATTTTGGCAGCGGCGATAGCTGCGTGCTGGATACCACCTACCGCTTTAACGATCGTATCGGTGATATCGCCAATCGATTTATTCTGGAAAATCCTCATCAGCTGGCTAAGCCGCTAAACAGCCTGACTAAAGGAGGTAAAAAAGCGATTTCGCTATTGCCTGACGATCGGCTGGAAGATCTGTTGAATAAGATTAGCGGCTATGCGCTTTTGGACGAACGCGTACTGTTGCTGGCGCGCTATTATCATCTGCAACCGGATCTGCTGGCAAAGGCCAAAACGCGCTGGCCGAAGCTGAATCTCGATTTTATGACGATCCACGCCAGCAAGGGCCAGCAGGCGGATTATGTCATCCTTCTCGGTTTGCATGAGGGGAGCGATGGCTTTCCGGCGGCGCAGCGTGAGACGGTAATAGAAGAAGGGCTGCTGCCTGAGCCTGAAGATTTTCCTGATGCCGAAGAGCGAAGGCTGGCTTATGTCGCGTTAACACGAGCGAAACAGCAGGTATGGCTGCTCTATAATCGCCAGCAGCCATCGGTTTTTGTTGAAGAGTTTAAGCGCCTGGGCGTACCGGTATTGCGTAAACCGTAGCGATATTATTTAAGACGCGTTTGCAGATAATGTTGATAATCCGGGATCTGAACCTGAACGGCCTGAGCGAACAGCGGCGAGTTAATAATGAAGTCGGCGGTAGAGCGGTTGGTGGCGGTAGGAATATTCCATACTGTTGCCAGACGCAGCAGCGCTTTAACATCGGGATCGTGCGGCACAGCATTGAGTGGATCCCAGAAAAAAATCAACAGGTCAATTTTTCCCTCGGCAATCAGTGCGCCAACCTGCTGATCGCCGCCCATAGGGCCGCTCAGCATGGCGTTTACCTTCAGACCGGTGGCTCGCTGAATCAGATTGCCGGTAGTGCCGGTGGCATACAGCGTATGCTCCTCTAACTGCGTCTTATGCTGACTGACCCACTCCAGCAAAGATGTTTTACAGTGATCGTGCGCCACCAGAGCGATATTTTTTGCTTCAGCAAGGGTACGAGTGGTTTGCTCCATTCAGATATCCTGTTGAGAAAGAAGTGAAAAAAGAAAACAGGTCCGAGTTTACCCTTGCCTGATAGTAAACATCAACTTGCCCGTAGCGCCTTTACCCAGCTCAGCAGGCGTTGACGAGTGGCGCTGTCAACCTGATGAAACCATAGCTGTAGCAGACGCCCGGTAGGGGCATCGGTACTGACCACATCAATCGGGAATTTTTCCTGCCGCACGCTCAGCGGTGGCTGCTGGGCAAAACGTGGAACTGAGGCTATCTGGCCGTTGCGGTTATAAATCATCAACGCTTTTTCCAGATCGGTTTGTTGTTTATCGCGTAGCGGCAAGCGATCGCGACGGCTGGGTACCGTCTGGCCTGTTTCATCCACTACGATAAAGGCGTTGTTTTTATCAAATTGCCGACGATCGTGCAGATTTTCCAGCGGCGGCAGGCGAATAGAGATCGATTTTGCTTTTGCCACAAAGGTAACGATCAGCGGATTGGAGACATAGCTGCGCTTTGCACCGTTCTGGGAAGAGCCAACAGGTTTTTCAACCCGAAAAAGAAGTTGATGTTCGCCATTATCCAGCTCCAGTCCTTCGGCGCCTTTAAGCAGCGAGCCTGAAATTTTTCGTCCGTCCAGCACCAGTAAATCGATATCAGGATCGAGCTTGAGCGTAGTCGCGTAACAGGATGTTGCGAACAGCAACGCAAGCAAGCCTGAACAGATCAAACGCAGCTTCATTATTTCTCCAAAAGGTGCACGGAATCCCCGGCAGTGAATGTATCAAATTCTTACATTATGGCAGCGTGTTAACATTTTAACATATTATTTTGTGCCCTGAATCGTTAAATGTGGTCTGGAAAGTAGATGATTCATTCCTGCATGATAAATGGCCTAGAATGGTTGAATTAACAACCTCAGGAGCGGATTTATGAACGATCAACAGATTGCCGATATACTGACTTCCACTCATACCATTGCGCTGGTGGGTGCCAGCGATTATCCGGGACGTCCCAGCTATGAAGTTATGGCCTGGTTATTACAGCAGGGGTATCACGTCATACCGGTTAACCCCGGGCTGGCTGGTCAGACGTTGCTGGGGCAAAAAGTTTATGCTGCGCTGGCAGATATACCTGAGCCGGTGGATATGGTGGATGTATTCCGCCGTTCGGAAGCGGCCTGGGGCGTGGCGCAAGAAGCATTCAGCATCGGCGCGAAAACGCTGTGGCTTCAGCAGGGGGTGATTAATGAGCAGGCCGCAGAGCTGGCAAGAGAGGCGGGCCTGAACGTGGTCATGGATCGCTGCCCAAAAATTGAGATCCCGCGACTGGGATTATTGAAAAAGTAATCGATGAAAAAAAAGCCTGGCGTGGATAACCACATCAGGCTGTTGTGTGCCGTACTTGTTGCGTCAGGCCAGTAGCTTAGTGACGTAGCCGCGGGGCTAACAGCTGCTGGCGAATTGAAGCGGCTAACTCATCCAGCGACGGCTGTTCCGGGTGCTCGCTTTGCGGCTCCCCTGAAAGCTGCGCTTCGGCCAGGTAAGTATGTACCGGCTCGCCGTCATCATCTTCAGTCACCACATGATACCAGGGCGCAGCAAGCAACGCTTCGCTGGTTTCAACATCGTCCACGGCGGGATCGTCGAGCGAATATTCCGGATCAACATCAACTACCACGCCCAGAAAGCCCAACATCCTGTGACGCACCTGCTGACCAATTCCAAATTTACTGGCAATCATCAATACCTCCTGACAAACATTGCCTCTGTAAACCAATATGGTGGCAAAGGCATCGTTTTCAAGTTACAGCACGCGGCAGGCGACACCTTTCAGGTAAAGTCCTTCAGGATAGCTGGCGATCACCGGATGATCGGCAGCCTGTCGGAACTGCTCTATAAATTGTACATCACGGTGGGCATCCACGGCGGCATCGGCGATAATTTTCTGAAATAAATCAGTCGGCATCAGGCCGGAGCAGGAGAAGGTCAACAGCATTCCGCCGGGGTTGAGTAGCTGCATTGCCAGCATATTTATATCTTTATAACCGCGGCAGGCACCTGCCAGCTGGTTTTTATTTTCAACAAATTTGGGTGGGTCCATTACGATCAGATCGAATTTCTCACCGCTGTCACGATAGCTACGCAACAGCTTAAACACGTCCTCACGCAAAAATTGCGCTTTACTGACGTCCAGACCGTTCAGTTCAACGTTTTGCCGTGCAACGTCCAGCGCTGCCTGGGATGTATCAACGCTGATCACCTCGCGGCAGCCGCCGAGCAGGGCGGAAACGGCAAAGCCGCCGGTATAGGAGAAGCAGTTGAGCACGCGCTTATCCTGCGAATAACGACGTGTGGCGAAACGACTGTCGCGCTGATCCAGATAGTAACCGGTCTTGTGGCCGGTGCGGATATCTACCAGCAGTTTCATACCATGTTCGCTAATCGGTAGCAGGTCGGGCGGCAGTTCACCGCTTATCGGGCCCTGCGCCAGCGCCAGGCCCTCTTTTTTACGTACGCTGACATCAGAGCGATCATAAATGCTACAGTTAGGGTAGCACTGTTGTAGCGCTGAAATAATAGCGGGACGCTGATATTCGGCACCGGCGGACAGCAGCTGCAATACCAGGAACTGACCGAAACGGTCGATGGTCACGCCGGGCAGCCCGTCTGACTCACCAGCAATCAGGCGATAGCTGTCGAGCCCGTCGCGTGCGGCCAGCCAGTCGCGCAACTGCTGCGCGCATTGCAGACGGCGAACAAAAAAGGCGATATCGATCGATTCCTCCTGCTGCCAGCTCCAGACGCGCGCACGAATTTGCGAGTCAGGTGAATAGGCGGCGCGAGCCAGCCATTTTCCCTGGCTGTCACAGATGTCAATGGTTTCACCGCGCTGGGCTTTACCTTCCATGCGGGCAACGGCGCCGGAAAAAATCCAGGGATGACGACGGAGCAGGGACTTTTCACGCCCCTTAGCGAGAATCAATCGAACAGTCATATTTTGCTATGCTTACCAACGGAAAATGAGGCGACATTGTCCGGTGGATACCGGAAAAATGCAATCAGCGTACATCAGGGGAGAAGACAATGGCGCAACGGTGTATGAAGGCCTGGGTTTATGGACAGGTACAGGGCGTAGGCTTTCGCTACAGCACGCAAATGCAGGCACGGCAGCTCGGGCTGACTGGTTATGCGCGCAACAGGGATGATGGCAGCGTTGAGGTGTTGGCCTGTGGCGAAAGCGATAAACTGGAGCAGCTGCTGATGTGGTTGAAGGCGGGTGGACCGCGCAGCGCGCGCGTTGACAGAGTATTGACCGAACCGCATCAGTCTGCGGATGTACCGCAGCACTTTACTATCGGTTGAATAAGAGGGCGGTTAATGACAACCGCCCAGAGTATTACAAACATTTTACCGGCTTGGGCAGGCCTGCGATTTTTGTCGCCTGCTTTGCCGGGCCATCAGGAAAGAGACGAAACAGATAGCGGCTGTTACCTTTCTCTTCGCCAAATTTTTGTGCCATCGCCTTAACCAGCATTCTGACTGCAGGCGAGGTATTAAATTCCATATAAAAGTCACGTACGAAGTGCACCACCTCCCAGTGCGCCTCGCTCATTTCAATCGACTCTTCCGCTGCGATCGATAACGCCAGCTTTTCACTCCAGTCTGCCGGGTTAAGCAGGTAACCCTGCGCATCGCGCGCGATATCTTTACCTTCAAACAACACGGTATTGCCTCACTGAGTAAACCTGCGCCTAGTTTAGCAAATTTAACGGCGGCAAAAAATAAAGCCCCGCAGAGCGGGGCCTGACAATAACAGACGGTACGATATTAGTCGTTACGTGAAGCGAAGCCCAAAATGCTGAGCAGACTGACAAAGATGTTATACAGCGAAACATACAGACTGATAGTGGCACGAATATAGTTGGTTTCGCCGCCGTGAATAATATTGCTGGTTTCCCACAGAATCGCACCGGTAGAAAAAAGGATAAACAGCGCGCTAATAGCCAGCTGTAAACCTGGCAGATGCAGGAAGAGGTTTGCGATTACCGCAACCAGCAGCACGACAAAGCCTGCCATCATCATTCCACCGAGGAAAGACATATCCCGGCGTGTGGTCAGCACATAAGCGGAGCAACCGAAGAAGACCAGCGCGGTGCCGCCAAGCGCCAGAGCAATAGCATCGCTCATGCCTGCCGACAGAAAAGCGTTAAGAATAGGGCCCAGGCTGTAGCCGAGAAAGCCGGTAAAGGCAAAAGCGGCCAGAATACCTAACGGGCTGTTTGCCAGACGGTAGGTAAGAAACATTAGCCCGTAAAAGCCAACCAGCATCAGGATAAGACCTGGCGCAGGCAGATTTAAAAGCGTGCTGACGGTGGCGGTCACGGCGGAAAATGCCAGCGTCAGGCCCAGCAGAAAATAGGTGTTACGCAAAACTTTGTGAGTGCTCAGCAGCGAACTACTGCTGCCAGAGCGGGAAATGATACGATCCATAATGCACCTCATACAGGGGTCACAATCCTGGCACAGAGCATACGAAGCGCAGGAAAAAGGGAAAAGTCGTTTTACCCTTCTTTACGCGTTAGCACGCTGTTTTTGTGAGCTCAGTGGCGATAATGACAGCAAAAAAATCAGTGTTGCCTGTTTTTCATGCGAACGGTCGGGCTAACTATTTACAAGCGGCAAAGGGGTGTTTATAGTTCGCCTCATTGCGGAGGGGTGGCCGAGCGGCTTAAGGCAGCGGTCTTGAAAACCGCCGATGGGAAACCATCCGAGAGTTCGAATCTCTCCTCCTCCGCCACTAAATTTATAACGGGTCAGCAGCAATGCTGGCCCGTTTTCGTTTGGATAAAATAGTTCTGCTGCGGTTGTTTTAACCGGTGCGCTGCAAAAACAGGCAGTCAGATATTTTTTGTTTTAAAGGGCTTGCGTAAGCAGAATCAAGCCGTTAGACTTCGTCGCACAATATGACACAGCGGCAAACAGCGCGTTGATTGTCTTGCGGAGGGGTGGCCGAGTGGCTTAAGGCAGCGGTCTTGAAAACCGCCGATGGGAAACCATCCGAGAGTTCGAATCTCTCCTCCTCCGCCAAATTTTAAGAGCCAGCACAGCGTGCTGGCTTTTTTAATGTCTGCTTTTTAGGTCATGCCGTTCCTCCCGCTTTTATTCACTTCCTAGCACCCGGTGGTCAATTTCAATGGTTGCTGAGTGCAGCGTAAAACATCCTGTTGCTTTTCAGTTAGCTAACAGAACTAACTCGCAGTGTCGCGCGTCTGCTATAGTCCTGATACGATATGAAACCGCATCGCCGCCTCCGGGCGGAATGCAACATGATGTGTCATACCTGGTATTGGCTCTCACGCCCCTGGTCTGGAGTCAGCAAATCATCATCAGATCAAATGGAACGGTAACAATGATCAAAAAATTCTCCCTTTGCGCACTGTCGGTTATTGCGGCGTTACCCATAGGATTTTCCGCCCAGGCCGCTGATGGCGATCTGCAACTTCAGCAGGTGCTTATGCTGAGCCGCCATAATCTGCGAGCGCCGCTGGTGGATAATGGTAGCGTGCTGGCTCAGTCCACTAAAAAAGCATGGCCGCAGTGGGATGTACCGGGTGGCGAGCTGACGACCAAAGGCGGCGTACTGGAAATCTATATGGGACGTTATACGCGCGAATGGCTGGCACAACAGGGGTTGGTGAAAAAAGATGTTTGTCCTGCGCCTGATGAGGTGTTCGCCTATGCCAATAGCCTGCAACGTACCGTTGCCACGGCCCAGTACTTTGTGACCGGAGCGTTCCCCGGCTGCGACGTTGCTGTGACACATCAGAATGAAATGGGCAGTATGGACCCGGTATTTAATCCGGTAATAACTAACGACAGCGAAGACTTTAATAAAAAAGCGCTGGCGGCGTTAAATGCGCAGGGCGATAAGCTGAGCCTCAAGCCTGCTTTCCAGCAGCTTGAAAAGATTGTGGACTATAAAAATGCACCGGCCTGCAACGGTAAAAAACAGTGTACGCTGAGCAGCGAGAATCAAAATAAATTTAGTGCGGAAAACGGTAAGGAACCGAACGTTGCCGGGCCGCTGAAGGTGGGTAACTCGCTGGTGGATGCCTTTACGCTGCAATATTATCAGGGCTTCCCGCTGGAGCAGGTGGCCTGGGGCGAAATCAAGACATCAGAACAATGGCAGGAATTATCCGCAATTAAAAACGGCTATCAGGATGCGCTGTTTACCGCACCGGAGATTGCACGTGAGGTAGCGTCACCGCTGATCGATTATATTCGCAGTCAGCTGATCGATCAGGATCGGGCCTCAGCGCCGAAAGTTATGTTGCTGGTAGGTCATGATTCTAATGTTGCCTCGCTGTTGGCGGCGCTGGAAGTGAAACCTTATACGTTGCCGGGCCAGTATGAAAAAACGCCTATCGGCGGTCAGGTGGTATTTGAACGTTGGCATGATGCTAAAGCGAACAAGGACCTGGTAAAAGTTGAGTATGTGTATCAGACGGCAGAGCAGTTACGTGATGGTGAAGTGCTCAGCCTGAAGAACCCGCCGCAGCGCGTAACATTGCAGCTGAATGGCTGTCAGACGGATGCCGATGGTTTTTGCTCATGGGAACAGTTTAGCGGCGTGTTAAATGCTGCTCTGCAGGGAACGGCATTACAACCCGTACCAGCGGCAGTAAATGCACCAGAGACAACCACTGCGGATGCAGAAAAGGCAACGCAGGAAAAAGTAACTGCTGACGCGGCCGCCCAGCAGAAAGCTGAAGCGGATAAGGTGGCGCAGGAAAAAACGTCTGCTGCTAAAGCGGCCCAGGAAAAAGCGGTAGCGGAGAAGGCAGCCAGAGAAAAAGCGGCAGCTAAAGCCGCGCAGGAAAAAGCCGAGGCGGAAAAGGCAGCACAGGAAAAAGCAGCGGTTGACAACGCGGCAAAAGAGAAAGCCGCAGCAGATAAAGCTGCGCAGAAGCCGACCGTAGCCGCGCCAACGTCATCCGAAGAAAAAGCGCAACAAAAAGCGACTACCGAGACCGCGCCAGCGGCACAGTAAAGGGTATATAAGAAGGGAGCCAGAGGCTCCCTTTTTTGTGCAACGAACGCTGGCTTACGGTTTTGAAATGACGACCAGCTTTTGGTTAACAAACTCTTTGATCCCAAGATCGGAGAGTTCGCGCCCATAACCAGAACGTTTAATACCACCAAAGGGCAGCTCTGCTGCGGTATCACTTGCGGAGTTGATAAACACCATGCCGGTTTCAATACGTGATGCCAGACGTTTACCCCGCTCGATATCGCCAGTAAATACCGCACCGCCCAGCCCGTAGTGTGAATCGTTGGCTAAACGCACAACGTCATCATCATTATCTACCACATACACCTGCGCTACCGGCCCGAAAAATTCTTCAAAATAAGCGGGGTTATCGCGAGTAATCGTGGTCAAAATGGTAGGCTGATAGAAACAGCCGGGACCAGAAACTACTTCACCACCGTAATGCAAGGTTGCGCCATGTTTGATGGCGTTTTGCACCTGTTCTGTGAGAGTATCGCGCGCGCTGGCAGAAGATAGTGGGCCAAGCGTGGTGCTTTCATCCAGCGGATCGCCCAGCTTCATTGCTTTAAACGCGTCGGTGAATTTCGCCAGAAAACGATCGGCAACGCTGCGTTGTACGATAAAACGTTTCGCTGCGGTACAAACCTGCCCGGCATTACTGAGTCGGGCCTGCACACCCTGCTTAACAGCATCGTCCAGATCGCAATCATCAAGTATGACAAAAACGTCATTCCCGCCCAGTTCAAGCGTAGTCTTTTTCAGGTATTTACCCGCCTGCTGTGCTACGGCGCTACCGGCGCGTTCGGAACCGGTAAGTGCAGCACCTTGCACGCGATCGTCAGCAATCAGCTCAGCAACTTTATCGCTGGAGATAAACAGGTTGGTCCAGGCACCTTCTGGTGCGCCCGCCTCACGGACCAGCGCTTCAAATAAGCTGGCACAATGCGGGACGATCGCGGCATGTTTCGCCAGCACCGGGTTACCTGCCGCCAGGTTAGGTGCCAGAACGCGCATTAGCTGGTAATAGGGGAAATTCCATGGTTCCACGGCAACCAGTACGCCGAGCGGATGATATTCGATCCAGGCCTCACCCAAATCAGTAGGATAGGATACCGGCTGTAAAAAACGCTCGGCATTTTCTGCATAATAGCGCGCGATTTGGGCGCAAATCTGCACCTCGCCCTGGCTCTGTTTCAGCAGTTTACCCATTTCCTGGCTGGCAACTTTTGCCAGCTCATCAGCACGGCTGTCGATCAGATCTGCCAGCTTGTGCAGTACCTGAATACGCGGCTTGATATCACCTTTTGACCAGACGGAGTGGTAAAGCTGCCAGGCTTTTTCCAGTGCAGATTCAACATATTCATCACTATGTGAGGGCCAGGTTTTAATGACTTCGTTGGTTGCGGGATTAACGGATTGATAGGTTGACACAGAAGGCTCCTTTTCGCTGGCTGTAAAAGCAGGGCGGGAAGACCCCGCCCAACTCTGGCTAATCAGACATTCTTTCGTTCAACAACCGTATCATCCCAGGTCAGAACGTCGGCGTCGGTCTTATCAAAGGCACGAAACAGCACTTCGTCATTACCCTGCTGACGCCAGATCTCTTCAGCCAGCTTTTCGTCATAATTTGCTACTTCAAAAATTGCCTCAGCAATCTCAGGTGAGGTATGGCGCAGGCTTGCCCATTCGCCGACATGATGTGCTTTGGATTGTTGCGTTGCCATAGTGTTCTCCTGTGTTGGTTGAGACTATCCGTTCAGTTTTACCGCCAACCGGGCGACGTGCTGCCCCTGAAAGCGGGCGATATTCAGCTCTTCTGTAGAGGGCTGACGCGAGCCGTCTCCACCGGCATAGGTGGACGCGCCGTAAGGTGTCCCACCGCGTACCTGGCTGACATCAAACAGTTCTTTTGTGCCATAGCCAATAGGTACAATTACCATGCCGTGATGGGCCAGTGTCGTCCAGGTGGAGGTGATGGTCTGTTCTTGCCCGCCGCCGGTTCCGGTGGAGGTAAAAACGCTGGCGAGTTTGCCGTAGAGCGCGCCAGAGGCCCAAAGCCCACCGGTGCGGTCGAGGAAAGTGCGCATCTGACCGGACATATTGCCGAAACGGGTTGGGGTGCCGAAAATAATAGCGTCATACTGTGGAAGCTCATCTGGTGTCGCCTCCGGTGCGGCCTGGTCAGTTTTACCGCCTACCTGAGCGAAACGCCCGGCATCCATAGTTTCAGGTACGCGTTTGACCACAACTTCAGCACCTTCTACCTGTCCTGCGCCTTCCGCTACCGCTTGTGCCATAGTTTCAACGTGTCCATACATTGAGTAATAGAGCACCAGAATTTTCGCCATTATTCGACTCCCTGTTGCATAGTATTTGACAACTGTCCGACATATTAGTCGGCTCGCTTATTTCTTGGGGGTAGTAGGTTGTTTATCCCCTGACTCCGGGGCCTGGTTCGGATCGTCTTTGCTCTGCTGGGATTGTTGCTGGGTCATAACGTTCTCCTGTAGCAATGAAAGATAACAGCAATAATTGAGTATAGAAGAAGACAGCGACCTTGCCTGGACACGCTTTGGTGATTGACCTGCCACAACGGGAAAAGCACACTATCTCACTTAATTTTTCAGGATTTTCTGGATATGTCTGGTCGGTTATCACGTTACAAATGGCGGTTTACGTTGCCGGAAGGAATTCTTATCTTTATTACCATGGTCTGGGGGGGGGCACGTTTATGGTGGTCCACCATGCGATGACCATGAGCGGCCCTTTCTTTTTTGTCGGACTACGTTTTGCTACCGCGACAGGGGTGCTGCTGCTTTTTTCATGGCGATCGCTGAGGGGCTTTACACGTCTGGAGCTTACAGCGGGTTTCTGGATCGGTATTGCAATCAGCGGTGGCTACGGCTTGCAAACATGGGGCATGCAGACTATTTCCGGCAGCCAGTCAGCTTTTATCACCGCGCTATATGTTCCTCTGGTGCCGCTGTTGCAGTGGGCTTTTTTAGGGAAAAGACCAGGCTTAATGTCCTGGTGCGGTGTGGTGCTTGCTTTTAGCGGTTTAATGCTGGTGGCGGGACCAGAAAGTGGAGGGCTCGCTCTCAGCCCCGGTGAGCTGGCTACGCTGCTCAGCACGCTGGCTATTGCCGGGGAAATTATCTTGATCAGTGCGTGGGCCGGGAAGGTTGATATCCGACGAGTGACTATCGTTCAGCTGGCCGTCGCCTCGCTGTTTTCTTTTATGCTAATGATTCCTGATGGGGAGCAGATCCCAGCAATGTCTCCCTGGCTATGGGGGAGTGCAATGGGACTTGGCGTAGCCAGCGCGCTGATTCAGGTCACTATGAACTGGGCGCAGCGCAGTGTATCACCTACGCGCGCGACGGTAATTTACGCTGGCGAGCCGGTGTGGGCCGGTATCTTTGGACGCATCGCCGGTGAACGTTTGCCTGGTGCGGCGTTGCTCGGTGGTGCGCTGATTGTACTGGGCGTTATCGTCAGCGAATTAAAACTGAAAAAGCGGTTCAGGGTATCGTCTGTTGTACGCGAGGAGTAGAGCGCAACTTGCAACCGGGCAAACAGGAAGTGCGCGATAATCATGATCTCTGCGTAACGTTATGAACCTGCCGGGGGGAATCGCATAAACATCAGGCAGACGCGCAGGGGATTACCGTAGCACCAGCACTTCTTTGTTAAGATGTGCTGCGTACATTTTCAAAAAGGAATAACGTCAACGTGGTGAACCGGGCTCCAACACGACATTCGCGAGCGGCAGCAAAGCGCTCCGCCATTCTTGAAGCGGCGCTGGAATATTTTTCACAGTTCGGCATTCATGGTACTCGCCTGGATCAGGTTGCTGAGCGAGCCGGAATATCGAAAACGAACCTGCTTTACTATTTTCCTTCAAAAGAAGCGCTCTATATCGCAGTGCTGAAAGAGATCCTTGATGTCTGGCTGGCACCGCTGCGTGCACTGCGCGCAGATCAGGATCCGCTGGAAGCCATTCGTCACTATATCCAGCTTAAACTGGAGGTTTCGCGCGATCATCCTCAAGCCTCTCGGCTGTTCTGTCTGGAGATGTTGCAGGGCGCGCCGCTACTGAAAGCGGAGCTGGAAGGTGATTTAAAACAGCTGATTGATAATAAATCACGTGTGATTGAAAACTGGGTCGCACAAAAACGGTTGGCTCCAGTGGAACCGCAGCATCTGGTGTTTATGCTATGGGCAACGACTCAACATTATGCCGATTTTGCCGTGCAGGTTGAGGCGGTGAGTGGCTGTACCCTGAATGATGCGGCATTTTTCGCGCAAACGGTAGCTAACGTGCAGCATATGGTGATTGAAGGCATTCGTATGCGTTAAAAAAGCCAGAAACTTTACTTTCGCCAGAACGGAGGTGTTCTCGATCATGGCGATGCAATACGCAACATGATGCTGCACCGTACCGAAAGTTATGCGCTGATCTGGCTGACCTTATGTTCACTGCTGCTGGTCTGGCTTATCGCCGGTGTGCTGAAGCAAAAATATTAATGGTTGCGTTGGTGGTCAGCCTTCACGCCTGTCATCCGGGCGGCTGCCGTTAGCACAGACGTGGCAGCAGTTATGAGAGCGGCTATGAAAAAGGGCGAACAGATGTTCGCCCTTTAGGTTATCGAGCCGCGTTACGGCTGCGCATCCACCAGCCGAAGCCCAGCAGAATAAACCACAGTGGCGTAACCATCAGCGCATTACGCGTATCTTCCTGCAATGTCAGCAAAACAATCACAAACGCAAAGAAGGCCATGCAGACCCAGCACATCAGCTTGCCCAGAGGCATTTTAAAGCTGGAATTCTGGTGGCGCTGCGGATGCTTCTTGCGGTACGCCAGATAAGAGCAAAGAATGATTGTCCAGACAAACATAAACAGAATGGCTGATACCGTAGTGACCATGGTAAATACGGTCATTACGTTTGGAATCAGGTAGATTAATGCCACGCCTACCAGCAGACAGAAGCAGGAGAAGAACAGACCTGACGTTGGCACCGCACGGGTAGAAAGGCGTCCAAAGGTGCGATGTGCTACGCCCTGTTCTGACAAACCATAAAGCATACGGCTGGTAGAGAAAATACCGCTGTTGGCGGATGAAGCCGCCGAGGTCAGCACCACAAAGTTCACAATACTGGCTGCTGCAGGCAGGCCAATCATCATAAACATGGCGACAAAGGGACTACGGTCTGCTACTACACTATTCCACGGTGTCACGGCCATGATAACCATTAGCGCCAGCACGTAGAACATAATAACGCGCAGCGGAATGGCATTAATGGCACGTGGCAGCACTCTATGAGGATCGTGCGTCTCTGCCGCCGCCGTACCGACCAGTTCAATACCGACAAAGGCGAAAACGGCAATCTGGAAACCGGCAAAGAACCCGCTCAGGCCTTTCGGGAACATGCCGCCGTAGCTCCAGATATTGGATAGCGCAGCGCTGCCGCCACCGGGAGAGGGATAATGCAGCGCAACCAGCACAACGCCGGTAATGATTAAGGCGACAATTGCCACGATTTTGATAATGGCGAACCAGAATTCCATTTCCCCAAACAGCTTCACCGTCAGGATATTCAGCGCCAGAAACACCACTACACAAAGCAGGGCACTCATCCAGATCGAGAAATCCGGAAACCAGAGCTGAAAGTAGGAGCTGATGGCGACAATATCGGCGATACCGGTAACCACCCAGCAAAACCAGTAGGTCCAGCCGGTAAAATAGCCGGCCCAGGGGCCCAGCAAGTCAGCAGCGAAATCGCTGAAGGATTTGTATTCAAGGTTGGAAAGCAGTAACTCTCCCATCGCCCGCATAACGAAAAACAGCATAAAACCGATGATCATATAAACGAAAATGATCGAAGGGCCCGCGAGGCTGATGGTTTTGCCGGATCCCATAAACAAGCCGGTACCGATGGCACCGCCAATGGCAATCAGCTGTATATGGCGATTATGAAGGCTCCGTCGGAGCTTATCCGGGCTTTCTGCGCTTTGCAGCGTATCTTTAGTGTGATCTACCATGAGGTGGTTCCTGTCTGTGATGTTGTGCGGCTCTGCTGGCCGATATTTTTTATTCTTACGCGAAGGTAAGTTGGCATAAGATAGTGTAATAAGCGGATTAACAGCTAATGATTTTTGCCAATCCTACAGGATATCGTACCTGTGGCTGGCATCATTTATTTACATTTGTTTCAATTGTGCAACTTTTGTGCAGCATCAAAACAAAAAAGCTCAAAAGTGACCGTTTTTCTGTTGCTTGACGGGTCTGCAACTACACTTTCTGTATTATCTCAGCGGCATATCACAGGAGGGCCGGGTGAAGGGCATCGCGGCATTCTTGCTACTGATAGTGGCTGCGCTGGCAGCTTTTCCCTGGCTGCAAAAAAATTTGCCGTCTCACTGGAATCCTTTCACGCCGCTCAACGTCACCGATCCGCCTGGCCCGATCACGCAATATAAACTACAGCGGTTAAAAAGCGATCCTGCTGCCTGTCTGGCAGTACTGACGCAGGCGAAAAAGGCGGAACTGATTAGCTTTACCCAACCGCCTGCGGTAACCGGTGCCTGTCCGCTTCCTGCACCAATCCGTATTCAACAGTTAGCAGGGGTCAAACTGAGCAGCAGTTTTCTTGCCAGTTGCCCGCTGGCGATAAGCAGCACGATGTTTGTTATTCAGGCGAAAAAAAGCGCGCTTGCCAGCCCATTACATTCATCACTGGTTCAAATCGATCATGTAGGAAGCTATGCCTGCCGTAATATCTATCACCGTGCCACCGGACGTTTAAGTGAACATGCAACGGCCAATGCGTGGGATGTGACGGCTTTTCGCCTGGCGAATGGTACGCGTCTTAGCGTGGGAAAAGAGTGGAAGGGAACAGGAGAGAAGCCTGCGCTGTTACGGCAGTGGTTCAATGATGGCTGCGCCTGGTTTGGTAATGCGCTGGGGCCGGACTATAACACGGCGCATGCCGCCCACTTCCATCTTGGTATGCAAGGCTATCGGTTATGTCGTTAACCCAATGCGATGGCATGACCTGAAGCGCTTAATTATTCACCAATACAGACAGACCTTTATAACCTTTTCGGTAACGTTAAATATCAATATTGCCGCGTGTTATTTATAGTTTAAATTATAATAACCAATTGATTCTCTTATTAACAATAAAGTTAATTGTTAATTTTGCAGGCAAATCTAACACAAAAATTCGCAATATCTATTAGTTTCAGTGATGTTTTTTCTGGCGGTTGCGCGATTAAATTGTTTACCAGGGAAGATGATTAGCGATATGTAGATTAGCCCCTATTATACAGGGCAAAAAATTATTCTGCTAAGAGTGCAATAACGTTGAATAATTTTAAGAAAAATCTTATTATTTGACTGATTTGCTATAGCAGAAGGAACCATGGGTTTTAACGAACATAACATGACGAAATTACAAGGGGTTGATCAACGTAGGCATTAGGCAATACGATTACATTTGCTTAACGGTTTAGAAATGCAGCAAAGGGTTATCAACCACACCAGAAACAATATAATTAAAATAATTTTTCGTCAGCATTTAATTTTTTGTTACTTCGGTGGCAGTTTGACTTAATCCACGGCGCGAGCGGGCAGCGCGCACCGGCGAGGCTTTGATGACGTTCGATGATTACTTTGCCTGGCGCAGAGAGGTCGAGGCGCAGTTTCTTTTGCTAAATAATTCTGAAGAGTTAACAGATGCACTGCAACAGTGGGTTGAAGCACTGGGACTGGATCACTTTGCTTTATTTATCCGTCATCCGGTACCTTTTACCCGTCCCAGAACCTTTCTTTTTACTACCTACCCGCACTGCTGGTTAAAGCGGTACGATAATGAAAACTATTATGCTGTCGATCCTGTTTTGCGTAACGCACCGCCGTCAGGAAAATTTATCGCCTGGCAGGATACTGTTTCGGAAAACGACGAAATATTCTGGCGCGAGGCAAAAGAGTATGGATTGTCTTCAGGTTTTTCCTGTTCGTTGATGGCATCTAATCGTGCAACGGGTATATTATCAGTAGCGTCTAAAAAAGCAGTAAATATGTTGAAGTTGTTGCCTGAACAACAGTTGGGTCTACAGTATCTTTTGGATCTGGCGTTGCAAACGTTGCTGCGCCTGGATGATATTTCGATGCGGATCTTAGATATAACGCTAAGTTCGCGTGAACTGGAAATTTTAAAATGGACGGCGGAAGGGAAAACGGCAGCCGAGATTTCGTTGATACTTTCCATCTCGCCCTATACGGTAAATTTTCACCAAAAAAATCTGCAAAAGCGGTTTAACGCACCCAACAAAACGCAGGTAGCCAGCTATGCGGCCGCGATGGGGTTACTGTAAAGGGGTTTGCAACTACTAAATTTAGTAGTTTCATAAGGTTAACCAGTTGTCTACCCTTCGGCCGGGGTATCAGCTGGCAAAACGCCGTGTGCATACGGCTCAAACGAGGGAGTGCGACAGGGGAACATGATGAAGATTATCCAAACCCAGCTAAAGGATATGCCATCCTCGTTATTGGCTGAATTGGGCAGTTACCGTTACAGCGTATTTGCTCGTGGCGAAGGCTGGTCGATTCCTTCCCGACTCAGTACGCCGGGGCAGGAGTACGATCGATTTGACCGCTCCGATGTTACCTGGCTTATTGCATGGCATGTGCGTTTCGGTATCTGTGGCTGCGCCCGTTTGATGCAGTGGCAGGAACCTGGCAACATTGAAGGTATCAGCGTACCTTTTGATCGCAAAGAAGTGGTATGGGAAATGTCTCGTTTTTCTGCCCGACTGGATGTGGATCGCGATTTGCCGTTAACCATTCTCTGGCATGCGGTTCAACTGGCAGAATTATCAGGCATTGAGTTTCTGGTCAGTGCGGCGACGCCCATGCTGGAACAGATGTTCGAGCAGCATAAAGTAGAATTTGAACCTTTAACGCCGGGTCTCATTCAGTCAGAAGACAATCTGTTTGCGGTAAAAATCCCGGTTAAGCAGCAGGAACTGGCGGAAAAATACCGTGGCGCACGCCGTTTTAGCCCGGAAGAAGTGTTGCCTTCGCTGGGCGTCTCTATCAACTGGCAGTCGCACGGACGTTAAGCCTGGGGCCAGCGCCCGATATAGTGGGCGCTGGCCTGTGTAAGGGGGAAACGCCTTGTAACGAAGGGTTTATACGGGCAGCGTGTCAGAACTCTTGTCGCCTGGGGAATAAATTAACCCGCTTGCCGTAGTTAGCGGCGATAAGCCGTTTTAATCTGTCCGATAGTCTGACTGAACGCTTCCGCCTGCTGAGGGTCATCCAGTTGTGTGATTATCCGCTCCATATTGAGGATCACTTTTCCTGCATCCGCTTGCCCCATACTTTTTAACATCATGGTGACCAGCGCTTTCAGGCAGGCTACTTCATTTGCCAGGTTTTTAGTTTCTTCTGAGGTAGTAAAGTCGTTCTGGCCCATAGTTTCTCCTTGATAATACTGTACAAATATTAGAGTTACTGCTCAAAATTCAATCCTGATAAAGTATAACATAAATTATGAGACCGCTTTCTCGCTTCGTTTCGAACGTTGTGGAATAAATCACCACATGAACTGAAGAAGCCAATTAAATAGGCAAACTATTTTTTGTACTAAAAAACGGCGACAGAATAATTAATAATTGGGAAAAGTGCTGCTGTTGTTTATTATTGTAACCTGTTGTCTGTAAAGGTTTTATCATTTAAAATTTTTTTTGCTTATTTTTAACGCTTTTAACCTTTTATTATCTGAGCGAATGAAGCCTTCTCAGTAAGATAGCTGATAAATGCAGGATAAAAATGCCCATTTACCTGCCTAAAAAAACACTGAATTATGTTCAAACCCACAACAAAAGAGAGTAACATTAAGACGCTTAATTAAAGTGTCGCCCTTAAACATGACCATTCCGGAGAAATCCTCTTTTGATTAGCATTCTTCTTGTGGATGACCACGAACTGGTACGCGCAGGGATTCGTCGCATACTGGAAGATATCAAAGGTATTCAGGTAGCCGGTGAGGCCTGCTGCGGTGAGGATGCGGTAAAATGGTGCCGAACAAATAAGGTTGATGTCATCCTGATGGATATGAACATGCCGGGGATTGGCGGTCTGGAAGCCACGCGCAAGATCGTGCGCTTCAACCCGGATGCCAAAATCATCATGTTGACGATCCATACGGAAAATCCGCTGCCAGCTAAAGTGATGCAGGCCGGGGCGGCGGGTTACCTCAGCAAAGGCGCCGCGCCGCAGGAAGTGATCAACGCCATTCGTTCAGTTCATTCAGGGCAACGCTATATCGCTTCAGATATTGCGCAGCAGATGGCGTTGAGCCAGATTGAGCCAGAAAAGGGTGAATCTCCCTTTAGCTGTTTGTCGGAACGGGAATTGCAGATTATGCTGATGATAACCAAGGGACAGAAAGTGACAGATATTTCTGAGCAGCTTAATCTCAGTCCCAAAACCGTTAACAGCTACCGTTACCGAATGTTTAGCAAGCTAAATATCAGTGGCGACGTAGAGTTAACGCATCTGGCCATCCGGCATGGCCTGTTTAATGCGGAGTCGTTGATCAGTAGTGAGTGAAGCCTTTGACGCAAAATCTTTCCTGAAAACCGTCACCAGCCAGCCAGGCGTTTATCGCATGTATGACAGTGGCGGCACAGTGATTTATGTTGGTAAAGCCAAGGATCTGAAAAAACGCCTCAGTAGCTATTTTCGCAGCAACCTTGCCAGTCGTAAAACCGAAGCGCTGGTAGCCAATATCCATCATATTGACGTTACCGTTACGCATACGGAAACCGAAGCGCTGCTGCTGGAACATAACTATATTAAGCTCTATCAGCCTCGCTACAACGTTCTGCTGCGTGACGATAAATCTTATCCCTATATTTTCCTGAGTGCCGATCCCCATCCACGTCTGGCAATTCATCGCGGCGCAAAACATGCGAAAGGCGAATACTTCGGCCCGTTTCCTAACGGTTATGCAGTGCGTGAAACCCTGGCGCTGCTGCAGAAAATTTTCCCTGTTCGTCAGTGCGAAAATAACGTTTATCGCAACCGTTCGCGGCCCTGCCTGCAATATCAAATAGGCCGCTGTCTGGGGCCGTGCGTTGCCGGGCTGGTGAGCGAAGAAGAATATGCCCAGCAGACGGAATATGTTCGGCTGTTTCTTTCCGGCAAGGATGATCAGGTGCTGAATATGTTGGTCAGCCGGATGGAACAGGCTAGTCAGGCGCTGCGTTTTGAAGAAGCGGCGCGCCTGCGCGATCAAATTCAGGCGGTACGTCGCGTTACGGAGAAACAGTTTGTCTCCAATCAGGGTGACGATCTGGATGTTATTGGCGTTTCCTATGATGCAGGTATGGCCTGTCTGCACGTTCTTTTTATTCGACAGGGCAAGGTGCTGGGTAGCCGCAGCTATTTTCCGAAAATTCCAGGCGGCACCGATTTGGCTGAAGTGGTACAGACTTTTGTCGGGCAATTCTACCTGCAGGGAAGTGAAGCGCGTACGTTGCCCGGTGAGATTTTACTTGATTTCAATCTGCCGGAACGGGAACTGCTGGCTGACTCGCTAAGCGAGCTGGCCGGACGTAAAATCCATATCCAAAGCAAACCGCGCGGCGATCGCGCCCGTTACCTGAAGCTGGCACGAACTAATGCGGCAACGGCGCTAATAACTAAATTAACCCAGCAGTCAACCATTCATCAGCGGCTAACGGCGCTGGCTGATGCGCTTGATCTACCGCAGATTAAACGTATGGAGTGTTTTGACATCAGCCATACCATGGGAGAGCAGACGGTAGCTTCCTGTGTAGTGTTTGACAGCAACGGGCCGCTGCGGTCGGAGTATCGGCGGTATAATATTACTGGCATAACGCCTGGCGATGACTACGCGGCGATGAGTCAGGTGTTGCGACGTCGCTATGGCAAAGAGCTGGAACCGGAAAAAGTGCCGGATGTGATTGTCATTGACGGTGGTAAAGGGCAGTTGGCGCAGGCGAAACAGGTTTTTGCTGAACTTAACGTAAGCTGGGACAAGGAGCATCCACTTCTGCTGGGTGTGGCGAAGGGGAGCGATCGTAAAGCAGGTCTGGAAACACTGTTTTTAGAGCCGGAAGGGGAGGGATTCTCGATGCCGCCCGATTCACCTGCACTGCACGTTATTCAGCATATCCGTGACGATTCCCATAATCATGCGATTACCGGGCATCGTAACAAGCGGGCAAAAGTTAAAAATACCAGTGCGCTGGAGAGCATTGAGGGCGTGGGTCCAAAACGCCGACAACAGCTGTTAAAATATATGGGCGGCCTACAGCCGCTGATGAACGCCTCGGTTGAAGAGATCGCTAAAGTTCCTGGCATTTCTCACGCCCTGGCGGAGAAAATTTATTACTCGTTAAAACACTAGCATTGAAACCCCGGTGGCAATGTAGCAACATACGGGTAAACCCTACTCATGCCAGACAGTTAGCGTACCTTATGCAATTGAATATTCCGACGTGGCTTACCCTGTTTCGTGTCGTCCTGATTCCTTTTTTTGTTCTGGCGTTCTATCTGCCGTTCAAGTGGGGGCCGATGGTATGTGCCATTATTTTTGTTATCGCAGCCATCACCGACTGGTTTGACGGTTTCCTTGCCCGTCGCTGGAAGCAGTCTACCCGCTTTGGTGCGTTTCTTGATCCGGTTGCCGATAAGGTGATGGTGGCGATGGCTCTGGTGCTTGTGGCGGAACAATTTCACGCCTGGTGGATTACGCTGCCAGCGGCGACCATGATTGCCCGCGAAATTATTATTTCCGCGCTGCGCGAATGGATGGCTGAAATTGGTAAGCGCAGCAGCGTGGCAGTATCCTGGATCGGTAAGGTGAAAACAACGGCACAGATGTTGGCGCTGGTTGCGCTACTTTGGCATCCTAATCAACTGATCTCCGCTATTGGCGTGGGCGCGTTGTATATCGCTGCGGTACTGACGTTTTGGTCAATGTTCCAGTACCTCAACGCTGCACGTAGCGATCTGTTTGAGCGGTAATCGATACGCTGCAAAAAACGGCAAACGGATGAGAAGATAGATAATTTTATTGACTCATCCATAGAGGTCAGTAAAATGCATCCCATCGAAAGGCGTTAATGTCGCCAAGAGAAAAAAATTATCAGCTTTTTGTAAATGCTGATCTTCGCGGGAATAGCTCAGTTGGTAGAGCACGACCTTGCCAAGGTCGGGGTCGCGAGTTCGAGTCTCGTTTCCCGCTCCAAATTATCGCCAGCAGACGTGTCAATTTCGTTTGTTGTGAAAAAAGGGCCGTAGGGCCCTTTTTGTATTTTTAACCTCCCCAACAGGCAGGTTCCGGTTTTTAGTCATTAACTCCCTTTGATCCATTCTTCCATTTCAGTTCCTTCATCAAAAAAGATCAAGCCGATAAATTTTGTTTGCTATAGCTTTATGTTGCTGTCTGCTGTCTGCTGTCTGCTGTCTGCTGTCTGCTGTCTGCTGTCTGCTGTCTGCTGTCTGCTGTCTGCTGTCTGCTGTCTGCTGTCTCTCTTGCATCCTTAAAGTGGTTGTTAACCTTTGGTTAATTATTTATTTTGTTTATTTCTAGTTATTTAATGATTGCCTGATAAGGGTTGTTATTATATTTTAGCGATCGATTTTATAAATCATTCAGTTAATTTTTGGAATCTTTAATAGTGAAACAGATTTCACCTACATTTTTTGATGTTGGGTTAGCTGAGAAATTATTTTGATAGTATGTTTTTTTAAAGAAATAAGATCGAAGATAGCAATTATTCTACCTGTGTAATAGAACATAAATATGGTTTTTTTACAGGTTTAAACAGGCGAGTGCTGACCACATTAAATATATAAAAAACTTTCTAAAATAATCATTTTTTCTTGACTGAAATGCTTAATAAATAATATCTTTACTTTATTTTCATATTAATAGTAAGAAAAAATCATGTTTTCATTGTTAAGTTTTTGATTTTTTTTAAATTCAGTTGATATTATAAAAATCCAGTAAAAATACTATTATCGGTTGCTGCGAAATAATTTTATCGATCGCAGTTACTTAACAGAAATCTTGCCTTCACAGGTAAGAATGGCATCAGAGGAAATTATATTTCCTCTGATGCCGAAACGTAAATTCAATATCTTATAAGGTATTGAAGCAGGGAGCCTTAATTAGTGATGGGGTAATATATTCAGACGACATAATTTTGTTTGCTCACTGAATGGAATCACTAGCCAGGCGCTATTGAAAAATAAAAATAGTAAAATTAGGAAAAATAAAATGAGTGCAACAAAAAAAATTACGGTTTAGCAAAGCTAAATCCTGTAGCAGTATCGTTGTTACTAACGTTACCTGTAATAATCCAGGTTGCTAACGCCGCAGTAAAAGAGGGTACGACGGTATCAGCGGTGAATGGTGTTACGGTCGTTGATATTAATAAAGCTAATGATAAAGGTATTTCTCATAACTTCTACGATAAATTGAATGTAGATAAAAATGGTTTGATTTTTAATAACAGCCAAAATGTCGTTAACACGACTTTGGCTGGGGAAATTCAGGGAAATAGTAACCTTGCTTCAGGTGCGGCAAAAATTATTCTGAATGAAGTTACTTCTAAAAACCAGAGTACCTTAAATGGAACGATGGAAGTGGCTGGCGGCAAGGCACATTTAATTATTGCTAACCCAAATGGCATTAGCTGTCAAGGTTGTAACTTTATCAATACAGAAAACGTTACTCTGACTACTGGTAAGCCAGATATGCAAAACGGTGAGCTAAAAGGCTATGCGGTAAGCCAGGGTACTATTGATGTTAAAAATTTGACTAACGTATCACCAACCGAGTTGCTGGCACGTTATGTTAAAGTAAATGGTAAGGTCATGGCTAAAGAGCTGTCGGTTATTGCAGGTAATAACTATATCGATACAGCAGGTAACGTGACAGGTAAAGTTGAAGCGGGATGGAATTTCTTCAACATCTTCAACAGTTATGGTATCGACGTAGCAGCCCTGGGAGGAATGTATGCCGATAAAATCAAACTCATTAGCACTGAGCAAGGGCTGGGCGTGCGAAATGCGGGTGTTATCGCCGGTGGACCGCTGGGCGTCGAGATCACAAGCAACGGTAAACTGATAAATACTAAAGCTGCAATCAATTCATTGGGTAATGTCTCTATCAGAACTGCTAACGCGCTGGAAAATGAGGCAGGCACAATTACTGGTGAACTTGATATTAATATCGATACTAACCAGAACGCGCTTACCAACTCAGCTGGGGGCAGAATCGCTACAAAAGGAAACATATATATTGATAGTGGTGTATTTAACAATGTCAATGGCAAAATCGAAGCAAGTAACATGGTGGCGATCAATACGCACAACCAGACACTAACTAACTCCGGTAAAGGAGCGCACTCAGGCATACACTCCGCGGCTGTTCTACTGGAAACGGGAACGCTGGATAACCGTAACGGATTGATTAAAGGTCACTATGTCGGCACAACATCCAATTATATTGATAATAGTGATGGTACGATAGAAGCCACCGGTGATATGGATTTAACCAGTAAGAGCCATCTCTATAATACTAAAGGCCTTATTCGTTCAACTGCCGGACATGTTCATATTAACGCGCTGCAGGGCAGCGTAACTAACGGCACCACGGCGACAGCCGATACGTTTAGCGGAGATTCATTGGGGATTATTGCTGGTGAAGGCGGCATCAAAATTAAAGCCGCAGCGATTAATAATCGTAATGGGCAAATTGCAACTAAAGGCGATCTTAGCCTTACCAGTAGCGGTTCGGTTGATAATTATGATGGTAAATTATCAAGCAATAAATCAATAGATATTACCGCTAAATCACTGCTTAATTCTCGTGCAGGACTGGTAAGCGATGAAAATATTGATATTAAAGTTGATCGTGAGTTCCTCAATACCCTGGCCATTGTTAAGGCGAAAGAAGGATATGTAAAAGTTAAGGCTGACAGCATATTTAATAAAGGTAGCATATTAGAAGGCCAGGATGTAGAGCTTACTGCTGACAGATATATTGATAACAGTGAGGCGTTAATGGTGGCCAATAAAAAGCTAACTCTTAATGCCGGTACTTACGTTGATAACCGTAATGGTTATGAATTCGCAGGTATTCACGGAAACTATCTTGGAATGCCACAGCAGAAAGGCGGTATGGTAGGGCGTGCTGGCGTAGAAATTAATGCAGCCACCCTTATTAATAGCAATAGCCGCATTATCGGTGAAGCCGGCCCGATTAATCTGAACATTTCTGGCGACATAAACAATAATTACGGGAAGATTTTAGCCAATGCTGGCGAGGCTTCTATTCATGCTAATTATATTAATAACAACTATGCTCTCATAAGCGGTAAAGGTACGATGACAATTGATGCTGTATCTATGGATAACCGTAGCTCCGGGACAATTGTAGAAGATAACTTGACGGGCGTCGTTGAGGGGCATCAGGGATTAACATTAAACCTGAATAATACATTCACTAACTACGGTTGGATCAATAGTGAATCAGGTAATGTTACTGTAAATGTGAAACAGGGTATCCTTTCTAACCGTAATACTATCCATGCGAAAGGTGATGTATCAGTTTCTGCTAAAAATGCAGTAACTAACTATAAAGATATAGATGCTGGTAAAAAACTTACGGTTAAATCTGATGGATACATTACTAATAACCATCAAAGTAATATGAATAGTGGTGAAGTTACATTAATAACCGCGAAAGGAGATATTACTAATAAAGCTAACCTGGTCAGTGACAAGTTAGTTATCGTTGAATCCGAAAAGAATGTCTATAACTACGGTAAGCTACATTCAGTAAATAATGTTCAGGTTACTGCAAATAGTATTCTTAATAGCGGTAATAATGCTGTGCTAGGTGGTTTTAAAGGAACCGAACTGAATAGTGGAAAAGTAAATAATATCAGCGGAATAGTGCTTGAAACTGAAGGCCCTAAATAATAAATAAATTAAAAGCGGCAGTCTGGCGGCTGCCGCCTTTTTCATCCAGGATAAACATGAAAATAACGCATGCTATTTTTTGTTTTTTAACTACTTATGCCTGTCATTTTCAGGCGGTAGCGCAGCCAGAGTTAAATCGTATTATTAAAGAACAGCAAAATAATGATGATGCTGCACGTAAGGAAAATAATTTAGTTAAAAAGGATGTGTATTCTATTATCAATAAAAAACATAATGACATAGCAGAATTCCCCGTTGAAGAAAATTGTTTTTTAATAAATGAAATTGTGCTTGAGGACAATTTTTTACAGCGCGCATCACTTAATCAATTAAAGGAAATGATTGTGCGGCGTTGCATGGGAATGCAGGGTTTAGAAAAAACAGTCTCGCTTATTCAGGATTACTTTATTAATGCAGGCTATATTACAACCCGCATTGAAATCCCTGAGCAAGATCTCTCACTTAATAAACTGGTTTTAAAGGTGGTTCCGGGAAAAATAGATGAGATAAAAATTGAAAATAACGATATTTATCAATATATTCTTCCTTTTAAAAAAGACGATATATTGAATATCAGGGACATAGAGCAAGGTCTTGAAAATTTACAGCGGGTTCCCGGTGTTGATGTGAAAATTGGTATTACGCCTGGTAGTCGCAATGGTTACAGCAATGTGGTAATCGCCACTAATCGTTACAGAAGCTGGAACCTTAGAGCGACCTATAATAACTGGGGCGATAAAAGTACGGGAAGGCAGTTAGCAGGTGGAGTAGGGTATCTTTATAACCTGACAAAAACTAACGACATTTTCTACGTTTCAGGCACAACCAGCACTACAGGTAATTATAAGAGTATCAGTACTTACTATTCTATTCCTTTCGGTTACTGGGATTATGAGTTGTTTTATAGTAGCAGCGCTTCGCGGCAGGGATTTAGTATTGCTGATATGGATCTTAGCTATCGTGGAGAAAATAAATATTTTAGTGCTAAAGCCAGTAGAACGCTTTTCCGTAATAGTGACAAAAAAATCACCGGGACGGCTGAGCTTATCCGAAGGAAAGCTGACTATAAGCTGAATGATATCGCGTTATTATTGCAAAAACGTGATATGGGAAACGTTCGGTTCGGATTGCATTATAAACAGAACTCTCCCGGAGCTGCATTGAACGGCAGCTTGACTTATCAACGTTTTTTGACGTGGTTTGGGGGAACCCCTACTTCCGATATGAAAACAGGTGAAGTGAATGAAGCAAGTCACATTGTGAATCTGGATTTGAATTATACCAGGCTACTTCGTTATGGGTCTCTTGATGCTTACTACAATATGAAATTTGGCGCGCAATATGCGCCTAATCCGTTGACACTACAGGATCAGTTTACCATAGGCAGTCGTTGGAACGTTCGTGGTTTTGAAAACAGTAGTGGGCTGTATGGTGATAAAGGATTCTATCTGCAAAATACCATAAATTTTATGACGAGTTATAAAGCGATAGAACCTTATATCGGTATAGATTATGGGCAGATCTCAAGCAGTGCCTATACTCACAATTCGGGCAGTAGCCAAAAAATTATGGGGGCCGTAGCAGGTATTAAGGGAGGGACAGGTGCACTGGGTTATGACGTTTCGTTATCAACACCGTTAATTTCACCAGATGAGCTAAATATAGATAAATTTACTATAAACTTTCACGTTTTTTACCAGTTATAATCCTTACCAAGAGGAAAGATATGTTTATTGGTACGGACATAGTTGAAGTAGAGCGTATTGAAAGGGCCATTTCGGTGTCAGGTAGGGCGTTCCTGCAACGTGTATTTACCGAGCGGGAGATTAAGAAAATTGATGCCCAGCATCCGAATTATGAAAGAGCAGCTGGCTTTTGGGCAGCAAAAGAATCGATGGTTAAGGCTATAGGGCTGGGTTTTCGTGAAGGTATACGTTTTCATGATATGGAAGTAGAACACGATAAATATGGCTGTCCCTGTTTCGTACTGCGAGGAAGGCTGAGAGAGCACTTGGCTGAAAAAAAATGACAGCATTGTCATTGAGTATTTCTCACTGTCGAACTCATGCTATTGCTGTTGTGGCCATTCTCACACAGCAATAATTAACAGAGGGTTTATTTATATGTATAAGTATAACGACCTTATTGATAAAACCGTGCTGGTTACCGGCGCCAGTGGCGATCTTGGATTAGCTATTTGCACCCGATTTTTAGAGCAACAGTGTCGGGTTTATGCGTTATACAACTCCCATGCTGCTGATCTTATTGAATTAAAAAAAATTCACCCGCACGGTGAACAGCTTAATATCCTACAGTGCGATCTGGCTAATAATGAGTCAGTTATACAGCTTTGTGCCTATCTTAGTGAGAGTGCCGGTAAAATTGATGTACTGGTAAATAATGCTGGTATTGTTAAAGACAGCTTGTTTGCCGCGATGAGTGTTGATGATTTTAGCACAGTTATTGATACCAATTTGCTTACGGTTTTCAGATTAACCAAAGAAGCGCTGATGCTGTTAAGAGCGGCAGAAAGCCCGGTAATTGTTAATGTCGCCTCGATTGCCGCCATTATTCCCAGCGTCGGTCAGATTAATTACAGCGCCTCAAAAGGCGCGATGCTCAGTTTCACCCGCACCCTGGCGGCGGAGCTGGCGCCACGAGGCGTACGGGTTAATGCCGTGGCGCCGGGCATGATTGATTCAAAAATGGTCAAAAAAGTATCGCGTACTGTGGTTCGTGATGTTATCAATTCCATTCCGCTAAAGAGACTGGGTAAAAGCGCCGAGGTGGCAAACACCATCGTTTATTTGAGCTCTTCAGCTTCGAGTTACATTGTCGGACAGACCATCGTTATTGATGGCGGTCTGGTTATGCGGTGATTTATGTCGAAATATGCCATTCCCTCAAAAGTATTTTTGGAAATGGGCGGCTGGCGTCCGCCGCTGCTGATGGTGGATCGCATTGATGATTTTAAATATGGCCCAAACGGTTATGTGCAGGTTATCAAACACGTTACCTATAACGATCCTTATTTAGCCGGCCATTTCCCGGAAGATCCTATTATGCCGGGAGCGATTATTTCTGAGATTTTTGGCCAGGCGAGTGAATACTTATCTTTTTTAACCGATATCTGTGACCTGTATCGTGAACGCTATAATGAAAGTCTGCACTCATTGCGTGATATCCGCGGAAAAATTTATGACGATAATATGCGGGATATTATTCGCACCCGACGCGCGCAGGTAAGAGGCGTGCTGGCGGCACAAAATTTAAAATTTAAAGATACCGCCTGGCCGGGAGACACCATTGAGGTAGTAAGCAAGCTGGCTTTCGCCGATGAAAAAGGATTTAAACACTATTCGGTTTCCGCTCACGTCGGAAAACGGCTGATCAGTCAGGGGACGATAATCAATTATCGGGAAGTTAACTTATAACGACATGGAGTTTCAGTGATGGCAACGATGCAAGAGAACATCGATGAGCGTAAGGCGGTATTGTATACCATTAAAACGGAAATTATTCAGCGCCTGAATATTCCTAAAGATGCAGCCCAGATTGATGATGACACCGCGCTTTTCGGCAATGGATTAAAACTGGATTCGGTTGACGCAACTGAAATTCTGGTCCTGTTAGATAAAGTGTTTGATATTCAGGTAAGTGAAACTGACGATCCGGCCTATATGCGCACCATCAATAATTTGGCATCGTTCATTATTCAAAAGAAAAAAGCAGCCTCATCCACTAAAGATAAATAAGTCATAAAGGTATTTATATGAACACACTTCATGATTTACACATAAAGCATCACGCCCGGATGGGGCAATTTAATGATAAAACCGTACCTGCCTCTTACCATGATGACGATACTGAATATCGTGCCGTCAGGGAAAATGCGCTGCTGGTTGATTACTCCCATATGTCTATCGTTAGCGTTATGGGGGAAGATGCCTGGGCGCTGGTAAACCATATGGTTTCTGCGGATGTTTCTACTATTCGTGATGAACAGGGCATTTATTCTCTGGTTCTTAATGAGGATGGAACCATTTGCGGTGATGTCTATATTCTCTGCGCCGATGAAGGCTATTACCTGCTTTCTGAAAATATGACCGCGTCGGCAGTTATCGCGCGGCTGGAAAAGATTTTGGAAAAAGCGGAAGAGCTGGATATTCAGGATACACCGCAAATCTGCACTATGGAGGAGGCCTGCTGGGGAGCCGCTCTGCTTGAAGGGCCTTATTCATGGGAAGTTTTGGCGGAAGTGTATGGCTTTGACATCATCGGGTTGCCCTATCATGAATTTATGAATACTGACGATGGGCTGATGGTTTTTCGCTGCGGTAAACATGGCGAGTTTGGCTACCTGATGATAGGTGAACAGGGAGCACTGGCGGCGTTGTGGCAGCAGCTGCTGGACATTGGCGAAAAATATCGTCTGCAAACCGGTGGGCTGGATTATCAAAAAACGGTACGTATAGAGAATCCTGCCTGGGATACCTCAATCTATGCCGCTTACTCGCGCAATCCAGTTGAGTTACAGCTGCAGTGGGCTGTGCAATACGACAAAGAAGATTTTATCGGCAAAGAGGCTGTAGAAGAGTACTCCCGTTCCGGCGTTGAATGCAGAGTGGTAGGGATGTTGCCTGTTGCTGCCTGTACGAATATGCAGCCTGATGATTGCGTACTGGTTGATGGCAAGGTTGTCGGTAAACTGATCAGCACAACTTTTTCACCGGCTCGTTGTTCCTTTATTGCGCTGGCTTTGCTGGATGAAGCCTATGCCTGGTCAGATATTGAAGGTTTCACTATTCGCACCCGCGACGGCGATGTTGCCGCTATGACGCACAATCTACCGTTCCTTTATAACCTCAGCATGTTGGTCAGCCCGACGGAACATAGTTTTATTGATGCGTCGAAATCCCGTAGCGCGCTGTAATGCGCTGATGGTGTTTGTTTTGCAGACCAGGTTCTGAGCTGTAAAGAGCGGCGACCAGCCAGCTCAGACCATTTCTGCGCCTGAGACAGGGAACACTTGTCCCCAGAATAGAAAATAATAAGCGGATATGGATGATGCAAAAACAGCGAAAAAGGGTTGTTATTACTGGAATGGGGGTACTGTCATCTCTGGCAGATAATATTTCGGACTTCAGGCAGGCGTTACTGGATAAAAAATGCGGTGTGGCCGATAGCCAGCGTTTCGCAAAATGGTTTGATAACGCACGGGCAGCTGAAGTTCTGCATAAGATCGATTATTCAGATCTCTCGGACGATATCGTTAAGTCACTCGATAATGCTGCGCTCTGGGCATATAAGGTCAGTAAGGATGCCCTGATACAGGCCGGACTGATTAACGACAGCGCGTGCCTTAACGAAACCGGACTGATTATCGGTGTTTCATCAGCAGGAACAGAGGCTTTTTTACCGCTGTTTGAACAGCGTATTCAGGATTTTTCACTGCAAAAGGCCATCTATTCTGGCGGTTTTTCCTCATGCTGCTCCAGTGTTTCCACGCTGTTGGGGCTGAAGGGCGGTATGGAACTGGTGGCGACGGCCTGTACAGCCAGCCCGAACGCGGTGGGAATGGCTTTTGATTATATCCAAAATGGCAAAAGCCATACCATGCTCGCAGTTGGCACCGAGCCGGTTTATTTGCCGACGTTCGCTGGTTTTTACGTACTGAATGTAATGCATCCCGATTCCTGCACGCCGTTTTCCGGCAGCCCCGGAATGTCCATCGGCGAAGGTGCCGGTGCGATCGTTCTGGAAGAGTATGAGCATGCTATCGCCAGAGGTGCCACTATTTATGGCGAGATCCTTTCTTATGCCACCTCCTGCGATGCCTATCATGAAACCGGGCCCGATCCGCGCGCTGGCGGTGCGGTACAGGTAATGAAGAAAGCGATGCTGAACGCTGGCATTACTCCGGAGCAGGTGGATTATGTCAATGTGCACGGAACGGGAACCGAGGCGAACGACAGAATCGAAACTCTGGCGATGAAGAAAGTGTTCCCGGACGCGGCGAAAATGCTGGTCAGCTCAACCAAATCCTACTTTGGACATAATATTGGCGCAGCAGGGATCGTGGAGTTAATTGCCTGTCTGGTCACGCTGCCGGAAAAACAGGTCTTACCGACACTCAATTTCGGTACGCCGCGTTCAGGGTGCGATCTGGATTACGTTGCCAACGCGTTCCGCGAAAAAGAGATCAATATCTTCCTCAAGAACAACTACGCCTTTGGCGGTAATAACTGTAGCTTGGTCGTCAGCACTAAACCCGCTTCGGTGCCGGTGACGGCATATGACGAAAAACGAGTAGTAATTTCCGGGCTGGGTGCCGTAACCGCCATTGGGCATACGCTGAATGAAATACTGGATTTTATCTGGGCTGACAATCGTTCCGTTACGCTCAGCCCAGTGACATTTTATGACGATACGCTGAAAGAGGCAGCAGAGCTGCTGGAGGTATTGGTTGATACGCGGCAGTTTGAAGCACTGCAGGGCGATGGCTTCTCCCTCAGCGAGCAGCCGTTGCCGGAAGAGGCGGAACATTTTAAGACTTTTCAGATTACCGGTCTGGAGCCGCGCAAACATTTACGCCGTTACGATGCGCGTAAAGCAACACGCGGAGGCACATTTGCGCTGATTGCGCTGTCAGAAGCGTTGAATCGTGCCGGGCGTAAAATCAGAAAGGATGGTGATGAGTTTGGTTTTATTATGGGCATGGCGCGTGGCCCGCAAGAAACCACCTATAAATATCTCCAGAGCCTGAAACCGGATCCGCGTAAGGTGCGTACATCTGAGTTCCCCGGTTCGCTGATGAATGCGATCCCTACTTTTTGCGCAATTTCCGAAGGTATTAAAGGTTACACCACTACGCTGGCGACAGGCGAAAATGCGGCATTAGGCGCGCTGACTTATGGTTATGAACTTATTCGCCAGGCGCTCCAGCCGCAGGTAATCGTTGGCGGAGCGGATGAGTATTTCCCTTCAATGTCTCTCTATATGGATGCTGTCACGCAGAAAATTCATATGGCTTCCGAGGCGAGCCAGTATCAGATATATGGTAGCGATCCAAAAGGTTTCGTTCCTGGGGAAGGGGCCTGCATGCTGTTACTGGAAGCACCGGAAACCGCGCTGGCGCGAAATGCACAAATCCTGGCAGAAATCGTCGGCTACGGTAAAGCGAGCAGCAACAGCTATTTTGATGGCTCAGCGCTAAGCGAAAAAGCACAGGCTATGGCGCTGGCGATTGCGCGCGCGCTTACGGACGCGGGCCTGTCGGCTAAAGATATCGATCTGGTTTGTGGCAGCAGCAACGGTAGTAAAGAGAGCGCACGGATTGAAATCGACGCCATTGAACAGATTTTCTGCCAGCAAAATCCGCAAGTGCCGGTAGTGAACTACAACGCCTTTTTCGGGTTTGTCGAGTCCTCTGCTGGCCTGCTGAATCTCGCTATTCTTACCGACTGCATGAAAAATCAGCGCATTCCGGCCATTCCCTATACCGAAGCGTTTTGCGATGCGCGCCTTAACTTCGTGCGTGAACCGCTGAGCATGGCGGTAAACCAGGTGTTGTTAGTGGGAGCCTCCGAGGGTGGAAACTACTATGCATTCGTTATCAAGGGATGAAGCGTTGAGCAACGCAACAATGATCGCTGGCTACAGCGTCTGCCTGCCGTTTGCTGAAAACAGCCATGCGTTAATCGAACAGCTCAGGCAGGGAAAGCGCGTTGAGAAAACGCGCTGGTTTAAAACGGATGATGAGGCGATCAAGAGCGGTTTCAAGTACAACCGCTATGTTGCCCGTTTGCAGTGCAACAGCGATCTTAAAAGCGTACTGGCTTTGCTGGATCGCCTGATTGACAACGCGCTTGTACAGGCAGGGCTGGATAAAACTTGTTTGTCAGGTGAAAACGTCAGGGTTTATCTGACCGGTCTGGGGCCGCGGACGGATGCGAGAGATTATAAAAATTTCTACGATCGGAATGATATTGAGGATGTCAAACTCGTTACCTCGGTCATGAATCTGCACGTAGAAAAAATGTCGCAGGATGGTGTATCCCATCATATTGCCAGCCGGTATCGGCTAAAGTATCAGCCGCCTAATATGAATTGCACCAGTAATTCCGCATTGGCAGCGCTGCATATTGGTCGTAAAGCTATAGAACAGGGCGATATCGATCTGGTTATGGTGATCAATTGTTCGGAAATCAAAACTCAGGATTGCTGGTTTCTGGAAAACAATGGCATGCTGGATAGCGAAGTGGTGCAACCCTTTGGTGAAAACAGCAAAGGCGTTTTATTTGCTGAAGGATACAGTGTTATGCTGCTGGAAAGTGGACGTCATCGCCGTGCCCGACAGCGTTTCGATGGCGTGCAGCTGAGATCAACCTATGTGCAAATCAGTGCCAACCGTAGTAATGATGCAGCCTATTTAAGCCTCAGTTTATTAAAGGCGATGAATGGCGTAATGCTGGAGGCCGATATCAGTTGCCACGATCTCGCCGCGATTATTCCTCATGGCAACGGCTCTGATGCCAGTGATAAGGCGGAGGCGAAGGCACTGGGAATGCTGTTGAGTGATAAAACCGTCCCAGTGCTGGCTTATAAAGGGCAGATAGGGTATACCACCACAGGCTCCGGTTTGGTTGATTTGATTATTGCTCACCATACGCTATTGCATAATGAACTGCTTTCTCCCGTTAGTAATGATGAAATTATTAAAGAAATATCCAGTCATCTGTTAGTGGATTGCGGCGCTGTTCAGCATAACAAATCGCATTTATTGAAAACCGGCGTAGGTGTTGATGGCTCCATCATCGCTATGGTTATCTCTCACTGTGATCGGCAGGCGGGCTGAGATGGAAAATATGATCTATCTGTCCTCTTATTCTATTATTGAGCCAGAGGATGAATTTTATTTTTATATACCCAGCTGGCTTAACGTCTGGGAATCGCATATTTATAACAAAGCGTTAAAATCCTCCAGAGCGCAGGGTTGGGGATTTAAACGCTTCGGTGTGGAGAAAACTCTCTACGCCAGAGAGATGATTCGTAAGCCTGATTACATTAAGTATATTGAGGCGCTGGAGCAGGCGTCCGATAACGCACTACAGCAGCTGGCGGCGAAAGTACGCATGCAGTTAATTAAATCGCGTACAGCGCTGTTCTACGTTGATTCCTGGGGAGAAGCAGGGCTGTATGAAAATATGTCCAGCGCGTTACATGCTGGAATTATCGATACGCTGCCTAAAAACCTGGTAAAAAATTCTCGGTGAAAGGTTTTACCTGCAAGATGCGTGGTGAAAAACAGTCACTAATGCAGGCGATGCGCGTTGCGCAGGATTACCTTAACTGGGATGTGTGCGATTTTGTGGTGATTTGTGCCGCCTACCGCTCAATCCCACTGCTGGTTTTTTCAGATGAGGATATTGCTGGCGGAGGTAAAAGAAAGCAGCAGGATACACATATCAATCTTTCAGTAGAGCGCGCAGGCTGCTTTATTTTTAGCAAGCGTGAAAGTGCATTAAGGATTAACTGCGGTCGCTATATTAATGCTGGTAACGATATTCAACGTGCGGCACCGCTTTTTGCTACTGATGAGTCAATCGATCGCATCTTTTTTACCGGCCTCAGAAAAAGCCGGGCGGGCAGTACGCTGGTTAAAGCGATAGAGGCTGCCGGTATTGAGGCGCTTAACCTGACTGAAAAATATGGCGGCAGCGGTTGCCTGACGCCCGCATTAAGCTGGGTCTCTCTTGAACAGCAGAGCCTGGCTACGGGAGCACTACGCACCATCGTTCCTGATAATTATGGTGGTTATAACTACTTCGACACCTGGCGTGATTAACAGGCTTAATGGAAAAGCGAGATGGCAAACAATATAAAGGAATTGCCGGCAATTTATCTGAATGGTATCGGTAAAAGCTACGGTAGCGGTGAAAACAGAGTCGAGGCGCTGAAGAACGTTAACCTTGAGATAGCCAGCGGTGATTTTCTGGCTCTATGCGGCCCATCAGGGAGTGGAAAAAGCACATTATTAAATATCCTGTCCGGTATCGATAAGCCAACTACCGGTACGGTCATGTTTTTAAACCAGGTGCTGAATGAACTGAATGAGCAACAGCTTGCGCAAATCAGAAGTCGTGAGCTGGGTTTTATCTTTCAATTTTTCAATTTGATGCCGGTACTTAATGCCCTGGATAATGTACGTTATCCGTTGATTCTGAATGGGCATTTTAGCCGGAAAGAGGCGAAAATGCGTGCGATGCACTACCTGAATCTTGTTGGGCTGGGAGATCTGGCAGAGCGCAAGCCTGGCGAACTCTCGGGTGGACAGCAGCAGCGCGTAGCGATTGCACGCGCGCTGGCCCATGAGCCAAAAATAGTGGTGGCTGATGAACCAACGGGCAATCTTGATATAGCTACCGGAGAATCGATCCTCGATCTGTTATTAGATATTAACGCCCAGACCGCCACTACTTTTATTATTTCCACCCATTCTATTCAGCTAAAAGAACGAGCGGGGCGTGTTATCAATATCAGAGATGGAGAACTGGTTTATGATGCTTAAACGCCACTTCCCACGACTGCTTTGTATTGGCATATTACTGTTTAGCGCCAGTATCCCGGTAAGAGCCAACAACAAACTACCTGCAGTAGATTCTGTCCTGCAGGCAGGTTTTCCAGTGAGACACAGCGACCTGGAAAAACTGACTACGGCGCTGTTTGAAGAATATACTCAACAAAAAAACGTTACCTCTCTCATCTTCTATGCTTACGGCATGCTAAAACTGGCAAATCATTATGATACGGTGAATGATATTGTTAAAGCGGCCGAATATGCAAAGTTGGGTTTTTTCTACCTGGATGAGGCTGTCGATCTCCATGAATCTGATTCGCGCGTCCGATATTTAAGGGCGCGTGTTGATGCCTGGCTTCCTGCTAAGCTGGGACGGTGTGTCATTACCCTGCATGATACGGCTCAGTTATTAGCAGCCAAAGAATCCTTGCTCGACGATCTTATACCTGACGTTAGCTACATGCGCTATCGCGCGCTTTATCTTTGTGGACAACATCAACAGGCCGCCGCGCTGTTAACGCAAATAAAAGTGCAGCACCCAACCTTGAAATTACTTTCGCTGGAAAATAACGCGGCTCCGGAATGGAAAGTTAACGAAGTCGCACAGATTATATTGCCTTTAGTCGAAGGAGGATAAATGACAGGCGGAGTGGAAATCGTCACGGTAGTGGTATCGCTGATTTTATGCTTCGTGCTTTACTGCGTAATATGCAGAACGCAGGATGCAAAATTTGCCTTTCTGAATCTGTTCAGACATAAAAGGCGTTCGTCTGCAACTATTGCCGCTATCATATTAGGTGGTGTTGCCATTTTCATTTATGGCGGGTTTATTAGTTACTCTTTCTGGATATTGCAGGAACAAACAATAAGAACTAACGTTGGTCACCTGCAAATTTATCATAAGCACTATTTTGCTACGGCAAATAAGAATCAGAGCATTATTGAAGATTATGAAAAACTGAAGACGCTGCTTACTGGTAACGACCAGCTTTCAAGCTATATTTCTACGCTTTCGGGGCAGCTGGAATTTTCGGGGATCATCTCTCATTATGAAAATGAAGCCTCCAGTTATTTCTCCGCGCTGGGCGTAGAGCCGGTCGCAGCGTTAAAACTTGGCTCCTTTGATCGGTTGCTCTCCGGTAGCGATCTGTCGCGTATTAAAACCGATCGGGTAACGTTGGGAAGCGGTCTGGCGAGTACGCTTAATGCAGGTTATATGGACTGGCTGGATGTTATGGTTGTCAATGCCAGCGGAGGACAGGGCGCACTCTCCTTACAGTTGAGCGGGATTTTTGCTTCCGGCATCAAAGATTATGATGATGTCGCTATGAAAATTCCTCTTATTACAGCTCAGCATATTATGGGCACTAACGGTGTCAGCAAAATCTTAATTCTGCTAAAAAACGACAGTGATTTGCCTGTATTCAAAGCAAAATTACAGCAGTTTATTATCGATAATCAGCTACCGCTGGTGGTGAAAGAGTGGAAAGAGATGTCGTTATTTTATCAACAGGTAGAAAGCCTGCTGTCCGGTATCTATTTCTTTATTAAAGTTATCGTTGCGCTGATTGTTATTTTTATGATCGGTAACGCCATGACGATGAATATCGTTGAACGAACGCGCGAAATCACCACGCTTAGAGCAATAGGGCTGCCGCCAGGCCACGTTATGCGGCTGTTTTTACTGGAAGGGATATTTATCGGGCTGGCGGGTGCGTTGGGAAGTTTGCTTATCGGTTATGGTCTGGCCGGAATTATCAATTTGTATGGTATTGCTATGCCGCCTTCGCCAGGGCAGACACAAGGTTATATCGCCTTTATTAAAACGGATAATCCTGAACTGATCTGGATGACATTTATCCTGCCGGTGTTAACGTCGGCTCTGGCTGCAGTTTTGCCTGCGTTCCGTGCCGCCAGGTTGAATATTACCGATGCATTTAAGTATGCCTGAGGAAGCGATAATGAAACTCTATGGTCTGCACTTATTGCTGCTCTTTCTGGTGCTTACTCCGGTGGTATGGGCTAATGCCTCATCGCCTCAGGCGTTGGAAATTATCAGGTTAGCAGACGAGGTGCGATCGCCTAACCGGCCTTTTCGCTATACCGTCACGGTGCTGGAATATCGTTCAGGCTCCCCGGAGCCGAGCGCTAAGCAGGTACTGGATATTTCGATGCGCTTTATGAAACCGGAAAAAGGCGTTGAGGCTGATGCGCGATCGCTGGTGCGATTTGTCTATCCACCCAGCGATCGTGGCAAAATTATGCTTTCTGACTGGTACGCGCTTTGGTTTTATACGCCACAGCTACGACGCCCGGTGCCAATTTCTCGTCAGCAGAGGCTGTTGGGGCAGATATCTAATGGTGATGTTATCGTCACTAATTTTGAATATGCTTATCATGCTGAGCTGGACGGTGAGGAACCTTGCGGCGAAAAACGCTGCTACAGGTTAAAGCTGGAACGTAAAACGGCGGATGTTATTTGGCCGAAGATTACCTACTACGTTGAAAAGGATAGCGACTATCGCCCTTATAAAGCCAGCTACTACTCACAGGATAATAAACTGCTTAAAGAGGTGCTGTATCAGAATTATCAGCCAGTGCTGGGAAAATATCGGCCAACGCGTATCCTGGTGCAGGATGTTCGCTACAGTAAAGGCTATTCCGTTATGGAATATAGTGACGTCCGGTTTGAATCTCTGCCTGTCTCGCACTTTACCAAAGAGTATATACAGCGGGGTAAGGGCTAATGCTGCGTGCTGCCCCGTTATTTATCTCACTGTTGCTGGTTGCGCCTGGTTTAATGGCAGATTGCCTTTCCGGGGCGGAGATAATGCTTTTTGGGCAGATAAGCTATGCCAAACGGCAGCCTTCGCTCTGGCGGCCAGACGGTAAACATCCTTATCAAAAAGATAATGTCTACAACGACTGGGGGATTCACTACAGCAATCGTTGCTGGCTGGTAGAAAATAAACTCGATGCACAGGTTTCGCTCTATGCGCTGGCCTATCAGCCTTATCGTAAACCAAAAGAATTTGAAAAGGACGAACACCGCGCCAGAGGCCTGATCGACCGCCTGAGTCTTTCATGGACATTTTCAGAAAAAGTTAGCCTTGAGGCGGGAAAGCTCAAAAATCGTTCCGGGTTATTTTATTTAAAGTCTCCTGCTAATTTACTTAATAACTATGACAGTGGATTTAAAGCCAGTGGCATTTACGATCCCGCGATAAAGCCGATTTATCGTGAAGCATTTTGGGGCTGGCGCTTAACAGAAGAGACGTCTGAGTACGCTCTGGCTTTTACGGTAGCGCCCAGGTTAACGCATGTTACCAGGCGCTATATGTCATCCGGTAACTGGTCGGCAATCGAGCGTGCTAACGCCAGTGAGCGCTACCTGTTGCGCTATACGGACTATCGGTCAGTCAGCCATACGCCTACGGTTAGCATGAGCCTCGGTGAATCCCGCAGCCTTGCTGTTGCTGACAGCTTTTATCTGACGCCGCAGTTTGCCATTACTACCGAGCTGGCGTGGCATGCTCAACAGCAGTGGCGTCATCTGGATAACGATAAGGCATTGCAGGTGCAGCATTACCGCTTTCCTTCGTCGCTCTATCGCCGTAGCAATAAGAATGGCATGGAGGCAGCGCTGGGCGGTCAATACACCACCGATAACTTTAGCCTTGTGGGTATGGAATATTATTTTCAGAGCGAAGGTTATTCCAGATCGGCATGGCGTAAGCAAACCCAGCTTATTCGCTTCCTTAACCGACGCACCGGCTATGCGCCGCTGGATCGGGCGTTTGATGCCTGGCAGTATCTGATGGCAGCGGAAATAGACAATGTTGCAAATCGAGGGCAGCTACAGGGTAGGCATTATATTCACGCCTTTGCCACCTTCCGTCTGGGCGATCGCTCCAGTCTGCAACCTTATGGCGTAATGAATATGCAGGATCGTAGTCTGGCATTGGGCATTCATTATAATAAACCCCTGGCGCAGCTGGATGAAAAGATGGAAATCTACACCGGAATTTATCGCTCACAGGGAAACAGAGATTCGGAATTTGGCCTGTTTGGTAAAACTACAGGAGTTTATTCCGGGATTAAGTATTATTTCTGAGGCAATGTATATGGATATCAATATAAACAGCGTATCAAGGCCCATTGTTTTACTGTTCGCGGGGCAGGGAAATCCGGTTATTGGTATGGGAGCCGATCTCTGGGATATTAACGTCGCAACGCGCCATATCTGGGACTGCGCCAGCGATATTTCAGGTCTGGATTTGCGACGCTTATGTTTAAAAGGGCCGATGAATAAGCTGATACAAACTACGGTACAGCAGCTGGCGGTAACAGCGATTAATCTGACGCTTTATACGTTGATCCGCGAAAAGCTCGCTTCCTGCACCCTCTCTGGCGCCTGTGGTCACAGCGTCGGAGAATATGGTGCGTTATATGCGGCTGAAGCGCTGAGCCTTGAGGATACCTTCAGAGTGATCCACTTCCGATCCACGTTAATGAATACGCTAAGCAAAATGAATAAGGGCAGCATGCTGGCGGTAAAAGGTATGGATTATCTGGCGATGTGTAAACGGATTGAAAATAGCGGTATTGAGCTCGACGTCAGCTGTGATAACAGCCGCCGACAGCAGGTAGTTGGTGGAGCGATCCCGGCCCTGAGTGAGTTTAATCGTAGCCTCGTTGCAGATGGTTTTGAGGCGGTAAAACTGGGCGTCAGCGGTGCATGGCATACACGCCTGATGCGTGACGGCGTTCAGCAGATGCATGATTTTCTGACATATCTCCCGATTGAGCAACCGCAATATGACGTCCTGATGAATGTAACCGGAAAACCTGAAGATAATCCGGAAGCGATCCGGAAAAACTTATCACAACATTTAACGCATACGGTGAAGTGGACTGATTCGCTGGAGCGTTTTCTGGCACAAGAAACGCCGCCGCTGTTTATCGAAATCAGCAATAAAGCCTATCTGGGGCAGTTGCTTAATGACTTCCCACGCTTTTCGCCAGCAATGGTCTTACATTGTCGAAAAATTATCTGAATAGTGGGGGATATCATGATTCCAGATTATTTAACCTTCATTCGTTATCAGGACAAAAGGGTTTTACCTTTTATTTACCTGATTCTGTTTTTCTTCCTCGGGCTTTACTGGCGGAACAATGGCTACGTTATCAACGTAAACGACGCCGGGTATCTCAGTGCCATTACAGCGGTTATTTTATTCAACGTTATCTATGAGCTGGAAGCGTACTGGATGTACAAGGGCGTCACAAAAAACGTTGATCTGAGCTATTTTATAGATAAGACCTGCTCCCGTACGGAAAAGTATCTTTCTCGTCCGCTGCTGGTAGGAATAGTGTCGATTCTTGCTCTGTGGCTTATTCTTTATTACGGTTTGCGCCTGTCGCCGACAACGCCTGCGTTCGTTGTGCTGTCTGCAATATTGCCCCTAATGGTTTACCTGGTATTCCGCTGGTTGAGATCGAGTTATATCAGGCAGTTGGGGATTACTACACAGCATCAGCGACAGTACCGAACGCTGTATCACTATATTGGCTTTAGCTTTATACTGACGATAGTGCTGACATTACTGACCATTAGCCCGTTAAGAAGAAACCCTGATTTTTCTTCTCTTCAGGGTTGGTTAACGCCAACGCGGATCGTCGCGACGTTTATTTTATGCGCAATCGTACTGGCTATAAATTTGCTGTTTACGCGCTTGTCAAAGCGTTACGTTTTTCTCGGCAAACTTTTTCTGAGTGAAATTGATTTTTCTTTTTCAACGGCTATTCCCTGCGCGAAATTTCAACGGACATCGCTGGCTTTCCGGCTGCTGCTGGTACTAATGGTACAGTTTGTCTGGATAGTGCTGATTAATTTACTACTGGCTTTATTGGCATGGGAACTTCCGTTTGAAGTCTATTTTCTCGCCAGTTTCCTGCCTGGGGCTTGCTATTATTTGCTCCATCTTTACTGGTGCTGGCATACCGATTACCTGTCTGCATGTGATATGTATTTTCGCTGGAATGAAATAGATAAGCGCAGCCAGCTCTGGTAATCGGAGGGGGATAACCGAATAGGCGATAATATCTGTTCGGTTTATCACCTGGTGAAATATTAAACGAGTGATTTTTCCGGCAGTTAGGAACCGCGACTGCATCACTGAGCGATTAAAGTAACATAATGCTCAGGAAAACCTTTTCTTTGTGGCAAAAGGCATCTATACCTTATTGCTGTAGCGAAACCGTAAAGCATGAAAAGGGCAGTATGTACCGACAGAACCTCTTTATCTGACAGGATAAGCTGAAAAATTGGTGATTATTGCAGCAATATATTTCCGCTTCAGAAAAGGTTCTAAAAAAATTAACTTCAGGGGGTTGCCAACCGCAGGAAGTTAGTCCATAATGCCGTCCATCAGATGAAGGAACGCGAAAACGCTCCTCGAATCAAAGGGTTAGCGCCACGAGTTAAGGTGTTAACTTAAAAAGAATTTAGATTATCCGATTGGGGATAATCATACGGAATAAAGGCGCGTTGGCAGAGTGGCCATGCAGCGGATTGCAAATCCGTCCACCTCGGTTCGACTCCGGGACGCGCCTCCAATTTACATCGCCCGGGTGGTGAAATCGGTAGACACAAGGGATTTAAAATCCCTCGGCTGTATGGCTGTGCGGGTTCAAGTCCCGCCCCGGGCACCAAAACTGAATAAAATCAAAGCAATAGCAGTGATGTCGTAACCGCCCAAGGGCGGTTTTTTGTTTTTATTGGTTTCATTCGGTTGCTTTTCTCTGCCATACACTGTCTGCAGTCACCTCCGATCGCCCGCCCTGGCCCGTTCTGAGTCGTTCACCATACATCCACCGTTAATCTGAGCAGCGCTGTATTCTTAGTACCGTTTAAACTTCTATCTGTCAGCTTTATCGGGTAGTTAACTTTTAACCAAAACAAATTTTAGCTGATGCGTATTTAAACACAGGGGCATTATGTCAGCAGAATAGAATCTAACTACAAAGCAAATCGTTGCTTAAATAAACACAATGAGCCGATAACGCATTTAAGGAGTAAGCATTGATAGCAGCTCTGGATGTTTGTTATTTAAACTTGCTTACAGACTGGTGATTTATCAGTTACAGATAAGATATTTTTTTCACGGAAATAACACTCTCACTGTTCGTTTTATTACCAACGTTCAATAAACCGGTATCTGTAGAAAAATCTAACTTTTGCATTGATTACAGACTACTGTCAGACTTTTATTGCGCAACCGCAACCGCAACCGCAACCGCAACCGCAACCGCAACCGCAACCGCAACCGCAACCGCCGCTGCCACTAAAGATGCGCTCTATTTAGTTACAACATACTAAAAAACAATAATTCTTTCTCCTTCAGCAATGTGCAAACCAGAGCTCAACAGCACTGACGGCAAAAAGAGAGGAGGCTGCTCTTTGATAAACGACAAGAGAAACCGGATAAAAAGGCGCATAATAACGCCTTCTCCATTTTACCTCTCGCCGCCAGCAGGCGCGTCCTGCCGTGACGAGGGAAAACAGACGATACGTACAGCCCGTGCGGGGTCTGCCGCTCCGGCGGGTGATAACCTAACTCTCAGCTATAACTCACCATGTTAATTTGTCAGGATGAGGCCAGAACATTCGTTACCGATAGTCGCCTGGCCGCTACGCTTGCGCTGGTCGCAGGCGCGTTAAATACCGCCGCATTTGAGGCGGTAGGTTTCTTCTCCGCCAACATGACTGGTAATGTTTCTTCTTTATCCGATCGGCTGGCGCGCAGTGAGTTGCCGGTTGCGTTCTTTTTTTTAGAAATTGTCTGTCTGTTTATCATTGGCTCAACGTTTTCAACGCTGTTGATTAATCATGGGCGACGGCACGGGATTCGTTCTGTGTATGCGGTGAATATTCTGCTGGAAGGGCTGCTGCTGGCGCTGTTGGGATGGGCAGAAACGCGCTTTCCGCAATTTTCCTCCGGCGCTTTAATGATCTTAAGCCTGAGCTTTCTGATGGGGTTACAGAACGCCGTAGTGACACGCATTTCAAACGCTCGCGTGCGCACGACCCACGTCTCCGGCACCTCGACTGATATCGGAATTGAGATGGCGATGCTGTTGGATATCTTGCGGCGTAGAGAGTCCCCGGAATACGCGCCCGTTTATCTGCAACGGCTGTTGCTACATGGATCAACGCTGGTTGCTTTTCTGCTGGGCGGAATAGGGGGTATCTGGCTGTATCGCTTTACCGGTACGGCTTTCTTAACCATTATCGGCGTATTACTCAGCCTGCTGGCGCTGGGCTATCTCTACAAAGCACAGCATCTGCCGCCGCAAAAAGATTCAGGCCGCCAGTAGCTGACGGCCTGGTTACCAGAGCGTACCGCTTAACCGGCGATGGAAATCGCTGCTACGCGTATCCAGTCCGATGATTTTTACCTGCGCCTGGTAACGCTGGTAGCGGTTTTCAATGGCGTCGAGCGCCGCCACGCTGGAGGCGTCCCAAATTTGCGCATGGGTTAAATCGATAGTAACGATCTGTGGATCGTGCGCGTAGTCAAAATGTTCGAAGAGATCGTTGCTGCTACCAAAAAATAACGGCCCACGTACGACATAATGTACTGAGTTGCCGTCTGCGCTCAGGTGGCGTTCGGCATGAATAACATGCGCCACGCGACGAGCAAATAGCAGAATAGCAAACAGTACGCCGCCAACGACGCCGATCGCCAGGTTACCGCTCCAGACCGTGGCTGCCACCGTTAACGCCATCGTTACCGTTTCTGAAAACGGAATACGCTTCAGCGTTGAAGGTTGCAGACTGTGCCAGTTAACGGTTTTTACGGCGACAATCATCATAATTCCCGCCAGCACCACCATCGGAATCTTCGCCATCAGCGCGCTAAGGCCGGTAACCAGTAGCAACAGCACCAGCGCGGTGGCCAGGGTTGAGATTCGGGTACGCGCTTTGCCCAGTTCAACATTCACAATGGTCTGACCGATCATGGCACAACCGGCAATACCACCATAAAAGGCGGCGAGGATATTGCCTATACCCAGTCCCCAGCATTCACGACGCTTGCTGGAAGGCGTATCGGTCAGATCGTCCACCAGCTTCGCCGTTAATAACGACTCCATCAACCCTACCAGCGCAATACTTATCGCCGTTGGCCAGATGATTTGCAGCGTAGTCAGGTTTAGCGGCACCGCCAGCTGGTTCAGACCCGGCAATCCCGCTAACATCGGCCCTTCGTCACCGACGTTTGGTACCTGCAAACCGCAGAAAATAGCAATAGCCGTGACGGTAACGATCGCCACCAGCGGAGAAGGAACGCTTTTCAGCAGGCGTGGCAATAACAGCACAATCGCCAGCGTGAGTATGAACAGCAGCCAGACCGGCAGAGACTGCCCCCAGACGTGTGGCACCTGCGCAAAGAATATCAGTACGCCCAGCGCGTTAACGAAGCCGAGCATAACCGAGCGGGGGATATAGCGCATCATGCGCGCCAGCCCGGCCAACCCAAACAGGATCTGCACCGCGCCGCCGAGCAGAACGGCTGGCATAATATATTCCACGCCGTGGGCGCGTACCATTGGGCCAATGACCAGCGCTACCGATCCCGCAGCCGCAGTGACCATTGCCGGGCGTCCTCCCAGCAGAGAAAGCGTTAACGCCAATACCACCGATGCAATCAGGCTGACTTTAGGATCAACACCTGCGATAACGGAAAAAGAGATCACTTCAGGAATTAACGCCAGAGCGGTTATCACACCGGCCAGACACTCGCGGGTCAATAATTTGGGCGAGCGCAGTACGCGGGCAACGGTCAGCTCGCTGTCGGCGAGCTTTTCAGCATTCGCCTCAGAAGAGGTGGTCATAATATTGCAGGCTCTTGTTGTTTTAGTATGTGATACGGCAGGGCGTATCGTCATTCTGAAAGGGTAAAATTGCCATTCGGGGCAAGGCCGTTATGTTAGCGTTAATTTCCTGCCAGCACCAGTTGCAGAAGGCGTTCGTCAGTTTCATATCGCTTGCCGAACGGAGTGAACAAGAAAAGCCAGGCGATTGGCCCGGCTATTCCTGTTGGGTAACCATTGCCTGCATCTTATCAGCCAGGCGGTTTATCGCGCCGTAACACTGCACGATAGCAATTTAGCTAATGATGTCATCTTCGGTTTTATGCACCACCATTTCCAGTACATAACGGTAGATGTCCAGCATCACGACGTCGCTTTCCAGCTCCATGCGCTGGATAAGTCGGGTGATAATCGCCTTATTGGTAATTGGCAAGCCCATTTGAAGTACTTCCGCGACTACGGTGCCCAGAATCTCCATCTCATTGATGGTGGAGTTTTCCTGTGCGTTAAGGTAATCAGCAATGTCCTTGTTAGTTTGCGGTGTCATCATCTGCATATTAGTCCTCTTTAACGCAGCCTGCGGTGCGTTAAGGCTTATCATATCCAATTGAGTATCGGTTATTCGTTAACCGGGGTTTAAGTGTGTTGCCACAGGTAATGCCATGATGCTGAAACAAGAATGCAATACATCCTTCAGGCGAAAAAAAACCTCTGAAGGTGGAAATCCGAGTTAAACACCTTCAGAGGCGACGCAAATGCATCATTCGTTACAGAACCGTTAGCTGGTTCAGCGGTAAAGTTATACAAAAACAGCAAAACTGTACAAACAATGCTTATACATTTAGTGCTATTTGTTTAATTATCAATTAATTAAATGGCAATTTAATTATCTTAAAGCTATACAACAAGCGGTAAAAAACGTTTCGCCTGCAACGTTTAGCTGTAAAGGATGAATTGGGTCGCATTAATATGCGCTAATTTAAGAATATTCTTAAGTTACTGACAGTTCTACGAAAGAGACAAAACGGGCTGCGGCTGATGCAACCACAGAGAGCCGACTGCAAAATTCAGGGGGCAATGCCACTTTTTGCACCATAAACCGCTGTCTGCTTTCTTCACAATTACTTTTCATGAAGCCTATACTTAACCGCGACTGTTTACATTGAAGTCTAATCATTAGGTAGCAATATTTTGGATCCCCAACAGCGTTTTTCCCGCCTGCTGCAGCTCACGGCCCACGCCTGGCGACTGGCGATCGATCGTCGGTTAAAAGAGAGCGGCCTCAGTATGAATAGCTGGCTTGCCGTCGCTACGCTGGCCAGCGCAAGCGAACCTATGACGCAAAAAGCGCTGGCGCAGGTGCTGGGTCTGGAAGAGGCCAGCGTAGTTCCGCTGGTGGATCGGCTGGTAGCTCAACGGCTGATAGAACGTTCGCAGCCGCAACACGATCGCCGTAAACGTCTGCTGCTGGTTACCCAGACAGGGTAATATCCTGTTCAGTAAAGTCAGCGTTGAGGCCGATCGCCTGCGCGAAGAGCTGTTGGCGGATATTGACGTTGATGAGCTGGCTGTTGCACAACGGGTGTTGCAGCAGCTACTGGATAAAACAGGGACGCTCTGACGTGGCAAAAAACAATCCCTACGCACCGCGTCAATGGCAGCCGCATGAAAAACCGGTTTTACCCGGCTCGCCCTCAACGCCAATACATCCCACGCATAAACGTATCGCTTTTGGGCTGATCGGATTGTTGATCACTCTGACCGGCGCGCTCAGTAATGCCCTGGTTACCGCCAATCTGACGAATCTGCAGGGCACTTTTGCTGCCTATAGCAATGAGATCGCCTGGCTGCCGGCGGTATATGTAATGGGCAATATTTCGATTAACCTGCTGCTGGTAAAATTTCGCCAGCAGTTTGGCCTGCGGGTTTTTACCGAGGCTTTCCTGTTGCTTTATGTTCTGGTGGCTTTTTTCCACCTGTTTGTCAACGATCTCAGCTCGGCGATTATCGTACGTACCGCGCATGGCATGGTGGCGGCAGCGCTAAGTTCGCTTGGCATCTACTATCAGGTACAGGCATGGCCAGCGAAGCATCGCCTGAAGGCGCTGGCAATCGGCATCAGTGGATCGCAGCTGGCTATTCCGCTGGCGCGGCTTTTTTCATCCGAGCTGTTGCAACTGGAAGAGTGGCGCGGCCTTTACCTGTTTGAACTCGGGCTGGCAGTGGTGGCGCTGGGTTGCGTATTTATGCTGAAGCTGCCGCCAAGCGATCGCAGTAAAGTGTTTGAGAAAATGGATTTTGTCACTTTCATTTTAATGGCACCCGGCATGGCGCTGTTATGCGGCGTGCTGTCGCTGGGACGTATCGAGTGGTGGCTTAACACGCCCTGGCTCGGTATCTGCCTGGCTTTATCGTTGGTACTGATCGTTAGTGCAATAGTGGTGGAGCATAACCGTAAAAACCCGCTGATTAATACCCACTGGCTGAGTAGCGGAGCGATCGTGCGGCTGGGCATTGTCATGATTATGATGCGCGTGGTGCTGGCGGAGCAGAATACCGGGGCTATCGGCTTTTTGCAGCAGGTGGGCTTAATTAACGACCAGATGCAGGGCCTGGCGCTGGCGATTGTTTCCGGCGTGGTACTGGGAATTGCCGCCAGCGCGCTAACCCTGAAACCGGCACATTTCAGCTGGCCGATTGTAACTTCGCTGCTGATTATGATGATTGCATCCTTTATGGATGCGCACGCCAATTCGTTGACCCGCCCACACAATATGTACTTCAGCCAGTTTCTGCTCGGTTTCAGCAGCGCTTTTTTTATGGCACCAGCGATGCTGTTAGGCATTGGCAGCGTCGTGGCCCAGCCGAAAAACCTGGTGAGCTTCGTGGTGCTGTTCGGCATGAGTCAAAACCTCGGCGGGCTGATCGGCTCGGCAATGTTGGGCACCTTTCAGGTCTGGCGTGAAAAGTATCACTCCAGCCTGTTGGGCGATCGGCTCTCGCTGCTCGATCCTAATGTCACCGAGCGCTTAAGTCAGTACAGCGCGCTATTTCGCAGCCAGTTGGGCGATGCCAGCCTGCTCAACGCCCAGGCGGTGGCTCAGCTACAAACTGTCGCCACGCTACAGGCGAATGTGCTGGCGTGGAACGATACCTATTTACTGACTGCGGGTATGGCTGGCTGCACGCTAATTTGGGTGCTGTATCGCCTGACGCGCCTGCGCATCCTTACCCGACGCCAGCAGCAGCGTGAAGCAGCTGCGGCAAAACCGATTCCGGCAACCTCTGAAATCAGGGAGAAACAATGAGTCAGCAGGAAGAAATAAAAGCCGCCGAGCGCGAGCGTAATAATAAGCTTCGTATCCTGTCTGTCGCCGTCGGCAGTGGGATTGTTATCGTCGGCGTGTTGATTATTCTCTATGCCTGGCAGCTCTGGCCCTTTACCAGCGCGATACAAACTACGGAAAACGCCTACGTGCGTGGGCAGATCACCTTTATCAGCCCGCAGGTCAGCGGTTATATCACGGCGGTCAACGTGCAGGATTTACAGCCGGTGCATAAGGGCGACGTGCTGATGACCATTGACGATCGTATTTATCGGCAGCGTGTAGAGCAGGCCAAAGCGCAGCTGGCGATGAAGAAAGCGGCATTAGCCAATAACCAGCAGCAGCGCCGCAGTGCGGAGGCGGTCATCGTGCGCAACCGGGCAGCAATTGAAAACGCGCAGGCGCAGGCGGTGAAAAGCGGTCTGGATTTGAAGCGGGTAGAGAACCTGGTATCGGATGGTTCCCTCTCTGTTCGCGAACGTGACGCTGCCCGCGCCGCCAATAGCCAGGCGGTGACCGCAGTCCAGCAGGCGAAGGCGACGCTGGATGTGTCACGTCAGGATCTGCAAACGGTGATCGTTAACCGTGCCTCGCTGGAGGCAGATGTCGCTAACGCCGAGGCTGCCCTGCGGCTGGCGCAGATCGATCTCGACAACACGAAAATCATCGCGCCGGAAGAGGGACAGCTGGGGCAAATCTCGGTTCGCCGTGGTGCTTATGTCTCTGCCGGGACGCGTCTGACCTCGCTGGTGCCGGGAGTGAAATGGGTTATCGCCAATATGAAAGAGACACAGCTGGCTAACGTGCGGCCCGGCCTGCCGGTAACCTTTAGCGTGGATGCGCTTGATGGTGCCATCTTTCACGGCGTGGTTGAGTATATTTCACCGGCGGCTGGCTCGGAGTTCAGTGCGATTTCCCCGGATAACGCTACCGGAAACTTCGTGAAGATCGCCCAGCGCATTCCGGTGCGCATCAAAATTGACGGCAATGAGCAGGCGCGCCTGCGTCCCGGCATGTCGGTTCAGGTCAGCATTGATACCGCTGCGCAGCCGCAGGAGCCGCAGCCATGATAAGAGAGCGTTTATCCACGCTGGCGCTTTTAACTGCCTTGTTGAGCGGCTGTGCCACCCAGGTTGAAAAAGCGCCATCTTCATTACCGGTGCCGCAGCAATGGCGACAAATGGTAGGGCCATCTGCCGCGCCGGAGGCGAACTGGTGGCGTGCATTTGCCGATCCCGATCTTAACCGTCTGGTGGAGCAGGCGCTGCGTAATAACCCGGATATTCTTACCGCCCGTTCCCGCGTCGATCAATATCGGGCTCAGCTGCGCGCCGCCGAAGGCGATAACTTTCCCACGCTGAATGCGGGTGTCGGCGTAACCCGAGCGCGAACTCTTTCTGCTGCCACCGGTGCGCCGCACGACGGTAATGTTTATCAGGGGCTGCTACAGGCGAACTATGAGGTAGACCTGTGGGGTTCACGCAGCAGCAGCATTGATGCGGCGCGTGCCACATTAGCGGCGCAGCAGGCCGCGGCGGCGGCGGCTGAGTTGACAATTGCTACTTCGGTAGCCTCGGGTTATATGACGCTGTTAGCGCTTGATGAGCAGCTGCGCGTTACTCAGGCGACGCTTGCGACACGTGAAAACTCGCTGAATCTGGCCCAGCGTCAGTTTGAAGCAGGGTACACGTCGCGTCTGGAGTGGATGCAGGCGGCATCGGAGTATCAGGCGGCAAAAGCGCAAATTCCCCAGCTACAGCATCAAATCAGTCAACAGGAGAATGCGCTCAGTATTTTGGTCGGCATGAATCCGCGCCACATTGCGCGTCAGTCACAGTTTACGCAGGTAATGCCGCAGCGACTTCCTGCGCTGCTGCCTTCGGAACTGTTGCAGCGTCGGCCCGATATTGTGCAGGCCCAGCGTCAGCTGCTGGCCGCCGATCGTTCGCTGGCCTCATCGCAGGCGCAGCTACTGCCTTCGCTTAACCTTACCGCCTCCGGCACGCTGCAAACTTCGGTATTGCATCAGCTGCTGGATAATCCATTCCGTCTCTGGAGCGTTGGCGGTAGCGTGCTGGCACCGCTTTTCAACCGCGAGGCGCTGACGGCACAGGTTGATGTTTCCATGGCGACACGCAATCAGGCGCTTTATAACTATGAAAAAGTGGTGCGCAATGCTTTTAGTGAAGTTAACGATGCGCTTGACGCCATTCAACAAACTCAGGCGCAGCTGGTGGAAGTGGAAAAACAGCAGGAGATCGCTGCTGATACGTTACGGATTGCACGTAACCGTTATCAGAATGGTTATGCCTCTTACCTGGATGAACTGGATGCGCAACGCACGCTGTTCAACGCACAGCTGAATGTGGTCCAGCTGAAAAATAATCTGCTACGCGCGCAAATCGATCTTTATCGTGCGTTGGGCGGCGGCTGGCAATCATAACGATGCGCAGCATATCAGTCCCGGAGCGTCTGCCAGAGCTTGCTGGCGCAGGATGTCAGCTTACTACGTTTGAGAGGATGAAAAAAAGGTGAATCAACCTCTGTTACCAGAACGTTCTGAAAGTGACCCGTCGTCACCGCTGAATGACGCAGAGTTTGTGGTCGCGGTGTTTTCAGTAACTTCTTTTACGATTATAATATTTGTCCTGATGGTAACACTTTGCGTTTCATAATATCTGTTACCCGGTATGGAATCCGAGCTAATAAGGAGAACAGGGATGGAGAACAGGGATGATAAGCTTATTGCATTGGTGGGTTTACTTACTGCCTGCCTGATTACCGTCGTTTTTCTGGTTACCGTAGCCTGGCTGAACGATATCCGGCGTTCAGCACAGATCACGCCGGATGTTCAATCCTGCTACCTCAAGCCTGCGCCATCTTCCACGCCGCCAGCACGCCCCTGAATCTGATTCCTTAACTTAATTTGTTGACTGCGTAACACCAGCGCCAGCGGTTCATATATCGTGCGGCTGCCGTTGGGATCGGGCAGGCTGAAGAGCGGGCCGGGGGAGCGGCGATCGTCTGCCCAGGCCGGGTATTCCACAATCGGATAGAGGGAAATGCCTTCCATTGCTACGCCGCGATCCAGCGCCAGCTGAACCTCGTCAACCACCACATTCAGCCAGTTAGCACGCGCATCGCCTTCCGCACCGGTTTCAGCCAGCAGCATAGGACGCTGGTAGCGTTGCCAGACCTCTTCCAGCAGTAAATGCAGCGGTCGCCAGGCGGGCTGCGTTGCGGTTAACGGCGAACCGTCGCTCAGCCACTGATTATCGGGATAGTAGTTAAGCCCGATGATATCAAGCATATCTGCGCTTCCGCCCAGCTCCGGGCTGACTCTGCCACACAGCATATCCCAGGCATCAAACTGTGCCTGATGCTGACGCTCTGCTTCTGCTCGTGCCGCCGCGCTGTCATTAACGGGAGCAACATGCACCAGCGGATCGGTCAGCACAAAGCGCGCTTGCGGATAGACCTCGCGAATTGCGGCGATCGCCGCCAGACTGGCGCGCACCAGCTGTTTCTTTAATGTCGCGCCGCGCCCGCTGGCATGGGGATTTAGCCAGGCAACCTCGGCACCCGCCCACGACCAGAAGGATATTTGGTTAACCGGTGTAAAAAAGGGCTGTTCAATCCCTTCGTTGCGCATCACTTCCGCCATCGCTTTAGCAAAGCGGGCAAAAGCGCTGACAAATTCGGGCGACCAGATATCGAGATGGGAAGGATAGCCGAAATGCGCTACCTCCCAGATAATCTGAATGCCGTGCTGATGCGCCGCGTGTACCATTGGCAGAAAAGAGGACCAGTCATACTCACCCGGTTTTTTCTCAATCAGATACCAGCGTGCGCCGTCGCGGGCAGTCAGCAGCTGATGCTCCGCCAGCGCGGCGTAATCCTTATGCGCCAGCATGTCATGTCCGCTGCTGATAATCATATCCAGGCGTTTGCCTTCACTGCGACAGGCGGTTGAACAGGCGAAGCTGCCCTGAAAAAAACTCCTGAACAGTGAGGGATGGTGGCGTTTCGCCGTGGCAGAGAGCGGTGAGTTTGGCATCAGGTTCTTCTCCTGTAAAAAAGGCAGGCGCGGAACGTTTCGCTAAGTCTAGACTAAATGACAACCCTGACCCGGTTTTCACAGCACAGTTTCGTAAGGAGGAGGAGATGCAACAGCGATTACGCATTATGCGCGGGGATATTACTCGCCTGGAAGTGGATGCTATCGTCAATGCGGCAAACAGTAGTCTGCTGGGCGGCGGCGGCGTTGATGGTGCCATTCATCGCGCCGCAGGCCCGGCGCTGTTAGCTGAGTGTCGACGTCTGGCGGCAAACCAGGGCGGCTGTGCCACCGGCGATGCGGTCGTGACCGGCGCAGGCAACCTGTCGGCACGGGCGATCATTCATACCGTTGGTCCGGTCTGGCACGGTGGAAAGCAGGGGGAGGCGGAGTTGCTGGCCAGCGCCTGGCGCAACAGTCTGCGGCTGGCGGCAGAACATCGTTTTGCCACCGTCGCCTTTCCGGCGATCTCTACCGGTATTTACGGCTATCCTAAAGTCGAAGCGGCGGCGATCGCGCTGCGTACCATCGATACATTCTTTCAGCAGCATGACTATCCGCAGCAGGTCTGGCTGGTTTGCTTTGATGAAGAGATGTATCGCCTTTATCAGCAGCAATCAGAACTGTCGTATAACACCCACGGGAATCAGGGTGAATAATAACCATCAGGCTAATAAGAAAAGGAAAACCCATGGCTGAAGCGCTTTACCCGCAGGATAACCTTACGCCTGCCGCCAGCCGCACTCGCCTTGCCAGGGCTGTCGCTCCCCGTATTGCTCAACATCCCCATCACAGCGGGCTTCATCCGTTAAGTGACGGGCTGGATGCTTTCGCCGCGCGCTATTTGTTGCTGTCAATGGCGGAAGAGCGCATCGACATACAGTATTACATCTGGCAAAACGATATGTCAGGGAGGCTGTTGTTCAGCGCGCTGCTGGAGGCCGCCGATCGCGGCGTTCAGGTGCGGCTGTTGCTGGATGACAATAATACGATGGGGCTGGATGAAACCCTGAGCGAGCTGAATCGCCATCCCCATATTGCTATCCGGCTGTTTAATCCTTTCTCGTTTCGTACCCTGCGCGCGCTGGGTTATCTCAGCGACTTCGCCCGCCTCAATCGCCGTATGCACAATAAAAGCATCACCGTTGATAACATGGTAACCATCGTCGGTGGACGTAATATCGGCGATGAGTATTTCGGTGCGGGCAAGCAGCCGCTGTTTTCCGATCTCGATGTAATGGCGATCGGACCGGTAGTGGCGGAGGTAGCGGATGATTTTGAACGTTACTGGCACAGCGCGGCGGTAAAAACTTTTGAGTCAGTGGTGGATAGCGCATCGGATGCGTCACGCAAAGCGGTAAGCCTGCCGGAAGCGTGGCGCGACAGTGAACAGGTGCAGCGTTATATGCAGCGCGTCCAGTCCTGTGGCTATATGTCCCAGCTCGACAGCGGCGAAATGGAGATGATCTGGGCCCCGGCACGCCTGCTCAGCGACGATCCGCGTAAAGGGTTAGGCAAGGCACGTCGCGCCACGCTGTTGCCGCAGCGTATGCTGGAGGTTATCGGACGCCCACAGCGCCAGTTCGATATTATTTCTGCCTATTTTGTGCCGACGCGCGCTGGCGTAGCTCAGCTGCTGGGTCTGGTGCGCAACGGCGTTGATATCGCCATCCTGACTAACTCGCTGGCGGCGAATGATGTGTCGGTGGTACATGCTGGCTATGCCAAATGGCGCAAAAAGCTGCTGCGTCATGGTATTCGTCTTTATGAATTGAAACCGCAGAGCAACCGCGAGGAAAAACCGCACGATCGCGGCCTGACCGGTAACTCTGGCTCCAGCCTGCATGCGAAAACCTTCAGCGTTGACAATCAGAAAGTCTTTATCGGCTCGTTTAACTTTGATCCGCGCTCGGCGGTACTGAATACCGAAATGGGGCTGGTCATTGACAGCGAGGTGTTGGCGAGCAATATCCACCAGCGTTTTGTTGAGGAGATGCGCGAACGGGCTTGGGCGCTGCGCCTCGATAAATGGGGCCGTGTTAACTGGGTGGAGTATGAGGGCGAGGCGAGAGAAATCGTCCATAAACACGAACCGAAAACTCATATCTGGCAGCGGTTGCTGGTGCGTCTGGTCTGGCGCTTACCGGTAGAGTGGTTACTGTAACGGGCTTCCTTGCCCGTTCATGTTTCAGGTACGCTTTTTACCGGAAAACAGAAAGCGCAGCAGCGGAACGCGCAGGTGAATTTCATAAAGTATGAATGCGATGCCGAATACAAACATCAGCCCGGCCACGAAGCCCAGCGCGTTATTGTGAATGTGTGGCGTAATAAAGATGCCGTACAGTAACGTCAATGGATGATGCACCAGGTAGATAAACAGCGAGGCGTTTACCAGCCATGTTATGCGCGACGAATGGGCATTGAGGAAGCGGTGACCGAAGGCGAACACCACGTTTACCATCCACAGGCCCATCAGCATGGAAATCACCGCATCATACTCATACAGCCAGCCTTCACCGCTGCTATAGCGCTGGTTAGCCATATAGGCCAGAAAAGCCAGCGCCGCGCCCAACAGTGTCCAGGGATTGAAGCGTACAAAAAGCCCTTTTAGCGCCGGGTTGCGCCAGGCAAGCGCGCCGAGAAAGAAGAAAGGGAGGTAAAACAGCGTTTGCATCACGGTAAAGTTGAACAGTCCGTCACTCAGCAGGGTGGGCTGAAAAACAAAAATCAGGCGGCGCACTACGCACCAGAACAGGCTGTAAAACAGTATCGCCAGGGTTAAGACGCGCCAGCCGGGTGCGCTGGCATTGCCGACAGCAAGGCGCAGGCGCTGGAACAGCCAGAGACCAAGCGTGGTGAATATTACCAGTACCAGCAAAAACCACAGGTGGGAGATCAGCTCCCACACCAGCGTATTGAACTTTTCATACAGGGAAAAATGTTCCCAGCCGGTGACCTTTCCCGTCCACGCCTTCAGCATAAAAAACTGCGGTAACGTGATCAGCGGAATGGCGCTCAGCATCGGGATGCCAACGCGTTCGACACGCACCTTCCACCATTCGTCTGGTGCATAGCGCAGATAAAGCATGTAAGAGAAGTAGCCGGAGATAACGAAAAACACCTGCATGCGAAAGGCATGGATAAAATCGTTAAACACCGTCAGCCAGAACGATGACTCGACGCTGTTAACGGACCACTGATGGCTGGAATAAATAAGAGAGACATGAAAAGGAACGCCGAGTAGCATCAGATAGGCGCGGATAGAATCAAAAAAATATTCACGCTGCTGGGATTTTGTACGCATGGTTGTCCAGTTTTAGTACGTTTTATACTCCGGTTCACGCCGAACCTGACAAAAGCAAATGCTTTACTTTACCGGAGCAGGAATCCATATAATATCAGCCGATTCTGTAACAGACGATCAACGCAGGTTAACACCCTAAGCGCAGCGAAAAAAGGAACAAAAGCGCGGGCATACTGTCGGAAAGCGGAATAATCCATTAATATGAATGGGATTGATTTAAGCACACGAAAGGGGGGGACGTGCTGATTACTAACAAAAATAAAACGGAACTGAAAAAACTGCACTGGGTTGGTGCAGCGGTTCTGCTGGCCTTGTATGCCAATAACAGTTGGGCTTTTAGCATCGACGACGTGGCAAAAGAGGCAAAGTCATTAGCGGGAAAAAGTTTTGAAGCGCCGAAGAGCAATTTGCCCTCTCAGTTTCGTGATATGAAATATGCTGACTATCAGCAAATTCAGTTTAATCATGATAAAGCCTGGTGGAACAAACTGAAGACGCCTTTCAAGCTGGAGTTTTATCATCAGGGGATGTATTTCGATACGCCGGTAAAACTTAATGAGGTAACGGCGAATTCCGTACGTGAAATCAAATACAGCCCGGACTACTTTAATTTTGGCAAGGTACAGCACGACCCGGATGCCATTAAAAATCTGGGATTTGCCGGGTTTAAGATCCTTTATCCGCTTAATGCCAAAGATAAAAATGATGAAATTACCAGCTTCCTCGGTGCCAGCTATTTTCGCGTTATCGGCGGCGGCCAGGTTTATGGCTTATCCTCCCGTGGCCTGGCGATCGATACCGCGCTGCCTTCTGGTGAAGAGTTCCCACGCTTTCGCGAGTTTTGGGTAGAGCGTCCGAAGCCGCAGGATAAGCAGCTGGTCATTTATGCGCTACTGGATTCCCCACGCGCCACTGGCGCTTATCGCTTTGTACTGCGTCCGGGTAAAGATACTAATGTTGATGTGCAGGCTAAAGTTTATCTGCGCGATAACGTGGGCAAGCTGGGTGTGGCACCGCTGACCAGTATGTATCTGTACGGCACGAATCAGCCTTCTCCGATAGTGAATTATCGTCCCGCTCTGCATGATTCCAACGGTCTGTCGATTCACGCTGGTAACGGCGAGTGGATCTGGCGTCCGCTGAACAACCCGAAACATCTGGCGGTCAGCACCTTTACCGTCGAGAATCCGAAAGGCTTTGGGTTGCTACAGCGTGGACGTGAATTCAGTCAGTACCAGGATCTCGACGATCGTTACGACCTGCGTCCGAGCGGCTGGATTGAGCCGCAGGGCGACTGGGGTAAAGGCCGCGTGGAACTGGTAGAGATCCCGACGGCGGATGAAACCAACGATAATATCGTCGCCTTCTGGACGCCGGAAAATCTGCCGGAGCCGGGCAAGGAGATGAACTTTAAATATCGTCTGCACTTTACCCGTAATGAAGACCAGCTGCACTCGCCGGAAACGGCATGGGTGAAAAGCACGCTGCGTTCTACCGGTGACGTAAAACAGTCGAATCTGGTGCGTCAGCCGGACGGGACTATCGCCTTTGTGGTTGATTTTGTTGGCCAGAATATGAGTAAGCTGGCGGATAATACGCCGGTTGCACCACAGGTCAGCATCGGCAATAACGGTGAAATCGTGGAGCAGAGCGTGCGCTATAACCCGGTTACTAAAGGCTGGCGCTTAATGTTGCGCATCCGCGTAAAAGACAATAAGCAGCCGACCGAAATGCGCGCCGCACTGGTTAACGGTGATAAAGCGCTGACGGAAACATGGAGCTACCAGTTGCCTGCCAATGAATAAATCAATGCTTACTCCAGCCGACTATATCGACATGCTGCCGCTGACGCCTGAGCGTAAAGCGGCGCTGTCGGCCAGCCAGCCCGCTGCGCAGGCGGGCGGCGACGTCTACAGTCAATTGCATCAGCAGCTGGGCCAGGGCGGCCCGGCTGAGGCGCGTCCCGATGATGCGCCGCTTACTTCGGTCAAATCACGCCTCGAAATGAGCTGGCCAAATTCGCTGGATGGCGGAAAACAGTTCGGTCAGGACTATCTCGGACGCACCACGCTGAAGGCGATGCCGCCGGTAAAGCGTTCGCGGATGTTCCCGGAGGCGTGGCGTACTAACCCAGTGGCACGCGCCTGGGATGCGCTGCGCGGCAAGAAGTCGACGCCGCGTTATGCCACGGCGGAAGAGCAGCGTCAGGAAGACAAATGGCGTCATGTTGGCTCTGTTCGTCGCTACATTTTGTTGATTCTGACGCTGTTCCAGACGGTTATCGCTACCTGGTATATGAAAACCATTCTGCCTTACCAGGGCTGGGCGCTGATCGATCCGATGGATATGCTGAATCAGAACTGGCAGCAGTCGCTGTTGCAGCTGCTCCCTTATGTGCTGCAAACCGGCATTCTGTTCTTGTTCGCCATTCTGTTCTGCTGGGTTTCCGCCGGTTTCTGGACCGCGCTGATGGGCTTCCTGCAATTGCTGATCGGGCGTGACAAATACAGCATCTCTTATACGCTGCGCGGCGACGAGCCGATCGATTCCTCGCACCGCACCGCGCTGATCATGCCGATCTGTAACGAGGACGTAGAGCGTGTATTTGCCGGTCTGCGCGCCACCTGGGAATCGGTGGTACGCAGCGGGGAAAGTCAGCACTTTGATGTCTATATCCTTAGCGACAGCTACGACGCCGATATCGCGATGGCGGAGCAGAAAGCATGGATGGAACTGGTGCGTGACGTAGGCGGAGCCGGAAAGATTTTCTACCGTCGTCGTCGTCGTCGCGTGAAACGTAAAAGCGGCAACATCGATGACTTCTGTCGTCGCTGGGGCAGCCAGTACAGCTACATGGTGGTGCTGGATGCGGACAGCGTGATGAGCGGTGAATGTCTGACCGGTCTGGTGCGTATGATGGAGGCAAATCCGAACGCCGGTATTATCCAGTCGTCGCCGAAGGCATCAGGCATGGATACGCTTTACGCGCGCTGCCAGCAGTTCGCTACCCGCGTCTATGGGCCGTTGTTTACCGCTGGTTTGCACTTCTGGCAGCTGGGCGAGTCGCACTACTGGGGCCATAACGCCATTATTCGCGTGAAGCCCTTTATTGAACACTGTGCACTGGCACCGCTGCCGGGCGAAGGCTCGTTTGCCGGATCGATCCTCTCCCATGACTTTGTTGAGGCGGCGCTGATGCGTCGTGCGGGGTGGGGTGTCTGGATTGCTTACGATCTGCCCGGTTCTTATGAAGAGCTGCCGCCGAACCTGCTGGATGAGCTGAAGCGCGACCGTCGCTGGTGTCACGGCAACCTGATGAATTTCCGTCTGTTCCTGGTGAAAGGGATGCATCCGGTACACCGTGCGGTATTCCTGACCGGCGTGATGTCCTATCTTTCCGCGCCGTTGTGGTTTATGTTCCTGGCGCTCTCCACGGCGTTGCAGATTGTGCATACCCTGATGGAGCCGCAGTATTTCCTGCAACCGCGCCAGCTTTTCCCGGTGTGGCCGCAGTGGCGTCCTGAACTGGCGATCGCGCTGTTCTCTACCACTCTGGTGTTGCTGTTCCTGCCGAAGCTGCTGAGCGTGGTATTGATCTGGTTTAAAGGGGCGAAAGGCTACGGTGGTGCGCTGCGTTTGTTAGTGTCGATGCTGCTGGAAATGCTTTTCTCGGTGCTGCTGGCACCGGTGCGTATGCTGTTCCATACGGTGTTTGTCGTCAGCGCTTTCCTCGGCTGGGAAGTGGTCTGGAACTCGCCGCAGCGTGATGATGACGCTACGCCGTGGAGCGAAGCATTCCGCCGCCACGGTTCGCAGATGCTGCTGGGCATCGTCTGGGCCGCAGGCATGGGCTGGCTCGATCTCAACTTCCTCTGGTGGCTGTCGCCAATTGTCTTCTCGCTGATCCTGTCGCCGTTTGTGTCGGTGATCTCCAGTCGGGCAAGCAACGGGCTGGCGACTCGTCGGGCGAAACTGTTCCTGATCCCGGAAGAGTACGCGCCGCCGAAAGAGCTACAGGATACTGATACTTACCTACAGCTGAATCGCGAACGTGCGCTGGAGCATGGCTTTATGCATGCGTTGTTCCATCCGTCGTTTAACGCGTTGGCTACCGCGCTGGCAACGTCGCGCCATCTACAGAGCGACTTGCTGGACCACGCACGCGATCGGCGGGTTGAGCATGCGCTTAGCGATGCGCCGTCGAAGCTGAGCCGTGAGGAACGTCTGACGCTGCTCAGCGATCCGGTAATGCTGGCGCGCCTGCACTACCGTTTGTGGAAGGATGCGGAGAAGTACCATGAGTGGCAGGATCTCTATCGCAAGCTACCGCTAAATCCGCTGGCGTTAGCACCGGCAAAACAGTAAGTGAAGCGGCCTGCGGGCCGCTTTAATTTATGGCGTTGATCCGTTATCAGCCGCTGGCAGCAGCGATCGGGAGGAAAAAGTGAAAAAGGGAACGGGCGCTTTGCTGCTGTTGGCAACCTTCCTGCTGTCCGGCTGCGGCAGCATTATCAGCCGCACGGTGCCGGGACAGGGGCACGGTAATCAATACTATCCTGGCGTACAGTGGGATGTGCGCGACACGCCGTGGCGTGTTATCACCATTATCGACGTGCCGCTGTCGGCGTTGCTGGATACGCTATTGCTACCGATTGATGCCCATCATGGGCCTTATGAGTAGCCTGCTTACCAGCGATCTGATTCGTTATTGCTGCCGCTGTCTTCCCACTCCTGCGCGACCGCCTGGCCTTCTTCGGTATCCAGCGGTGCTTCCAGCTGGAATTCGCCTTCGTCCCACTCATGCAGCGTATTTTCCGGCATCCACTCCTGACGTATCTCAACCTCGTCAAAATCGCCATCAAAGATAGCCTGCGCGGCTTCACCTGTGCGGATCGGCGACAGCTCGCCGTCATCGCTTTCATCAGCGAGGAACTCCGCCTGCCACATGATCTCCCCATCCTGCATTACATATTTTTGCAGGTTAAACTGTCCTACCGACACCTCGTCATCATCCAGATCCGGGTTGTTCGCCAGAAACTCTTCACGGGCGTTATCGATAGCTTCTTCCAGTGTGCTGAACATGCTCATTGGTTTCTCCTTACTCTCCTCGGGGATGGTTTCAGGAAAGAATAGACGAAGATTTGCCGTGTATAGCTTTAGCGTTAAAAAAACTGGGGCGGAAAGAAATCTAGTCCTTCCGTTTCGGCAGGAAACGGAAGGGGAAGGGGAGGATTAATAAAGCTTAGCAGCACCTTCCGGGCGTGTTTTAAAACGGCGATGCAGCCACATATATTGTTCTGGTGCCATCAAAATCGCTTCCTCGATAACCTGATTGATATATCTGGCGGTCGCTTCTTCACTGTCGAGAGGAATATCCTGCATGGCGGGCAATACCACCAGCTCATAGCCCTTACCGTGCGGCAGGCGACGCGGCACAAAAGGAATGACAGCCGGGCTGGCGCTGCGGATTAACAGGTAGCTACCTTTGGTGGTGGCGGCATCCGGCACGGCAAAGAGCGGCACAAATACGCTGCTTTTCGGACCATAATCGTGATCCGGCGCGTACCAGATGATCTCGCCCGCCTTCAGTGCGCGGATCATACCTTTCAGATCCTTACGATCGAGCATGCTTTTATTCGAACGCATTCGGCCCCAGGTTTGCAGCCAGTCGATCAGTGGATTATCGTTAGGGCGATAAACGCCGATGCCGGGATTAAGCATGCCGAAATAGCGCGCCCCCAGTTCCAGCGTCAAAAAATGCAACCCGATCAGCAGGATGCCTTTTTTCTCTCTCAGGCCCTGTGTGACGTGTTCATCACCAATGCTGGTAAACCATTTTTCTATGCGCCAGTTGGGCCAGAACCAGGCGATGCCGGTTTCCAGCAAACCCATACCGACTGACTCAAAATTACGCTTTACCAGCGCATCGCGTTCGGCGGCGGGCATTTCAGGGAAGCAAAGCTCCAGGTTACGCTGGGCGATAACAACGCGGCGGCGCATAAAGCGCATGGCGAGACGCCCCATTCCGCAGCCAAGGCGGTAAAGCAGCGGATAAGGCAGCAAAACGATCAGATAAAGCAGACCGATACCCAGCCAAAGCAGCCAGTAACGAGGATGCAGCAGGCTGCGGGAAAATTGAGGCAGATGAGTCATGTTCTTCCAGTTATTCGGTGCGGCAACAAACGCGTTTGCCGCAATGTCCAGATTCAGGTGGCGTATTGTGCCACTTTTTTAATAAGGGCTGAAATAATGCCATCAGCCCGGTAAATCAGTAGTACAGAAGATGCGCTGCCAGCGAACAATTTATCGCCTATACGTTAAATAAACCTTTAACTTCATGGGGTTCACAGCGCCAGTATTGCGGCGGCGCCTGTACTTTTTCGCCCAGTGCTGCGGCAGCGTGCCATGGCCAGCGCGGATCGTAGAGCATCGCACGTGCCAGGGCAATAGCATCAGCCTGGCCGCTGGTCAGGATAGATTCTGCCTGCTGCGGTTCAGTAATCAGGCCGACGGCGATAACCGGCATGGTGGTCACCGCCTCCTTTATACCGGCGGCGAAAGGCACCTGGTAATTTGGGCCGACGCTGATCTGCTGTTGCGGCGAGAGGCCGCCGCTGGAGACATGAATATAGTCGCAGCCTGCTTTCTCCAGCGCTTTGCTCAACGCGACAGACTGCGCTTCATCCCAGCCGCCTTCCACCCAGTCGGAGGCGGAAATACGCACGCCCACCGCTTTGTCATGCGGGAATACGCGGCGTACGTCATGATAAATCTCCATCACCAGACGCATGCGGTTCTCCAGCGAGCCGCCATATTCATCGTCACGCTGGTTAGAAAGCGGCGACAGGAACTGATGCAGCAGATAGCCGTGTGCGGCATGAATTTCCACCAGCTCAAAGCCGAGACGATCGGCGCGAATGGCGCTGTCGATAAAGGCCTGTTTGATTTCTTCAATGCGTGCTTTACTCAGCGCCAGCGGCTTATCATCTTTATCGCTGTAGGAGAGGGCGGAAGGGGCAGAAGTCTGCCAGCCGCCCTGCTGCGGGGTTAAAAAATTGCCGCCGCGCCAGGGGACATCGGTGGAGGCTTTACGTCCGGCGTGTCCAAGTTGGATGCCAAGCGGCATGGTGGCGTAACGTTTCACATCCGCAATGGTTTCTGCCAGTGCCTGCTCGGTTTCGTCATCCCACAGGCCAAGGTCCTGCGGCGTAATGCGTCCGGCAGGCTCTACCGCAGTTGCTTCGATAATTAACAGTCCGGCGCCGGACAGGGAGAGATGGCCCAGATGAATACGGTGCCAGGGTGTCGCTTTACCCTGTTCCGCAGAATATTGGCACATTGGTGCGATGATGATGCGGTTACTGAGGGATAGTTTACCCAACTGTATCGGCGTAAATAGCTGACTCATTGTCTTCTCCATCTGTTATCACGTAAGTGATAGTAAGGGCGCTAATAAAGCGGTTATGCTCAACGTGTTTATAAGCGTGGTCAATTGTCAGTATGTGCGGTAGCGCCCGATCGTCAAATGTAGAAAAAATGATGCAAAGCTTTGCTTTACTGTTAAATCAGGTATGATGCGCGCCTGAAAAACCGCTCACTAATGGGAAAGAACACCATGCCAGTGTTACATAACCAGGTATCCAATAAAGAGCTGAAGGCGCGCATGTTAGCTGAAACTGAGCCGCGCACTACCGTCTCTTTTTATAAATATTTCACTATCGACGATCCGCAGGCGTTCCGTGATGCGCTTTATCAGGCGTTAACTGAACTTCAGGTTTTCGGGCGCATTTACGTCGCTCATGAAGGCATTAATGCGCAGCTTAGCGTACCGGCCAGCCTCTATCCGCGCATGCAGGAAACGCTCTACGGCTTCCATCCGGCGCTGAATAATCTGCGCATGAATGTTGCGCTGGATGATGACGGCAAATCCTTTTGGGTGCTGCGGTTGAAAGTCCGCGATCGTATCGTGGCTGACGGCATCACCGATGAAAGCTTTGACGCCAGCCAGGTCGGGGCTTATCTGAAAGCGGCTGAGGTTAATGCTATGCTGGACGATCCCGATGCGGTGTTTGTCGATATGCGCAACCACTATGAATATGAAGTCGGGCACTTTGAACGGGCGATGGAAATCCCTGCTGACACCTTCCGCGATCAGCTGCCGATGGCAGTGGATATGTTGCAGGATCGCAAAGAGAAAAAAATCGTGATGTACTGTACCGGCGGTATTCGTTGTGAAAAAGCGAGCGCCTGGATGCGACATAACGGTTTTGAGCAGGTTTATCACGTTGAAGGCGGCATTATTGAGTATGCGCGCCGCGCACGCGAGCAGGGCCTGCCGGTGCGTTTCAAAGGCAAAAACTTTGTGTTTGACGAACGCATGGGTGAGCGTATTTCAGACGATGTGATTGCCCACTGCCATCAGTGTGGCGCGCCTTGCGATACGCATGTGAACTGCGTTAACGACGGCTGTCATCTGCTGTTTATTCAGTGTCCCGCCTGTGCGGAAAAATATCAGCACTGCTGTAGCCCGCTTTGTATGGAAGAGGCGTCATTGCCGCCGGAAGAGCAGCGTGCACGTCGCGCCGGACGGGAAACCAGCAATAAAATCTTTAATAAGTCACGCGGGCTGTTGAACGCCACGCTGACTATCCCGGCACCGCAGGAGCCGCAGGAATAAGATAAAAAGGGCGGCCTGCGCCGCCCTAAAAATTGAGATTCAGCCCTCCCTGCGGAGGGTTTTTTATTTCTGGCGTACGCCTTCGACGGAGATAATCAGCTCTACCTCCTGTGAAGCCGGGCCGAGATTGGTTTTAATATTAAAATCTTTCAGCGCCAGCTTGCCTTCCGCCTCAAATCCTGCACGGTAACCGCCCCAGGGATCGTCACCCTGACCAAGCAGTTTTGCTTCCAGCGTGATCGGCCTGGTAACGCCATTCAGCGTCAGGTTGCCGGTAATATCCAGCTCGTCGCCATCCTTTTTCACGCCGGTAGAAACGAAAGTTGCCTGAGGAAACTTGCCGACGTTAAGGAATTCTGCGCTGCGCAGGTGCTTGTCGCGCTCAGCATGGTTGGTATCCACGCTGTTGGTATTAATGGTGACGTTAACCTTATCCGCTGCCGGATCTTTCTCATCAAAAGTAAAGCCGCCATCAAAATCGTTAAAGGTGCCGTAAAGCCAGCTGTAGCCAAGATGCTTGATGCGGAACTGGATAAACGCATGCTGTCCCTGTTTATCAATCTTATATTCTGCGGCGGTGGCTGCCTGAGCGCCCAGTAGCAGAGTGGCCGCCGTCAAGGCGCAAAGCGTTTTTTTCAACATATTATTTCTCCGTTTTAATAGATGACGCGATGCGGCAACCCAGCATCCGTTTTAGTGTGATATCACGATCGATAAAGTGGTGTTTTAGCGCCGCCAGAGCATGCAGCAGTGACAGAACCACTACGCTCCATGCGAGCCATAAATGAATATCGCCAGCCAGATCCGTTTGTGTTGCGTCGATGCTGACGGTGGCGGGGACAGGCAACAGACCAAAGATATCGACGGGCTGGCCTTCGGCAGTAGAAATCAGATAGCCGCTGATAAAAATGGCGAACAGCAGCAGATAGAGCAGCAGGTGGGCCGCGGTAGCGCCATAGCGAACCAGCGGCGAATAGCTGGTGAGCGGCGGCGGTGGGGGAGAGATCAAACGCCACAGAACGCGAAAAATCATCAGCGCGAACAGCACCATTCCAATGCTTTTATGCAGCTCCGGCGCTTTGTGATACCAGATATCATAATAACCGAGTGAAACCATCCACAGCCCCAGGGCAAACATGCCATAGACGCTTAGCGCCACCAGCCAGTGAATTGATACGGCG